>NZ_JBEPCY010000047.1:0-48710 GCF_040299965.1 Streptomyces sp. NPDC000594 | reverse complement strand
GAACTGGTCTCCGGCGGCGTCACCGTCTTCCTCACCACCCAGTACCTGGAGGAGGCCGACCAGCTCGCCGACCGCATCGCCGTCCTCCACGACGGGAAGATCGCCGCCGAGGGCACCGCCGAGGAGCTGAAGCGGATCGTCCCCGGCGGGCACGTCCGGCTCCGCTTCACCGACCCCGCCGCCTACCGCACCGCCACCGAAACCCTCGGCGAGGCCGCCCACGACGACGAGTCGCTCTCCCTCCGGATCCCCAGCGACGGCAGCCAGCGCGAACTGCGCGCCATCCTCGACTGGCTCGACGCCGCAGGCATCCAGGCCGACGAACTCACCGTCCACACCCCCGACCTCGACGACGTCTTCTTCGCCCTCACCGGCGGCACCGACACCCCCGACCGCACCCAGGAGACCGTCCGATGAGCGCTCTGTCCCTCGCCGTCCGGGACTCGTCCACGATGCTGCGGCGCAATCTGCTGCATGTGCGGCGCTACCCGTCGATGACGCTGAATCTGCTGCTCACACCGATCATTCTGCTGCTGCTCTTCGTCTACATCTTCGGCGATGTGATGAGCGCGGGCATCGGCGGCGGCGGTGCGGACCGCTCCGACTACATCGCCTACCTCGTCCCGGGCCTGCTGATGATGACCATCGGCAGCACGGTGATCGGGGCGGCGGTCTCCGTCTCCATGGACATGACCCAGGGTCTCATCGCCCGCTTCCGGACCATGGCGATCCATCGAAGCTCTCTGCTCATCGGACACGTGGTCGGCAGTGTGCTCCAGGTACTGGCCAGCCTGGCCCTCGTCGGAGTCGTCGCCGTGGCCATCGGCTTCCGCTCCGTCGACGCCACACCCCTGGAGTGGCTCGCGGCCCTGGGAGTGATCGTCCTGTTCGCCCTGGCGCTCACCTGGATCGCGGTCGGGATGGGCATGGCAAGCCCGAACCCCGAGGCGGCGAGCAATATGGCCATGCCGCTGATCCTCCTGCCGCTGATCTCCAGCGCCTTCATCCCGGCCGAGACCATGCCGGGCTGGTTCCGGCCGATCGCCGAGTACCAGCCGTTCACCCCCGCCATCGAGACCCTGCGCGGCCTGCTGCTCGGCACCGAGATCGGCCACCACGGCTGGCTCGCCCTCGCCTGGTGCCTGGGCCTGACCGCACTCGGCTACCGCTGGTCGACGGCGCTCTTCAACCGGGGCCCGAGGTAATCGTGGTTCAGGCCACGAGGAGGCGGAGGCCCAGCTCCGCCGCGTCGAGGCCGACGAGTTCGCGGTTGCGTTCGGGCCAGCGGCCCGAGGCGAGGTCGTCGCGGAGGCCGCTCACCGCCCGCTGCTCGGCCTCCGGGCCGACCCGGGTCCAGACGGACACCCCGCGACGCACCTCTTCGTCCAGATAGGCCTCGGGCCGGCGCCAGTGGGCCTCGAAGAAGCCGTCGGCACAGTCCCAGGGGATCAGCACCGGCTCCATCCGGGCCCCGATCGCGGCGGCCAGCCGGTCCACCGAGGGGCGGCCGGCGACCAGCTCCGCGACCTCGGGCAGATAGTCGCGGGTGAGCCAGAACCGATGACGCCAGCCGGTGTCACCGGCCTCATGGGTGAACACCACCACCCGGCGGGCCACCCGCCGCATCTCGCGCAGCCCGGCGATCGGGTCGTGCCAGTGGTGGACGGTGCTGAAGGCCATCGCGGCGTCGAAGGACCCGTCCTCGAACGGAAGGCTCTCCGCCCTGGCGGCCACACAGGGCGCCGCGTCCGCGGGGCGCTGGGCCCGCATCACCGCCGAGGGTTCCACCGCCGTGACATCGCGGTCCGGGGGCTCGTAGCTGCCGGTGCCGGCCCCGACGTTCAGTACGGTCCGGGCGTCCCCGAGCGCCTCCCAGACCTGCGCGGCGATCCTCGGCTCGGTGCGCCGCGTTGTCGGGTAGGCGGCTCCGATGACCTCGTACAACTGTGGTCCGAGCATCTTCAGTCGCTCCTCCGGTGTCGTCCTGATTCCCCTGGCCCGTGCCTCCAGCTCCCGGTCCATGGCCGTCACCATGGCAGCGGCACGGTCGCGCTGTTCCAGCAGCAGGGCGCGCAGCCGGTGCAGATGCGCGACCGGGTCGGTGGCCGGGTCGTCGACCAGGTCGGCGATCTCACGCAGTCCGAAGCCCAGCCGCCGATAGGCGAGTACCTCCCGCAGCCGCCGTACGTCGTCGGCCGAGTAGGCCCGGTACCCGGCTCCGGTCCGCGCGGACGGCTGCACGAGTCCGATCTCGTCATAGTGATGCAGCGTGCGGACGCTCACACCGGCCAGCCCGGCCACACGTCCCACGGTCAGATGCTCTTCCACACCACCGACCCTGCGGCATCACGCCACGTGAGGGTCAAGCGCCCCACCGACCGGGCGAAGCCGCGGATCCGTGGCAGCCGGGCGGATCCCGGGTGCGGGCTCTGCTAAGGTTGATCTTGTTGCTCGCGCCGGTGAACACCGGTGGCGGGACCGGCGTTGGTGGTCCAAGGAAAGACACCCCACTTCCCGTGGGGGGATGCAGGTGCAAGGCCTGCCCAGCGCTCGACCGGGCCCCGGCCTCCTCAAGGAGACCGGGGCCCACCGCTGTTTCGGGGACCTGTGCGAAGGCACGGCCGGAGGGTGCTGGCCGTGCGGGGCGGGAGCTACGCCTTCTGTTCGTCGGCGACGCGGTCGAGTTCACGCATCGCCTCGGCATGGGCGCTCATCCGGCGACTCAGGCCGCCGCTCACGAAGAGCGCCACTCCGGCGGTCGACACCGGTACGGACAGGGCGAGCAGGGCCAGCGCCTCGGGCCAGTCTCGTTCGGTCAGACAGGCCGCGGCCCGACGGGGGCTCTCGTTCTCGTCGGGCTCGCCCCACAGCCGTGACTCGCACTGGACGGGGTAGCGGTCGAAGGGTTCCTCGTCGACCTCGTACGGGGTGAGCAGCAGCACGGCGCACCAGGTCCACAGCAGCGCCGCCACGGCCAGCAGGGCGATGCCCCAGGTACGTATCCGACCGGCCCGGTAGCGGAAGCTGAAGTCGTACTGACGTGATCGCATGGCGGACGAATCTAGCAGCCGCGAGGGGGTCGGCCGACGGGCTCCGGCTTGATAGGCAAGTCGATGCTTGCCTATGGTGGGGCCATGGCCGATGATGTCTTCAAGGCGCTGGCCGACCCCACCCGCAGACACATCCTCGATGGGCTGGCGGAGCGGGACGGGCAGTCCCTGTTCGAGATATGCGCGCGGCTGGCGACCCGGCACGGTCTGGGCATGTCCCGGCAGGCCGTCAGCCAGCACCTCGCCGTCCTGGAGGCGGCGGGGCTGGTCAGGACCCGGCGCGAGGGCCGCTACAAGTTCCATGACCTGGACACCGAACCGCTTGAGCGCGTCATGACCCGATGGCTCAGGCCCGACGCACCGGAGAGCGCCCCATGAGGATCCATCTGGCCAGTGTCTTCGTCGACGACCAGGACAAGGCGCTGCGCTTCTACACCACGGTCCTGGGCTTCCTGAAGAAGACCGAGGTCCCGATCGGCGAGTACCGCTGGCTCACCGTGGTCTCGCCGGAGGACCCCGACGGCACCGAGCTGGTGCTGGAGCCCGACAGCCACCCCGCGGTGCAGCCGTACAAGACGGCGCTGGTCGCGGACGGCATCCCGGCCACCTCCTTCGCCGTGGACGATGTGCACGCCGAGTTCCGCCGGCTGCGCGGGCTCGGGGTGCGGTTCACCCAGGAGCCGGTGGACATGGGCCCGGTCATCACCGCGGTGCTGGACGACACCTGCGGCAATCTGCTCCAGATCGCCCAGCACACCTGACGTAAATGATCTTTGACTCGCCCTGGGCAGGTCGGTCGCGGTGCGATCCGCCGGCCTGTCCGGCGAGGGCGAGGTTGTGCATGCGGGCGATGCCGAGCAGGGCGTGGTGGAGCAGGGTTCCCGGTGTACCCGTTCCCCCGTGTCCCGGCCCGCCGGGGCCGGGACGCCGGGGCCGTGAGGAGTCCCATGAGCGTGAACGGAGGGTGCGCGGAGGCATATGGGTGGCGCCTCAGTGGCGGGCCCGGTCGAGGTAGCACAGCTCGGCGGCGGCTTCGGTCTGGCGGGGGTGGTGATGAGCGGTGAGGGTACGCAGAGCGGCGGCCAGTACCGTACGGGCTTCGCCGGGGCGGTCGAGATAGCGGAGGAGGCGGCCCAGTTCGAGCTGGACGGGTCCGCTGTGGGCCGGTGAATCCAGGGCCTCGAAAGCGATCAGGGCCTGCCGCAGCGGGGCTTCGGCTTCCTGCCAGCGGCCGAGGGTCATGTAGTCGCTGCCGATGTTCCGCAGGGCGACGGCCTGATACAGGGCGAGCAGATGGGGCGGGAGTCCCGGGTCGTTCTGCCGGCAGATCGTCAGGCAGTCCAGGTGGTGGGCGAGGGCCTCGTCGGCCCGGCCGTGCTGGCGCAGGGCCTCCCCGAGCGTGTTGAGAATGGTCAGTTCGGTGAGCCTGCCACCGTAGGGCGTGGGGTTGTCACGGTGGCAGGTGGCCCAGGCGCGAAGCCGGGCGATGGCCTCGTCCATCCGTCCCAGCCTGCGGAGCGCGCCCGCCCCGTACCCGAGCGCCCAGCCGGTTTGGAGCCGGTCGCCGCAGGCGAGGGCGGTGGAGAGGGCGGCGTCGGCGGCTTCGAGGGCGGCGTGGTGCTGGTGGGTGCAGACATTGTGGGCCCAGGCGAGGTAGTTGAGGTGGGTCGCCTCCTCGCGCGGGCTCCCGAGGGTGCGGGCGGCGTCGACGGCGCACTGGAAGACATCGGCCCACTGGTGCCAGTGGGGGGCGAGGTCGGAGAACCAGTGCATGGCCTCGGCGGCGTCGACGACCTGCCGGTGGCGGCCGGTGGTGTGGGCGTGGCGAAGCGAGGCGAGCCACTGGTCGCGCTCGGCCTCCAGCCACTCACGGGCCCGGTCGCGGCCGGTGGGCGCGGTGGCCGAGTCGGGGTCCCCGGCCGGGGTGCTGTGGTGCTCGGCGTCGAAGTGGCGGGCGGCGGCGGTGGCCCGGGCCAGCATCCAGTCGGCGGTCCCGTCCAGGGCCGATCCACGCACCTCGGGCCCGTCCTCCGCCGCCGTCCGCTCGGCGGCGAACAGTTTGATCAGATCGTGGAAGCGGTATCGCCCGGTGCCGGGAACGGCGTACAGAAGCCCGGCGTCGATCAGCTCGTCCGCGTACCGTACCGCTCGGCCGACGGTCAGGCCGGCCAGCAGGGCGGCGGCCTCGACACTGAAGTCGGGACCGGCGGCCAGCGAGGAGCGGCGCAGCAGGGTCCGGGCGGGGGTGCTCAGATTCCCGTACGAGAGGGCGAAGGCGGCCCGTACTCGGAGGTCTCCGCTGTGGAGGGTGTCCAGCCTTCGTTCCGGTGGGGAGAGCTGGGCCACCAGGGTGCCCAGGTGTTCATCGGGTCGGCTCGCGATCCGCTGGCCGGCGATGCGGACGGCGAGCGGCAGATGCCCGCACAGGTCCACCAGGGTGCGGGCGGCCTGGGCCTCCCGGTCCACCCGCCGGCCGCCGAGGATCCGCCGGAGCAGCGTGACTCCTTCCTCCCTGCGCAGCAGGGGCAGACGGACACGGTCGACCGATTCCAGACCGGCCAGGGCACAGCGGCTGGTGATGAGGGTCAGTGAGGCACCGGCCGAGGGGAGGAGGGGGCGTATCTGGGCCTCGTCCGCGGCGTTGTCGAGCAGGAGCAGGAGGCGGCGGTGCTCGGTCAGCGAGCGCAGCAGGCCCGATCGGTCGTCCGTGGCGACGGGGATGGCCTCATCGCAGACGCCCAGTGCCCGGAGCAGGCGGGTGAGGGCCTCGGCCGCGGTGAGCGGCTCGGGTCCCATGGCGTGGAGGTCAAGTGCGAAGCACCCGTCGGGGAAGTGCTCCCTCAGGCGGTGTGCGGCGTGGACGGCGAAGGACGTCTTGCCCAGGCCGGGCTGTCCCACGATCACCACGATGGGTGGATGGGTGGCATCGGGCCGTTCCACCAGGGCCCGCAGCCGGGCGAGTTCCGGGTCGCGTGCGGTGAAGTCACCGAGGTCCCGGGGCAGGGCCAGCGTGTTGGGGGGTTCGAAGGGTGCCCGTCGCTTCCGGGGGCGGCCGAGGAGCGCCATCTGCTCCAGGTTCCGGGCGGTGGTCCGGTCGAGTCCCAGGGCTGTGGCCAGGGCCTGCACGGTTCGCCGTTGAGGGCCGCGGGTCCGTCCCCGTTCCAGGTCGGCCACGGTTCGGCTGGTCACCCCCGACGCGTTCGCCAGTTCCTCCTGGCTGAGTCCGGCCTCGGTGCGCAGCTCTCGTAACCGGCGTCCGAAGTGGCCCGCCGGTGGACGGGAGGTCATGGGCCACACCTCCCGTGCGGCGCCGTCGGTACGACAGGGGCGGGGGCCGCGTCCACTGCCGGGTGAGGTCGGGGGGTGAGGTGGTGGCGGTCGAGGGAGTGGGGGTTCTCTGCGTCTTTTGTCATGGCGTGGCCACGCTATCGGCAGCAAGGTCATCACCGCAGGGGGCGTTCCGCGTGGCCCGGTGTGTGCGGCTTCCCGAGTGCCCGGGCGCACCGGAGAAAGTACGGTCCGCTACTTCTTCCGGTGAGACCACCTGTTCGCGGGGCGGGCGCCCGCAGTTGAATCGTGGCTGTTCGGTACGGGGGAGAGCCGGTCGGCCACCGGCTCTCCGCGCGGTTCCGCTCCGGGTCCACCGGTACCGGTACGGCTCTCGCGAACAGCCTGGGCAGGGCGCGCCCCTGGTCCAGGTGACCCCGGACTTCCCGGTCCGGCGAGCACATCACCTCCGCCTCATCGAAGGAGTCAACCATGCGCACAACCCTGTCCCGCCGTCTGGCACGCACCGCCACCGCGGGGGCCGCACTGCTGATGATCGCCGGAGCCGGGGCCGCCACCGCGGCGCCGGCCGCCGCGGCCGAGAAGAACGGCGTCCTGGAGGCAGGCGAGCTGGGGCTCTACTACAACAGCAACTTCGGCGGCGGGATCTTCGATCTGGTCAGCTCGGATCCCAACTTCGCCAACGACCGGTTCCCCACCAGCCCGTCGGTCAGCCCGGACAACAACACCGCGTCCTATGACAACCGGGACGTCTACGCCTGGCAGCTGTGCACGGACGCGAACTACACCGGGACCTGTGGCCGGCTTCTCCCTGGTGCGCGGGGCAACTTCAGCGATGTCTACAAGAACAAGGTGACCTCCGCGAGGTGGGTGGCCTGATCCCGCTGTCCGGGCCGCCCACGCGGGCGGCCCGGACTTCCCGGGTCCGAGCGCCCGACTCCCCTTTCTTCCTCAGAACTCAGGACTCAGGAGTCACCATGTCTCTGTTCCCTTCCGGTCGTGTACGGCGGCGTACCGTGATGCCCGGATGCGCCGCCGTCGCCCTGGCCGTGCTGGTCGGCTGCGCCGGCGGGTCCGGTGGGTCCGGTGGGTCCGGTGGGTCGGCGTCGACCGGTCAGAAGCAGGGCGGCGAGCCCTCTCTGGGCCGGATTCCCGTGGTCGTGGCCGGGCACGGGCTGAAGCTGCCGCTGGACGAGTACCTCCTCGACGACCAGCAGATGCGGAGACTGAACCAGGTCCGGGCCGACGCCATCGACCGCTGCACCCGGGACTTCGGCTTCCGCTACCGTCCACCCGGACCGCCGCGCCGGGAGACCGGCCCGCGGTCGTCCACCGACCGGCGCTACGGCATCACCGACGCCGCCCTCGCGGCACAGGACGGCTACGGCCTGGGCGCCCGCGACCCCGCCCGCCTGCCCCCGCCCGAACGGCCCGGCTTCAGCCGGCAGCAGGAGACCGTGATCTTCGGTACCGGCCGCACCCGCGTCCGGGGCCGCGAGGTGCCCGAGGGCGGCTGCGCCGGGTACGCGGACACCGACCTCGGACTTGTCCGCCGGGGCGGACCGGATCTCAATCTGCCGCTGCGTCTCTCCAGCGACGCCTTCGAGGCGTCCCGGAAGGACTCACGCACCCGTGAGGTGTTCGCCCGCTGGTCGCAGTGCATGGCCGCCGCGGGATTGGAGTACCGGGACCCGCTGGTCCCGCCCGGCGACCCCCAGCTCCGTGACGCGCCGAAGAAGGAGGCCGTCCGGACCGCCCTCCAGGACATCGCCTGCAAGAAGCGCACCAACCTCACCGGGATGTGGTTCGCCGTCGAGACCGCGTACCAGAGGCGGACCGTCGACCGGCACCGGACGGAGCTGGAGTCCGTACGGCGGACCCTCGCGAAGGCCCTGCGGGGCACGACCGGCACGCATAAGCCCGCCGGACCGGACTGACCGCTCCCCTCCGGCCGGTCGGCCGGATCGGCCGGTGTCCCGCTCGTCCACGGAGGCGCGGACGGGGCCGGCGCCCACCGTGACGAGGCGCCCATGAGCACCCTCGCCCGGCCGGCTTGTCCGGGGCCGGCACCGCACCCGCCTGTGGTCTGCGCGCTGATCCAAACGAAACTGCCCAGGGTCTCCGGGGGGGGGACCCTCTGGGAACCCTCCCGCGAGCGGGCGGGCGGGTCGGCTGTGTCAGGCTGGCCGCATGATGTGGAACGGTGACGACTACCAGGCCCGGTTCGACCGCATCGCCGCAGACGGCGGGGATGTCCACGGCGAGGCGGAGCTGGTGCGCTCGTTCGGGCCCGCCACCGTGCTGGACGCGGGCTGCGGCACCGGGCGGGTGGCCATCGAGCTGGCCCGCCACGGTGTGGCCGTGACCGGTGTCGACATCGACGCCTCGATGCTGGACACCGCGCGGCGGCTGGCGCCGGACATCAGCTGGCACCGGCAGGACCTCGTCGGTCTCGATCTGGGGCGCTCCTTCGATGTGGTGGTGATGGCGGGCAATGTCCCGCTGTTCACCCCACCCGGTACGGAAGCGGCCCTGGTGGCGGGTGTGGCGGGACATGTCCGGCCGGACGGCGGCCGGCTGGTCGCGGGGTTCTCCCTGGACCGGGGGTACACCCTGGACGACTACGACACCCACTGCGGGGCGGCGGGGCTCGTCCTGGAGGCCAGATACGCCACCTGGTCGCGCGACCCGTACACCGGTGGGGAGTACGCGGTCTCGGTGCACCGCAAGCCCTGACCACCGGTACGGGGCCTTCCGTACCGGACGACAGGACCGTACCGGCCCTAGAATCCGGGCATGGGCAGGACCGACCGCGCCGACAGGCTGATCGCCGCACCACCCCCGGTGGTCTACGGTGCCCTCCTCAGCCGGGAGTCGCTGGAGAGCTGGCTGCCGCCGGACGGCATGCGGGGGCGGATCGAGCGATGGGATCCCCGGCCCGGTGGCGGGTTCCGGATGATCCTCACCCATCTCGACCCCACCGGCGGCCCCGGCAAGTCGTCCGACACCACGGATGTGGTCGATGTCGGCTTCGCCGAGCTGGTGCCGTCGGAACGCGTGGTCCAGCGGGCGGTGTTCGTCTCCGACGACCCGGCGTTCGCGGGCACCATGACGATGACCTGGGCGCTCGCCCCCGTCGGTACGGGGACCGAGGTCACCGTCACCGCCACGGATGTCCCGCCCGGCATCGACCGGGCGGACCACGAGGCCGGGATCGCCTCCTCGCTGGCCCAGCTGGCGGCATACGTCGAGACACCCCGCTGACGCCCGGACCCCCGTACCGCACCCGAGGGGCACCTGACACCCGTACCGCACCCGCGAAATCCGCTCCTGAGCGTGTGGTCCGCGCCACTTGTGGCCCCCGAGTGGCGCGGAATCGGGAACCCACCACGGCGGCGTCGCGCGGTCGCCAGGATGGGGGCATGGACCGTGAGGATGTGGGGCCGCGCCGGGCGCGGCCGATGCTGGTACGGGTGCCGGTGGAGCCGGTGGAGGCCGCGATGGAGGCGGACGCGGCCGACGCCGCCGCCCGCGTGGACGAGCTGGCGGTGCGCGGCCCGCTGTTCGGGGTGGCCGCGCAGGGCGACGGGGACGGGAACCGCTGGCGGGTGGTGTCCCCGGTGACGTCCGGCTGTCCGCAGCTGGCACGGAACTGTCTGAACTCGCTGTTGTGGTTCCGCGCGAAGGACGGGGCCCGGGACCGGGAGGAGCGGCGCGCCCTGCTGGCGGCGGTCGCCCTGATGGAGACCGAGCGGGTGGACGAGCTGGCGGTGGCGGGGGTCCGCTACCGGGTCGTCCGCGCCGAGGAGTACGCGGGAACGGGCCCCGACGGTCTGGAGCCGCCCCGGCCGACCGACCCGGAGCCGCTCGTCCCCGAGTGGAGCCGGGGCAAGCGGGGGCCGGGGATCGACGACGGCCTGGTCCTGGACCCGGACGCGCCGGTCCCCCCGACCCAGGCGGCGGAGCAGCTGGCCCTGCGCGATCTGTGCTACACCGCCGCCCTGTTCGCCGAGGACGCCGTCAGGGACTCGCGCCGGGCGCTGGACACCCACCCGGACGTCCTGCTGCTGCCCGCGACCTTCACGGTGGTGGAGCAGACGGATTTTGGGTGGAAGCCGGTCAGCGGTCCGCACATCAGCCCGCACGCCGCCCGCAGATCGCTGAACTTCGCGCTGACCTGGGCGTGGCCCCGGATGCACGGGCTGATCTCCATCGACGCGGAGACGATGGCCGACGCGCGGGCGCTGCTCGCCGAGGGCGGTGAGGCGGTCCCGGAGCTGATCGAGTACGCGGCGGCCGCCGACCGGCTGCGCGCCGGGCGGGTCAACCGGGTCGAGTTCCAGGGCTCCTGGTACCAGGTCGGGCGCACCCGCCGGCTGGTGCGCTGGGGTCCGGACGGGCCGGAGGGGCCGCGTCCGACCGATGCCAACAGTCAGGAGCCCGAGCGGATCCGCCCGCCGCTGGACGAGGACGGCCACATCCTGTCGGAGGACTGAGCCCCGGCGGCCGGTGACCGGAGGCCGGAGGCCGGTGACCAGTGGTCGGCGGTCGGCGGTCCGGCCTGCGGCGCGGGGCAGCGGCGCGGGGCAGCCGTCGGTCGTCAGCGGTCGGTGGTCAGCACCATCCGGAAGCGGGCGGCGCCGTCGCGCATACGCTGGAAGGCGGCACCCGCCTCCGCCAACGGGACCGTCTCCACCATCGGGCGCACCCCGCTCCGGGCGGTGAAGGCCATGGTCTCCTCGACATCGCGGGCCGTGCCGGAGGGATGGCCGCGGATGCTCCGGGCGCCCGTGATCAGCTGGAGCGGGGTGACGTCGAGCGGGTCGGGGGAGGCGCCGATCACGACGAGTTCGCCCCGGGGGGTGAGGCCGTCGACCGTCCGGGACATCGCGTCGGAGCTGGCGGCGGTGGCCAGCACGACCTTCGCGCCGCCGAGGTCGCGCAGGGCGTCCGCCACGGTGACGGCGGTGGAGTCGAGATAGTGGCGGGCGCCGAGGCGCAGCGCCAGTTCCTCCTTGTCGGCGCCGCGGGCGATGGCGACGGTGTCGAAGCCGAAGGCGGCGGCGTACTGGACCCCGAGATGGCCGAGGCCGCCGAGGCCGAGTACGGCGACCAGGTCGCCGGGGCGGGCGGCGCTGTGCCGCAGCGCGTTGAAGACGGTCACGCCCGCACAGCCGAGCGGTGCCGCCTCGGTGGCGGAGAGCCCGTCCGGAATCCGGGCGAGCGCGCCGGCCGGGGCGACCATGGCCTCGGCGAAGCCGCCCGGGTAGGCCCAGCCGGGCACCTGGAGGAAGGCGCAGGTGATGAAGTCGCCCGTACGGCAGGAGCGGCAGTGGCCGCAGTTCCCGCCGAACCAGCCGACCGCGACCCGGTCGCCGGGGCTCCAGCCGGTGACCCCTTCGCCGAGTGCGTCGATCCGGCCCGCCACCTCATGGCCGGGGACCAGCGGAAAGCTCAGCCCGGGGAGGGCGTTGTCCACGAAGAAGGCGTCGCTGTGGCAGATCCCGCACGCCTCGACCGCGATCCGGACCTGTCCCCGCCCGGGTCGGGGCACTTCCCGTTCGACCAGCCGGAACGCTCCGCCCGGGGTGCTCACCTCGGCGACACGCATGGAGCTCAAGGGGTCTCCTCACCTCCGTACCGCACACGGCCCGTACCGCACACGCCCGGTGCCGCACCTGGCCCCCGTACCGCACATGGCCCGTACCGTACCCGGCCCGCCGCGTCCCGCCCCGGCGCACCGCCCGGCGCGGCGGGGCGTCACACCCGCCCGGCGGAGGCCGGGGCCCGGCGGGGACGGCGGGGTGGGACCACCTCGCCGCCGTCACCGCCGGGTCGCCGGTCGTCGGCCCGGGGTCAGCCGTTGGCGCCGCTGGCGGCGGCGTGGCTGGCGCTCACCGCGCCGTAGAACGGCATGGCCAGGCTGCTGAAGATGTCGGCGGTGCCGGGGCCGCCGGGGTTCTTCCAGTCGCGCAGCAGCTCGGAGATGACACCGACGGTGCTGTTGAGGGTGGCACCGGCGTTCTGGAGGCGCAGCAGGGAGGTCTCACGGGCCAGCTTGTTGGTGGTGCCCGACGCGTCGAACACGGCGTGGACCTGGTAGCCGCGGCCGAGTGCGGAGAGGGAGGCGAACATCAGGCAGACATCGGTGATGACACCCGCGATGACCAGGTTGGGACGGTTCATGGCGCGGACGGCCTCGTCGAAGCGCGGGTCGTCGAAGGCGTCGACCTCACCGCTGCGGTGGATGATCGGCGCGCCCTGGGGCAGCTCGGCGACCAGCTCCGGGAGGAGCGGGCCGTTGGGGCCCTGCGGGGCGGAGGTGGTGGCCACGATGGGGAGGCCGAAGACCTTGGCGGTACGGGCGAGGGCCTGGGCGTTGCGGCGGACCTCGTTCTGGTCGTGGTCCTGGACGCCCATGAGAAGCCCGGTCTGGTGGTCGACCAGCAGGATCCCGGTGTTCTCGGGGGTGAGGCGGTGGGTGAGGTAGCTGTTGTCGCTCATGTTCCCGCGTTCCTTGGATGGGGGCCGCCGGAGCGGCCTGTCCGATGTGCACTTTGTTGCGTGCGCATTCATCCAAACAGACGGAAGGGGGTGCCCATTCCACCCGGATCGGAAATCGTGGGTGACCTACGTCACCGTGGCGTGTCGCACTGCTCGCCGCCGTCCTCCACGGCGAGCCGTCCGAGCAGCGCGTGGAGCGCCCTCAGCTCCTCGTCCCCGAGCCGGGCGGTGAAGTTCTCCTCGACCACCTCGGCATTGGTCCGCACGGCCGCCCTCAGCAGGGTGCGCCCCTCGTCGGTGAGGAGGACGAGCGCGCCGCGCTGATCCTCCGCGACCGGGGTACGGGTCACCAGGCCGCGCCGGGCCAGCCGGTCGCACATCCGGCTGACGGCGCTCTGGGTCAGCACCGTACGCCTGCCGAGATCCTTGAGCCGTACCCCGTCCAGGGGAATGTTCACCAGCGTGTCGAACTCGCTCACCGACAGCCGGTGGCGCTCGTCGAGGGCGCGTGCGATCTCCGTCAGCACCCGCTGATGGATCTCCATGTACGACCGCCACACGCCGACCTTGAACGCTCGGGACATGACCGGTCCGCTTTCCGGCATCTGCTCTCCTCATACCGATGAACGAGCACCATTCTCCGGTACGGGTCGCTACCCGCCCATCCGGGGAGGGGCCCGCCACGCCCGGGGCCCCTCCGCCGCGAACGATCCCGAACGATCCCGAACGATCCGCCGGGCCCTCTCCCCCCTAACGATCGGCGGGGGCGGCGGGCGGGGCCGTGGTGATCCGGCAGCCGTCCTCGGTGCAGGATCTCCGCAGCCGCCCCCGGGACACCGTCTGCGCCAGCCCGATGGCCCAGCACATCGGGCAGCCGCGCAGCACGAGCAGCCCCAGGGGCGCCAGCAGCAAGGAGACCGGGCCCACCGCCGGGAGCAGGGCCACCGAGCCGGCCAGCGCCCCGAAGCCGACGGCGCCGCGCGCCAGGTGCACCGGGACGGAGCGGCTGGCGAACTCACCCGCCGAGGACTTCCCCGCCGAGGGCTTCCCCGCCGAGGGCTCCCCCACCGAGGGCTTCCCCGGCGGGGCGGTCATCGGCGGGCCGGTCATCGGCGCTCCCCGGGACCGCCGTCGCCGAGGGGGTCGGCGAGGGCGCCTCGGACCGTGGCCCGCGCCCGGTGCAGCCGGGACTTCATCGCCGCGGTGGACAGCCCCAGCGCCTCGGCGGTCGTCCGCCCGCTGCGCCCCTGGATGTCCCGCATGATGAGCACCCGGCGCTGGTCGTCGGGGAGGGCCAGGATGGCGTCCACCACCCACTGGGCCTCCAGCCGCGCCAGCGCGCGCTCCTCGGCGGAGGGGAGTCCGGCGCCCGGGGCATCGCCGGTGTCGGCCCCGGCACTCCGATGGGACGCGGCGCGCATCCGGCGCAGGCACTCATTGCGGACGATACGGAACATCCACGAGGCGAGCGCGCCCGAGGCCCGCAGCATGCCGATCCTCCGGTAGAGAACGATGAGCGCCTCCTGGGCCGCGTCCTCGGCGTCCTCGGGCGAGGCGCACAGGGAGTGGGCGAAGCGGCGTACATGCGGATGGGAGCCCTGGACCAGGGCGGTCGTCGCCTCGGCGTCGCCCTGCTGGGCCGCCCGCACCAGGGCGTCGCCGGGCCATGCGGTGTCAGCCACGGCGGCGCCCCCGGGCGCGCAGCAGGACGACCGTACACAGGCAGAGCAGTACGGCTCCCGCCGTCAGGGAAGCGACGAGCATGGGTACCTCCGGTGTTCCGTGCCGGCCGGGTCGCCGTCACACACATAAGAGGCGGGGGCCGCCCGAAAGGATTCTGGCAGCTTCCGAGAGGCGTCGGCCGGGAGTCGTGACAGCACAGCGACCGAAGCGACCCTGCCCCGCGCATGGCACGACCAGACCGCCCGTACCCCCGTACCCCCGTACCCCGGAACCGGATGAGCCAGGGGCAGCCGCGGCCACCCCTGGCATCCTCGTGCGTCTTCCCGCATGTTCCGGTGAGGCGATCAGACCACCGGGAGCACCCGGTAGGTCAGGGTGTAGCTGTAGTCGGTCCCCTTGATGATCCTGGCTATGTTGGTGGCGTTGACGCGGGTGTCGTTCAGCTCGAACACACCCAGCTTGTCGTCCGGGTCGATGACATCGGGGTCCTGCTCCCAGAGTTCCACGGGCAGGACGGTGCCGCCCTCGAAGAGGAAGCGCCAGGGGTCGACCTGCGAGTAGTCGAGGACCTGGCGTTCACGGCAGACCGAGGTGGGCACCGCGACACCGCCGTCGACCTTGAGGTACAGCTCGTCCTCGCCGCTCTCGGAGATGTTGTTGCAGCGCAGGGTCAGCAGCTGGACCGTGTACCACTCCCCCGGCACCAGCCGGTCGGACCCGGCGGACGCGGCCGAGGCCGCCGGGACGCTCAGCGCCAGCGCGGTGCCGAGAGCGGCGGTGGCGGTGGCGAGTCTGCGGAATGTGGGCGTGCGCATGGGTTTCCTTCCCTGGACGGACGGGCTCAGCCGTCCTGTCGGTGTGATGTGGCCGGATGCGACCGGCGACCGGGCGGTCGGGGAGCCGCGCCGGGCCGGTCGTTTCCGGTGCCGCCACCTTCCCCCCGGCGGCGGGGGAGCCGACAGAGCAGTCCATTGCTCCAATGCCGGTACCCGGCTGCTCCATCGCGGATCCACTGCTCCACCGCCGATGCGACAGGGCGCGCCGCCGTGCCTCGTACGCCCACTGCTGTCACGCTGCGGGTCGGTGCGCGGGCGGAGGGGACGGCCGGGGGGCCGGACCCGTACCACCGAGGGGATCGGGGGACACGGATGCCGGGAACGATCACGGAAGCGGGAACGGGAACGGGAACAACCGCAGGAGCAATCGCGGGCGCGGCGGGCGGCGGTGAAGGGGGTACCGGCGACCGGGTAAGAGGCCGGCCGGCCGGTGACGCGGCCCTGGCACGGCTGCCGTTCACCGGTCGGCAGGCCGCGCTCGACGGGCTCGCGGACGCGCTCCGCCGCCCCTCCTGCCGGGCCGTGCTGATCACCGGCGCCCCCGGCGTCGGCAAGAGCCGGCTCGCCGAGGAGTTCCTCACCCGCTCCGCCGGGGCGGGCGGCCGGCGCGCCTTCCGGGTCCGGGCGACCGAGGCGGCCCGCGCGCTGCCGCTCTCCGCCTTCGCCCCGCTGCTCCCGTACGACGCCCTGATCGGCGACCCGGCCGCGTTCTTCGCCGAGGCCAGGCGGCGGGCGGCGGCCCAGCGCGCGGCGAGCGGGCCCGCGCTGCTCGTCGTCGACGATGTCCAGCTGCTCGACCCGGCCTCGCTCGCCCTGCTGGCCCTGCTCCTCGCCGACGGTACGGTCTTCCTCACCGCGACCCTGCACGACCGCGCCCGGTGGCCGGACGCCCTCCGGTCGCTGTGGCGGGAGGACGCCCTGCTGCGGCTGGAACTGCCCCCGCTGACCGCCGAGGAGACGGCCGCGCTGCTCACCCGGGCGCTCGGCGGGCCGGTCGCGCTGTGGACCGCCCGGTCGCTGTGGGCGGCCTCGCAGGGCAACGCGCTGATGCTGCGGGAGCTGCTGCGGGGTGCCCTCGCGGACGGGAATCTGCGCGAGGCCCGGGGTGTGTGGTGTCTGGTACGGGCGCTGCCCGCGCGGATGCCCGGGTGCTGGTCCGACAGCTGGTCCGACGCCCGCCTCGACGGGCTGCCGCCGCTCCACCGCTCACTGCTGGAACTCCTCGCGGTGTGCGGGCCCGTCGGGCTGCGCGACGGGCTGGCCCACGCGGGTCCCGCCGTCCTCGCCGAGCTGGAGGAGCGCGGTCTGGTGATCTGCCGCGCGGAGGGCCGCCGGGAGCTGCTGACGCTGGCGCACCCGCCGCACGCCGTGGTGCTGCGCTCCGGGCTGAGCAGGCTGCGCGCCCGGACCCTGCTGCTCGACCAGGTCGAACGGGTACGGGGGTACGGGTCGCGGCGCGCGGCGGACGGACCGGCGGTGGCCCGCTGGGAGCTGGAGGCGACCGGGACCGCCGACCCGGAGCTGCTGGTACGGGCGGCCGAACGGGCGCTGGCCGAGGACGATGTGGACACCATGTGCGCGCTGGCCCGGGCGGCGCTGGCCCATGGGCCCCATCCGCGTGCGGCGCTGATGCTCGGTGAGGCCCTGGGGCAGCGCGGGGAGTTCCGGGAGGGTCTCGCGGTCCTGGAGGAGGCGTTCGCGGCGGCGGATCCCGGGGAGGCCGTACCGCTCGCCGTCACCCTGGCCGTGCACCACTTCTACGGGCCGGGGAACGCCACGCGGGCGCTGGCCGTGCTGGGCGACGCGGCCGCTCGGCGTCCGGGGCCGTCGGCGGTGCTCGCGGGCTGGGAGGCGACGCTGCTGACGGCCGCCGGGGAACCAGACCGGGCCCGTACGGCGCTGGCCCCCTGGCTCGCGGAGGCCGAGGCTCCGCCCCGTACCCCCGCCGGGGTACTGCTGCTCCAGGCCCGGCTGCGGATCGAACTCGCCACCGGGGCCGCCGAGGACGCCGTCACCACCGGCCGGGCGGTCTGCGCCGCGCACCGGGCGGTCACCGAGCGGACCGAGGTGTTCTATCCCGGGCGCAGCGCCTATCTGCTGGCGCTGGCGCTCCTCGACGCGGGGCGGCTGGACGAGGCGGAGCGGTGTGCGCGGGAGGGGCTCGACGATCTGCTCAGGTCGCCCGTACCCGCGCTGGTCAGCTGGTTCGGCTGGGTGCAGGGGCAGATCGCGCTGGCGCGCGGGCGGCCCGCCGAGGCGGCGGAGCTGTTCCGGGAGGCCCGTGCCCAGACGCATCTGTGCGGACACCGGTACGCGGAGCAGCGCGCGCTGGCGGGACTGGTGCTGGCGGGGGCGTACCGGGGCCGCCCGGGGCCCGAGGCGGCGGAGCTGGCGGCGGTCGCGAACGGCCCGGAGGGTCCCCTGCGGCAGGCCGACACCCTGCGCGCGCACGCCTGGGCGCTGCGCTGCGGGGGCGGCCGGGACGCGGCGGCGGGGGTACTGCGCGAGGCGGTGGCCGGGTGTCTGGCGCGGGGCGAGTCGGCGGCGGCGCTGACGCTCCTCTTCGATCTGGTGCGGTGGGGCGACCGGCGGGCCGCCCAGGAGCTGGTGGCGAGGGCGGGTACGGCCCAGGGGGCGGTGGCGGCGGCCCGTACCGCGCATGCGCTCGCCGTGGCCTGCGGGGATCCCCGGGCGCTGACGGCGGCGGCGGATGGCTGGTCGGCCCTGGGCGCGCCGGTCCAGGCGGCCGAGGCGCTGGCGCTGGCGGCGGGGTGGTGGCGGCGTACCCCGGGCCCGGCCGGGGAGTCGGCCGCCCGCCGCGCCGCCGCCCGCGCCCGGCTGCTCGCCGAGGGGTGCGAGGGGGTGTCGACGCCCGCGCTGGCCGCGCTCGGGGACACGTCCTCGCCGGTCCATGCGGCGCTGACCGCCCGGGAGCACGAGATCGCCCGGCTGGCGGCGCAGGGGCGGACGAGCCGTGAGATCGCGGTGTGCTGCGGCCTGTCGGTCCGTACGGTCGACAACGCCCTGGGCCGCGCCTACCGCAAGCTGGGCGTCGACGGCCGATCGGCCCTGCGGGAGGTGCTGCCCGTACCCCCCGGCCCATGACACCTGCCCCCACCGGCCCCCGCTTGGTCCCGCCCGGCCGAAGAGACCCCGACACAGCCGCCCGTACCCCCGGGATGGGAACGGTGGGCGCGGCCCGGTGGGGCGGAGATCCGCACCCCAGAGACAGACCCCCACCGACCCCCGGCCCGGTGCTGTGGCCGGAAGGGTTCACCGGGCCGCGACGCCGGCACGGCCTCCCCCTGGGCCCAGCGGCCCGGGTGGTTCCCCCAACTGGGCCCAGCGGCCGGCGAGGTGCCGCCACGCAGGGGCCTGGGCCCGGGAGGTGCCCCGTCCCTGGGCCCAGCGGCCCGGGGACAGACCTCGCGCTGGGCCCGAAGGGGCCTGGGACGCCCCATCGCACGGATGCCGCCTGCCCACGGCGAACCGCACCAGCCGGGCGCCGAAGGCGGAGGGGCCTCCGGGGCGCAGCCGCCCGTACCGTAGGACCTCCCGGACCGGGGTACGGGGCCCGGTGGACCGGGCCGGAGGGTCATCCGGGTCGGGCCCGGGGGCCCGGGGGTCGGCCCGCCGGGCCTTCCCGGTCGCTCCCCCGGCGGGCACGATGAGGGCCCGATGCGCCGCCGGTCCATGGACGGGAGAGCCGAGTGACGACGTCCGGTTCGGAGCAGGCCTGTGTGCCGCCCGCCTATCCCTGGGTGTGCGATCCCCATCCGGAGGCCGAGCTGCTGGACGCGCGGCTCCCGGAGTGGATCGGGGACCATCTGGACTTCCTCCCGGACGGCGCCGGTGAGCTGTACCGGACGGCGGGTCTGGGGCTGGCCGTCGGGGTGGTGTTCCCCCGGGGTTCGCCGGAGCGGCTCCGTCCGGTCGTCCGGGCCTTCGTCTACTGCACGGCCCTGCACGACTTCCACCGGTCGGCCGAGCCCGCCCGGACGGCGCGGGCGGCCCGCCGGGCGCACGATCTGCTGCTCGGGGCGGCCACCGAGGCGGACGACCACGGGATCCTGCGGCTGGTCGCCGTGGCGGGCGAGGAGCTGCGGGCGCTGATGCCGGCGGAGTTCACCGTACGGTTCGCCGCGTCCGTACAGGACTTCCTCGCCCTGGGCGCGGGCCGGGAGACCACCTTCCGCAGGGGCGGGGTGTTTCCCACGGTCGAGGAGTGCCTGGCGATACGGGAGTACTCGATCGGCGTCGGGTTCTGTGCCGATCTCTTCGAGCTGTTCCTGCCCCGCCCGCTGCCGTCCGGCGTCGCCCGCCATCCGCTCCTCGCCCGGCTGCGGCAGCTCGCCGCGCGGATGTCGGCGCTCCAGAACGACATGTTCACCGCCGAGCGGGCGCGGACGGAGCCTCCCGGGGTGGTGAACACCCTGCTGGCGGCGGAGCACCACTGGGGTCTGACGCCGCGCCGAAGCCATGCGTACGCCCTGCTGCTGAACCGGCGGGCCGTCGAGGAGTTCGCACTCCTCCGGGAGGAGCTGCCCGGTTTCGGCCCCGAAGACGCCCTGGTGGCCGAGTACGTCGAGCGGATCGCGTGTCTGCCGGGAGGGTGGAGCCGGTGGTACGCCATGACCCGGGGCGCCTCGGCCACCCCCGGCCCCGACGCGGGCTGACCAGGCCCCCGCCGGGACAGGTCACGGGTCAGCGGCCGATGAGGTCACCCAGATTGGCCCCTCGGGGATTCGCCCCGAAGCTCCTCGCGCCGAAGGCGACCGCGCCCTTGCCGGTGATCCCGGCCCGGGTGGCGTCGAGGATCCAGACCCCGCCCTCGCCCCGGTTCTCGCCCCGGGAGCCGACGACGAGTTCGCTCCGGCGGTCGCCGTCGAGGTCGATCAGCCGCGCCGCCGTGCCGAAGGAGTCCCCGTTCTCGGTGACCCCCGGGACGCCCGGTGTGTCCTGACTGAGAAGAAGGGACCCCTGGCCGGTGGGCCCGTTCCGGGTGCCGCGCAGGGTGACGACGGTGCCCGCCTGGCGCTTGCCGTCCGGGCCGATGGTCTCCTGGGGGACGCCGACGGCGATGTCCGCGTACCCGTCGGCGTCGATGTCGCCGATGGTGACATCCGTACCGAAGTGGTCCGCTCCGTACGGGCTGTCATGGCCCTCCGCGCTGCCGGGGACACCCGGGCTGTCCTGGTTGAAGACGCGCACCCGGGTGCCGACCGGGCCGGAGGCGGAGCCCGGGACGTAGGTGATCATGCCGCCGGTGGCTGCGGCGGGGTCGCTGGCCCAGCCGTCGTGGGGGCGGCCGACGACCAGGTCCTCGTAACCGTCGTCGTTGATGTCGCCGATGTCGAGATTGCTGCCCTGGAGCCGGGTGCCGGGGCCGTGGACGATGTGCCGGGCGGCGGCGGGGCCGGACGCGGTGCCCTTCCAGTAGACCGTGTGGAACGAGTCGTCGTCCGGGTAGGAGTGACGGGTGGCGGCGAGGTCGGCCCTGCCGTCACGGGTGATGTCCCCGGCGGCGAGGTCGGTGATCGCGCTGTCGCCGTCGTCCGGGACGGTGTCCGAGCCGCCGAGGGGCTTGCCGGAGCGGTCGAACGGCCCGGAGAGCACCCGCAGATGGCGCCCCTGGTCGGTGGTGACGACATCGGGGGCGCGGTCGCCGTCGATATCGGCGGCGACGACATGGCGGCCGATCATGGCCTGGACGGCGGTCCCGGTCAGCAGCGTCGCGGCGCTCTTGAGGCCGCCCTTGCCGCCCCGGATCACCGTGAGGGAGCCGACCCACTGGCCCGCCTCGGTGCTGCCGATGTCCTCGCCGTACGCGCCCACGATCAGATCGGTGTAGCCGTCGCGGTCGAGGTCGGCGCTGGTGAGCGAGGAGCCGAAGAAGTCGTCCGGCTCGGCGGTGCCGGGCACCCCGGGGGTGTCCTGGTGCAGCAGTTGCCTGCGCGCCTGCTGGGGGCCGGACCTCGTCCCGTAGAGCACGGTCACGAATCCCGCCCCGGAGTGGTCGTTCACCTTTCCGTAGGAGGCGGCGACGGCGACATCGCGATAGCCGTCGCCGTTGAAGTCCTCCTCCACCGGCGCGGACCTCTGCGGGGAGGCGGCGGCCGGAGCGGCGGGCGCGGCCGGTGCGGCGGGCAGGGTGGGCACGGCGGAGACACCCGGTGCGGCGAGCGAGGCGACGACGGTCATCGCGGCCACCGTTCCCCATCTTCTGGCGGTGGTGTGAGTTCTCATGACGAAGTCCCCCTGGACTGTCGGACGGCACGGGGGCGGAATCGCTCGCGCCGTACCAACTCGACACACGGGAGCGGCGAATGGTTGCGCCGAAGGGCCGTCCGGCGAGCAGACCGGCCGCGCGCCGATGAGTTGATGTCAGTGCCTCCGTCTACGCTCCGAAAGAACCGCAGAGATGCACAAGGAACGGGGAACACCATGGGTACGTACGTTCAGCTGGGCGCAGTGAAGACCTGGTACGACGAGACCGGCGCGGGCGAGCCGCTGGTGCTGATGCACGGCGGGCTGGTGGACGCCCGGTTCTTCGCGCCGAACACCGGGGCCCTGGCGGAGCACTTCCGGGTCTACACCCCCGAGCGGCGGGGGCACGGCCACACCCCGGATGTACCCGGGCCGATCACCTATGAGCTGATGGCCGAGGACACGATCGCGTTTCTGGAGACCGTCGTCGGGGAGCCGGTGGATCTCGTCGGGCACAGTGACGGGGCGTTCACCGCGATGCTGGTGGCCATGCGACGGCCGGAGCTGGTGAAGCGGCTGGTGCTGATCAGCGGCGGCTTCAACAAGTCCGGGGAGGCGGCGCCCGACATGGAGTGGAATGTGGACGAGATCGCCCAGTTCCTCGGCCCGGCGTACGGGGAGGTCTCACCCGACGGGGAGGAGCACTTCAAGGTCGTCGCCACCAAGATCGGCGAGATGGCGGAGAAGGAGCCGGACCTGGCCGCCGGGGAGCTGGCGGCGGTCACGGCGCGGACGCTGGTGATGTTCGCCGACGACGATCTGGTGACCCTGGCCCATATGACGGAGATGTTCCAGGCACTGCCCGACGCCGAGCTGGCGATCGTGCCCGGGACCTCGCACTTCCTGACGCAGGAGAAGCCCGAGCTGGTGAACCGGCTGGTGGTGGACTTCCTCACCCGTGAGCCGGTCGCCACGGTGGCACCGATCCGGCGGGCCCCGGCCCAGGAGGGGTGACCGTACCCGTACGGCATCACCGTACGGGCCGGGCGCCCTCGATCGTCGAACCGGCCGCCGAACCGACTGCCGATCCGACCGCCCGGGACGGGCCTGTCACCACTCCACGAGATACCGCTGCGGGCTGCGTGAGCTGCTGCCCAGGCGCCATGCCACGCTCTCCGGCGGCTCGACCGCGTGCAGCTCGGGGAAGCGGGCGGCGAGCCGGTGCAGCCCCAGCCGCAGCTCCAGCCGGGCCAGCCAGGCGCCGAGACAGTAGTGCGGCCCGGCGCCGAAGGTGAGGGTGGGCGCCTCCAGCGGGGCGAAGAGGTCGTCGAAGGGCCGCGCGGAGAAGACCTGGGGGTCACGGTTGGCGAGCGCGACATCGGCGAGCACCACCGCCCCCGCCGGAATCAGCACCCCGCCGACCTCGATCTCCTCGGCGGCGCGGCGGGCGCTGCCCCGGTCGTCGCCGAGCGGGATGAGATGGAGCAGCCGGTCGGTGAGGATCTCCGCCGCCTTCTCGTCGGCGCCGAGCCGGGCCCAGGCGTCGGGCCGTTCGCCGAGGAGGTAGAAGAGGCAGTTGCTCAGCATGGTCATGGTGGAGTCATGGCCGCCGACGATCAGTCCGCAGACCAGCTGGACGAGCTGGGTCTCGGGGATGCCGCCCTCCGCGTCCGCCGCCTGGACCAGACTGCTGACCAGGTCGTCACCGGGGGCGGCGCGGCGCTCGGCGAGCACACCGGCGCCGAACTCGGCGAACTCGGCCATCACCTCGGCCACGTCGTCGCCGTCATGGGCGCCGTTGGAGAAGGCGTGGTCGGCCCAGTGCCGCAGCCGGGTCCGTACCGAGTCGTCCAGGCCGAGAAGCCGGCTGATGACCATGACGGGCAGCGGCAGCGCGTACTCGGCGACTATGTCGGCGGGGGAACCGGAGCGCTCCAGCTGGTCGAGGCACTGCTCGACCATGTCCGCGATCCAGGGCTCCCAGCGGGCGACGGCCCGGGGGGTGAAGGCGCGCCGCAGGGTGCGGCGGAGCCGGATGTGGCCCTCGCCGTCCTGGTTGAACATCAGGTCGGGGTTGCTCACCAGATTGGGGACGGTGGAGAGGGCGGGGCTGTCCTCGGTCCACAGCTCGGAGCGGCGGAAGCGGGCGTCCGAGAGGACCTGGCGCACATCGTCCGGTCTGGTCACCAGCCAGGCGGGCGAGCCGTCGGGCAGCTCGGTCGGGCAGGGCGGCCCCACCTCACCGGAGACCACGCGATGCAGGGGAGGAAGGGGGGAGCTGTGGTCCGCGATGGTCACTGTGCCTCCTGCGCACGGCGGCGAGGGACGGGTGGGGAGAAGGGGCGGGGAGGGGTGAGAAGGGGCGTGTCGGGGGGCCGGACGGGGTGGACTTCGCCCAGTTCAGCCTAGGGGCGCGAAGGGGCGCACTGAAACGGCGTACGGCGGCCCTGTGGGCGCGGGTCGGGTGCCCGTTGGCCGAGATGTTTCGGTGGGGGTGCTCTCCCGCGCGGGTGCGGCAGGGTGCGCCGAGGGCGCGACGCGGTACGCCGAGGGTGGGGCACGGTGCGACGCGGGTGCGGATCGGTGGGCGGGGCGGTGTGCAGGGCCGCGTGCGGGGCGGGAACGCCAGGGGCGGCGGCCCCGCGCCGGATGCGCGGAGCCGCCGCCCCTGAAAGGTTCTCCGGCTCAGCCGATGTCGACGAAGTCACCGCCGGCCTTGATGGCCGGGGTGGTCGGGGTGCCCTCGAAGAAGTAGCGGTAGTAGCCGTCCGCCGTGGCCTTGACGGTGGTCTTCAGATTGCCCTTGGAGTCGGTCTTCACCGTCTTCAGGGTGGTGTAGGAGGTGGCGTTCTTCGCCCGGTACTGGAGCTTCACCGGCTGTGCGGTGTAGCCCGTGTAGGTGCCGGTCTCCCAGTTGGCGCGGGTCAGGGCGCCGGTGACGGTGAGGGTGTCGCCCTGCCTCGCCGGCTCCGGGGAGGCGTTCACCGTCAGCTTGGAGGCGCGCTGGATGTTGGTGGTCAGGTACTTGGTGGACATGGCGAAGTCGTCGTTCTCGCCTTCGTCCTTGGCGTCGGCCAGCACGGCCAGCTTCCAGCTGCCCGCGATGCTGTTGAGGTACAGCTCCTGCGGGTTGAAGACGAACTTCAGCTTGCAGGTGCCCTTGGTGCCCTGGTTGGTGCACTTGACGATCTCGGGGTCGGTGACAAAGCCGTCATCGGCGTCACCGACGCTCTTGCCGCGCCACAGGAAGGCGGAGCCGATGTCGATGCCCTTGTTGTCCGTGGCGGTGATGGTCACGTCGACCGACTTCTTCGCGGTGGTGCCGAGGACGATCGGCTTGCCGCCGTTGAGGGTGACACCGGTGATACGGGTGTCACCCTCGTGGATGTCGTCGGCCTGCGCCGCGAACCCCTCGGCTGCGAAGCGGGGGGCCGGGTTGTCGGTGGCCTGGGCGGCCGGAACCGCGAGGGCGGTGGCCGCGAGGGCACCCGTCACCACGGCGACAGAAACACGCATGCGCATGCGAATCCCACGTTCTACGGGGGGCTCCCGGAGGTCCTGAGGACACATCATCGGTGAGCCCGCAGTTCTGGTACGAGCCTCTTGGCTCAGCAGGTCAGACACGTGTCATGTGCCGATGGTTGTACGGAAATTCGCACGGGAGTTCGTCAATCCGTAGGGGCAAACCCTGAACCCTCCCCGGAGATGGGGCCGTTGGCGGGTGCGGGACGCGAACGGGCTCCCTCCTCCATGACGACGATGCTCCGGGGCGCCACGGTCACCAGGATGGGAACCGTCGCACCGCCCGTCCCCACCCCCACCCCGCCCCACGCCCTCCCACCTTGCCGTGCCCCGAAGACTGGAGCCCCTTATGCCCTTGATGCCCTCGATGAGGCCGTCGACCCGTAACGCAGCCGTGTCCGCCGCGCTCGTCCTGGGGCTGGTGGCCGGGCCGCTGGCCCTGCCCGCGACAGCGGCGACGGCCCCCGCCGCCCCCATACCCATATCGGTCGCCGGATCGGTCGCCGCACCGCCGGACCGGCACCCCGGGCCCGACACGGACGCGCTCCGCGCCGCACTCGTCGGGCTGCCCGACGCCGAGGCGACCGCCGCCCTGATCCGGGTCGGCGGCAAGGGGAGCTGGCACGGCCATGCCGGGGTCCGCGATCTGCGCTCACAGAAGCCCGCCCTGGCGCATGCGCGGTTCCGGGCCGGTTCGGTGACCAAGGTGGTCACGGCGGCACTGGTGCTCCAGCTCGCCGCCGAGGGAAGGGTCGATCTGGAGGCCCCCGTCGAGCGATACCTCCCGGGGCTGCTGCCCGCGAGCTTCACCGAGCCCGTGACCGTACGGCATCTGCTCACGTACACCAGCGGTCTCCAGCCGGGCCGTTCGTTCGGGAACACGGTGGAGGAGGAGTATCCGCACCGCTTCGAGACGCTGACCCCCGAGGAGGTCGTGGCCTCGGCGGTCGCCAAGGGGCCGCTGTTCACCGCGGGTGAGCGGCAGCGGTACGGCAATATCGACTACACCGTGCTGGGCATGCTGATCGAGGAGGTCACCGGCGAGCGGTACGAGCGGTGGGCCGACCGGAAGATCTTCAAGCCGCTCGGCCTGCGCCACACCTCCTTCCCCAAGGGACCGGACCCCCGGCTGCACGGTCCGCACAACCGCGGCTACCAGCTGATGGGCGGGGAGTTGGTGGATGTGACGGAGTGGAACATGTCCGACCGCTGGGCGGCCGGCGACCTGATCTCCACGACCGCCGATCTGGAACGGTTCATGGTGGCGCTGTTCCGCGGCCGGGTGGTGCCGGAGCCGCAGCTCAAGGAGATGTTCACCGTACCGCCGGGGATCGAGGGGGCGACCAGGAGCGCGGGGCTCCAGGTCTTCACCCTCCACGGCAAGGAGGTCTGGGGAAAGACCGGGGCCCGCCCCGGCTATGCCACGGTCATCGCCGCGACCAGGGATCTGTCCCGCACCCTCGTCTACAGCGTCAACAGCACCGACGCGAAGGGGGACGGGTCGAGGACGGCCCTGCGCTTCGGCTTCCCGGCCTTCCTGCGCTGACGCCGGAGCGGGCACGGGCGGCGGGAGAACGGGAACGGGCGGCGGTGGATTCACCCGTTCCGGCCGGATGACCGAGGCCCACTGCCGGAGCGGCGGCGGTTGCGCCATCCTGGCCCCATGAGCGGAGAAGGCTGCACCGGCTGCGGGGGTACCGGGCTCACCGAGCATGAGCAGCACACCGTGGAACCCGACCCAGAGACCGGCGAGCAGCGCCCCGTCGTCCATCGGTGGACCGGCTCGTGCAGCGTCTGCTCCGGCACCGGAACGAGGCCCTGATGTCCCGCACCGTCCATGTCTGCCTGGGCTGCGCCGCCCAGTATCTGCCGCCCGCCTCGATGACCTATCCGGCGCTCGGTCTCACCGCGAGCCCGGTCCACTGCGGTGTCCCCGAGTGCCGGGCCAAGGTCTCGGCGATGACCGGGGCGATCGGGGTGCCGGAGGAGGTCCTCGCCGGCTGGGCCCGCCGCGCGGCCGGCCTCACGGGCCAACCCCGCCGCCCCCGCCCCTCCCGCCGCTCCCGCGGCGGCCGCGGCACCCCCTCACCGGGCACCCGCAGCCGGCTGCTCTGAGCCGGCGGGAGAAGTCGAGCGGCCCGCGTCCGGTGGGGGGTGGGGCATCGGGACGCGGGCCGGTTCGCGGTCGGCGCGGGGAGGCCGATCACACGGGGTGGATCAGGCGCCGCAGCCGCAGCCGCAGGCTTCGACGCGGACGTCGTCGATGACGGGGCCGTAGGCGCCCCCGATCGTACTCGCGAAGGCGAGGGTCGTCGTCGCACCGTCGGCCACGAAGGCGACCTTGCGGGTCACGTACCCCATATTGGCGAAGGTCTTGCCGGTGGAGTCGAAGGACAGGTCCCGGAGGTTCCTGCCGTCGACCAGGACGCGGCCGGTCTTCACCGGGGCACCGCCCGCGGGGTTGGCCGCCAGGGCGAAGGTGACGGTGTAGGTGCGCCCCGGGGTCGTGGTGAAGGTCTGGGCGATGCTGCCCGCGACGCCGGCGTTGAGATCGACGGACTGGTTGCCCTCGGCCGCCTGCCAGAATCCGGCGCCGATCAGGTCGATGCCGCCGCTGGTGACCTTCCACGGGCCGATGGAGCCCCCGGTGCCGATCGTGGCGAAGGAGTTGGCCGGCGCGATCGGGTACTCGAAGCTGCCGTCGTCGAAACGGCTGGGCGCGGCCGACGCCGATCCCGTCACCGCCATGACCAGACCCGCGACTGCGCCGGTGACGAGTAAGCGTGCGAACTTCATAGGTTTCTCCCCAAGTCGGGACGGACCCTCCGGAACGTGATCAGCTTTGCGGCGGACGGAAGTTCTGAGAAGGCGTGTGGCAGCGCGTGCGGAAGCGCCCGGAGGGGTCCATGGGCCCGGCGCGCAACAGCGCGCTCCAACAAGCCGATTGAATGACGAAAAGCCCTGCGGGGAAGGGTGTGCCGACACTCCGGAGCGGCGCGGGAGGAACTCCCGTACGTCCACCGCGACTCCGTCCGGACGGCCAGGCGCCCGAGCGGCTCGCACTACGGTCGGGCCGAGCACACGGAGAAGGGCGACGGGGAGTGGGGAACAGCGTGAGCACGGTGGGTACGGGCGGTACGGCGGGTACGGGTAGGGCAGCGGGTACGGGCGGGACAGCGAGGGGCGCCGTCGGCATGGCCTCCCCCGAGCAGGGCCATGACCATGACCACCAGGACCCGGACCTGGACCAGGTACGGGAACGGGAGCGCACTGCCGAGGCCATCAGGGGCGGCGACGAACGCACCTTCGGCGAGCTGGCCGCCCGTCACCGCCATGAGCTCCAGGTCCACTGCTACCGCATGCTCGGCTCCTTCACCGAGGCCGAGGACATGGTCCAGGAGACCCTGCTGCGGGCGTGGGACAAGCGCACCTCCTTCCAGGGCCACTCCGGTTTCCGCGCCTGGCTCTACCGGATCGCGACCAACGCCTGTCTGGACACCCTGGCCGCGCGCCGCCGCCGGACCGTCCCGGCCGTGGACAGCGCGGGCGGCCCGGCGCGTTCGGCCGCCGCCGAGGTCACCTGGCTCCAGCCCTACCCCGATCGGCTGCTCGATCTCGCGGCACCCGCCGGGGACGGCCCGGAGGCCGCCGCCATCGGCCGGGAGACGATCGAGCTGGCCTTCCTCGCCGCGATCCAGCATCTGCCCGCGCGCCAGCGGGCGGTCCTGGTGCTGCGCGACGCGGCGGGGCTGCCCGCGCGGGAGACCGCCGAGACCCTGGAGATGAGCGTGGCCTCGGTCAAGAGCGCGCTTCAGCGGGCCCGCGCCACCCTGCGGGAACGGCTGCCACAGAACCGTACCGACTGGACCGCCGCCACCGGCCCGACCGCCGCCGAGCGCGCGCTGCTCGACCGCTATGTCGCCGCCTGCCGCCGCGCGGATCTGCCCGCGCTCGCCGAGTTGCTGCACGAGGACGCGGTGCAGTGCATGCCGCCCGCGCATCTGGTGTTCAGCGGCCGGGCGGCCATCCTGGACCTGTGGCGCCCGGTGCTGGAGGGCGAGGAGGCCTGGGGCGAGTGGCACTGCCGCCCGCTGGAGGTGAACCGCCAGCCCGCCGTGCTCAACTACGTACGCCGCCCCGGCGAGCCGCGCCACACCGCCGTGAACATCGATGTCCTGCGGATCGAGCACGGCCTGATCACCGCGATCACCACCTTCGGCCCGGAGCTGTCGGCCGCGCTGGGGCTGCCGTCCACCCTCACCCCGGAGGAGATCGACGAGTGACGCAGGTCACATATCAGGCACCGATTCCTTTCCGCGCACGGCGCCGTCATACGGGCACCAACACAGCGAGAGGGCCTGATATGACCGACCGCACGAACGCCACCACCACCACGAACGCCACCATGGACGCCACCGCCACCACCACCGCCCCGGCCGGGGGCCCCGCCCCGCTCGCCGACCGGGAGGTGAGCGCTCTGAACCGGCTGGTGGGAACGTGGCGGGTCAGCGGTGGCGCCGAAGGGACGGTGACCTTCCGCTGGCTGGCGGGTGGGCACTTCCTCGTCCAGGACATCGACCTCGTCCAGAACGACCGGCGGGTCATCGGGGTCGAGATGATCGGCCGGCTCAAGCCGTTCGGCGCGGCGGAGGCGGGGCCCGACATCCTGTCGCGGTTCTACGACGACCAGGGGCACACCTTCGACTATGTCTACGACCCCGACCCGGACGGCGACACCCTGGTCATCTGGGCCGGGGAGAAGGGCTCCCCGGCGTACTACCGGGGAACCTTCAGTGCCGACGGCGCCACCCTCAGCGGGAGCTGGACCTACCCGGGCGGCGGGGGTTACGACTCCGCCATGACCCGTGTCCAGGCCGGTTGACGACCCCGGTCGACAGCCCCGGGTGAGACCGCCGGTGCCCCCGCTGAACCGAAGGGGGGCCCGGTCCGTGAAGCAGGGCGGAGCGCCGGTACCGGAGCTGGACCCGGAACCGGTGGAGTACCGGGAGAGGGCTGTGCGTCGACGGCGGCGCACAGCCGTCCGGCGTTTCCGGGCACGCGCCCATGCCTATGCCTACGGTACCGATGTCGCTGGTGAGGGCTTTCCGCGTCGGACCCGACGCGTCTCCTGAACGGCTCGCCGCACCCCGTACCGACCGCCCCGCTGTCCTTTGGGGCTGCGGCCGAGGGGCCCATATCTCCTTGCCGTACCTCAACTTATAGCTCACAGGGGGGCTTGCCACAAGGCCCGTCCCATGCCGCAGAATCGCTCGGCACAGCCACGACCTGCGAAAATGGGGGACCCGATGTTCGATGTGATCATTGCCGGCGGCGGACCGAGCGGACTGCTGCTGGCGGGCGAACTACAGCTGCGCGGGGTACGCGTACTCGTCCTGGAGAAGGAGCCGACACCGACCGGCCAGGCCCGCGCGCTCGGTCTGCATGTGCGCAGCGTCGAGGTACTGGACCAGCGCGGTCTGCTGGACCGGTTTCTCGCGCTCGGGCAGCAGTTCGCCGTCGGCGGCTTCTTCGCCGGGATCGACCGGGGGTGGCCCGAGCGGCTGGACACCGCGCACTCGTATGTCCTCGCCATCCCGCAGAGCGTCACCGAGCGCCTGCTGGCCGAGCACGCCGTCGAAAGCGGTATCGAGATCCGGCGCGGCTGCGAGGTGGTCGAGGTGGAGCAGGACGACGACGGGGTGACCGTCGGGCTCGCGGACGGCACCCGGTTGCGCTCGCGCTATCTCGTCGGGTGCGACGGTGGCCGCAGCACGGTGCGCAGGCGGCTCGGGGTCGGCTTCCCCGGGGAGCCCACCACGACCGAGACCCTGCTGTGCGAGGCGGAAGTGGCGGTGACTCCGCAGGAGCTGATCGCCGTGATCGCCGAGGTGCGCAAGGACCATGCGCGGTTCGGTGCGATGCCCCTGGGGGACGGTCTGTACCGCCTGATCGTGCCCGCCGACGGGGTGGCCGACGACCGTACGGTCCCGCCGACCTTCGATGAGGTGAAGGAGCGGCTGAGGGCGTTCGCGGGGACCGATTTCGGTGTGCACTCACCGCGCTGGATCTCCCGCTTCGGGGATGCCACCCGGCAGGCCGAGCGCTATCGGGTCGGCCGGGTGCTGCTGGTCGGCGACGCGGCGCACATCCACCCGCCCACCGGCGGGCAGGGGCTCAACCTCGGCCTCCAGGACGCGTTCAACCTCGGCTGGAAGCTGGCCGCCGAGGTCAACGGCTGGGCGCCGGAGGGGCTGCTGGACAGCTATCACACCGAACGCCACCCGGTGGGTGCCGCCGTCCTGGACAACACCCGGGCCCAGACCGAGTTGCTCTCCGCCGAGCCGGGGGCCCGGTCGGTCCGCCGGCTGGTGGCGGAGCTGATGGAGTTCGAGGAGGTGAACCGGTATCTGATCGAGAAGATCACCGCGATCGGGGTCCGCTATGACTTCGGCGGCGGCCATGAGCTGCTCGGCCGGCGGCTGCGGGATCTGAAGCTGGCACCGGGGCGGCTGTACGAGCTGGCGCGCACCGGCCGTGGACTGCTGCTCGACCGGACGGGCGGGCTGTCGGTGGCGGGCTGGGCGGACCGGGTCGACCATGTGGTGGACCCGGGCGCGGAGCTGGACGTACCGGCGGTGCTGCTGCGGCCGGACGGCCATGTGGCGTGGGTGGGCGAGGACCAGGAGGGGCTGCTGAGCGAGCTGCCCCGGTGGTTCGGCGCCGCGACCGCCACCGGCTGAGCCGTACACGTACCGCCGTCACCGGCGGAGCCGTACGTACCACCGTCACTGGCTGAGCCGTACGTACCGCCGCGACCGGCTCGGGGCGGAGGGTCCGGGCCCGCTTCCCGTACCCTCCGCCCCGCCCCCCGTCCCCCCCCATCCCCCCGTTCCGGGTGTCAGACGGACGCGGTCGCCAACTCCTGCTGCGGCTCCTGTCCCTGCTCCTGCTGAGGGAAGCGGGCGAGCGGGGCGTCCCGCAGGAAGAAGGTCTCGGCGCGGCGGAGGGCCCGTTCGTCCTTGCGGACCTGACCGGGGCGCGAGCCATTGCCGAGGAGGACCCCGCCGAACTTCATATGGAGATAGGCGGCGGTGTGGTTGAGGGTGGTCCTCAGGGCGTCGGCGCGGATCTCCTCACGGTCGGCCATCACGGTGACACCCCACAGGGTGCCGCCCTTCATCCGCGTCTCAAGGTCGAGATCGGACACGGCGAGCCAGCCGGACCAGTAGTCGAGATAGCGCTTGATCTGGGCGGAGACCGAGTACCAGTAGAGCGGCGACACGATGACGATGTCCGTGGCCTCGACGGTGGCGGCCCGCAGGATCTCCTCCGCCTCGGAGGCGGGCTCGCCGTCCGTGTCGTGCCGGCCGTCCTGGAAGTCGGGCAACTCCAGTTCGTTGAGATCGATCCAGCGTTGGGTCACATCGGCCGGAAGGCTTTGGGCGGCGATACGGGCGAGGGTCTCGGTGTTGCCGTCGGCCCGTGAGCTGCCGAGGACGAAGAGGAAGGAACGGCCGTTCTGCGGGTTCTCCGTGGTGGTCATGCTCGTCCCAACTGGCTTGCCCCCGCGGGGTATTCCGATCACCGGCACGAGTTGTGGTCGGCATCGGAAATCACACGGGAATAACCCCGTACCAGGAGCGGACCTCAGGGCCGGGCGAGGACACAGAAGTCGCGGCCCTCCGGGTCGGACAGACAGGTCCACGGGACATCGCCCTGGCCGACGTCGAGGTCGGTGGCGCCGAGGGCGCGCAGCCGGGCCACCTCGGCGGCCTTGTCGTCGCCCGGGTCCGGCACCAGATCGAGATGGACGCGGTCCGGCACGGCCTTCACACCGCTGCGGAGGAACTCGATGTACGGGCCGACGCCCTTCTCTGAGCGCCACACCGCACGGTCGTCGGTCACCTCGTGCAGGGTCCAGCCCATCGCCGCTCCCCAGAATCGGGCCATGGCGCGCGGGTCCACGCAGTCGACCACCACTGCGGCGATCGGCCCGGTGTCCCGGTAGATCTCCCGGGGCTCCAGCACACAGAACTCATTGCCCTCGGGGTCAGCGAGGACCGTCCACGGGACATCGCCCTGCCCCACCTGGGCAGGGGTCGCACCGAGGTCCCGGAGGCGCGCGACCAGCTCGGCCTGATGGGCCTCGGAGGTGGTGGCGAGATCGAGGTGCACACGGTTCTTCGCCGCCGTCTTGGGTTCCGGGACGGCGATGAAATCGAGGCAGAACATGTCCGGGTCCGGCCACTGGAAGCCGTCGGGTTGAACGGCGGTCGCCCCGGGCCCCGCGCTGATGACACGCCAGCCGAGGGCCTCTCCCCAGAATCGGGCGACCGCCGAGTCGTCAAGAGCCTTGATGTTCACCAGAGCCGGCCGCAGTGTCATGCCGGTGATCCTACGCACCCGCTCCGCGACGGCATCCGCGATTTCCGTCAGACCCGTTCCAGCGGGAGGTGGGGAAGGGGCGGGGTCTCGACCCGGATGGGGTCACCGGGGCGGACGACACCGCCACGGCGGACCACCGCCATGACACCGGACTTGAAGGTGAACCCGCCGGATTCGGGGTCGATGGTGAAGACCTCACCGAGGAGCCCCTTGCGGAAGTCGTTGATCTTCGCGCACGGGTTCCGCAGCCCCGTCACCTCGATCACCGCCTGCTCGCCGAGATGGAGCAGCGCGCCGGTGGGCAGGCCCAGCAGGTCCACCTCGCGGGTGGTGATGTTCTCGCCGAGCTGCCCCGCGGAGACCTCGAAGCCCTTGAGGGCCAGCTCGTCGAAGAGTTCCTCGTGCATCAGATGGACCTGGCGCAGGTTGGGCAGGTCCGGTTCGTAGGTCATGCGGAACTGGTGGCGGATCGTCTCACCCGCGTGGACGTCTCCTGCCACGCCGAGTCCGGTGAGCAGCGTGACGGAATCGCGATTGGTCTTGCTGAATGTGTATGTCTCGTCACGGCTCACAGCGGCGACCTGGCCGGCCATCTCGTTCTCCCACCTGTTGTCGTCCTGCGGCCGCTCGATCCTAAGGGTGCGGCGCGGGCCTCGGCGAGAGAGTCGTCAGCCCTCCGGGTAGAAGAGGAACAGCGTGCAGCCGGTGGTGGTGGAGGGCACATGCCAGGACCCGGCCGGGGCGTGCAGGAAGGTGCCCGGAGGGTAGTCGCGGGCTCCGTCGTTGAAGGTGCCGGCGACGACGTAGACCTCCTCCGGGCCGGGCTCGTGGACATCGCGGTGCGGCCAGGAGGTGCCCGCCGCCATCTCTAGCACATGGGCGTGCGCGCCGGTCGGTCCCCGCCACAGGGGGCGCAACCGTATGCCGGGGAACAGCTCACGTACGGGGGATTCGTCGACGGAGGCGGAGGCGTAGCCGTCCTGCGTAAGGATCTCGGGGTGCATGCCCGCAACAGTGCCGTGCGCGGGTCGCGGCGGGACAGAGACCGCGCTGACACCGTGGGGTACTTTCGTGCCATGCATCGCGTGGTGGCGCTGGTACGGCCGGTGCAGTCGGCGTTCGAGCTGGGCTGTGCCGTCGAGGTCTTCGGTACGGAGCGGCCGGAGCTGCCGCGGTACTACCGGTTCGAGGTGTGCGCGGAGACACCTGGCCCGGTGCCGACCACCGGCGGGTACGCGATGTCCGTGTCCCAGGGTCTGTCGGCGCTGGACACCGCGGACACCGTGATCATCCCGGGCTGGCTGCCGGTGGAGGAGCCGCTCTCCGACCCCGTGCGCCGGGCGCTGCTGCGGGCGCATGCGCGGGGGGCCCGGCTGGTCACGATCTGTTCGGGGGTGTTCGCGCTGGCCCGTACCGGACTGCTGGACGGCCGTTCGGCCACCACGCACTGGGCGCGCGCGGAGCAGCTGCGGCGTGAGTTCCCGCAGGTGCGCGTGGAGCCGGACCGGCTCTACGTGGATCATGGTGATGTCGCCACCAGCGCGGGCGCGGGCGCGGGGTTCGACCTCTGTCTGCATCTGGTCCGACACGATCATGGGGCCGCGTATGCCGCGCTGCTCACGCGGCATATGGTGCTGCCTCCGCAGCGCGAGGACGGCGGAACGCGGTACGCCGGGGGCCCCGAAGACGCGTTCGACGGCCTGCTCCAGTGGACCGACGAGCGGCTCGGGGCGCCGTTGTCGGTGGACGACCTGGCCGCGCACCTCGGCGTCTCGCCCCGGACCCTGGCCCGACGCTTCGCCGACCGGCTCGGCACGAGCCCGGGGGCCTGGCTGCTCGCCCGGCGGGTGGCCACGGCACGCACCCTGCTGGAGGATACGGACCTGCCGGTGGAGGCCATCGCGACCCGGGTCGGCCTGAGCTCCGCGGTCAATCTCCGGCGCCGCTTCCGCACGCTGACGGGGACGACCCCCGGGGCGTACCGGCGGGCGTTCAGGGTGCCCTGATCCGCGTTCCCTGATCCGCGTTCCCTGATCCGCCGAACGGCTCCCGCCGGGCGGACCCGCCGCTCCCGGGTCAGGCCGACCAGGCGTCGGAGATACAGGTGTTGGGGTCACGGGTGGTCCACTCGATGGCCACCGTGCCGTCGAGCCTGGTCAGCGTGTACTTGTCCTCCTTGTACCAGAGGGCCTCGGCCACCCGGCCGCCCTGGGGGTAGCTCCGGCTGAGGGTCTGGGTCCTGCTGCTCTCCTGTGCCGGGCCGGAGCCGGTGGTGGTCTTGAGGCCGCGGCTGATGGTGGTGCCGAGGGAGGCGGTGAGCCCCGTGTAGGCGAGGGACGCGTCGGCGGTGACGGAGATTCCGGTGACGATCTGCACCGCGGGCGCGTTGGGGGTGGTGAGGCCGACGGTGATCTGCTGGGTCCTGGTCTGCTGGGTGGCGCCGTTGTGGTCGTAGAAATGCGCCAGCTTCCAGTAGCCCTGGCGCTTCAGCAGGTAGTACGGGCTCTCGATGCCCTGCCGGGTGCGCGGCAGGGCGGAGTCCGTGATCAGGGGGAACGGCAGGGCGACCTGTCCGATCAGGACGGGAGCGGTCTGCTGCTGGGACGGCTGTCCGAAGCCGGTCAGCCGGACCACGTCACCGATGTCGGCCGGGCCGGCCGGTACCGGCGCGAGATCCAGCACCGGCCGGTACTCGTCCTCGACCTCCAGGTCCCAGACATTCGTCGCCTGCGGCGGGCGGTGGAAGAAGTCCTGCTGGGTCTGCGCCCCCGAGCCCGTCGTGTTGCCCTGGAGACCCAGATACAGGCCGGTGCGCTTGTTGACGATGTGGTGGCCACCGCCCGGAGCCTCCCGGACCAGCCAGGTCTGCAACGCGGCGGGGCCGGTCTGCACGGTGTTCTGTTCCAGCTTGGCCGAGGGCGCGACGCTGCCGTCCACGACGGTGGCCACCAGACCGCTGAATTTGTTCGCGATCAGATGGCCGCCGTCGTCGAGCGGGAAGACGTGCCACACCTGACTCGTACGGTACTGGCCGGTGTCGAGCCGCCAGGTGTCCAGCCTGTTGCCGACATTGGTCGAATTCCCGGCCACATTCAGAACGATGCCCGACTTGCGGTTCCTGAGCACATAGCTGCGCCCGGCACTGATGGCCATCCGGCCCCTCCTCTGATAGTCGCACTCGGTGCGGAAACCTGTCGCTGTCCGGCTCCGTGCCAGGCGCGCCGGCACGGAGCACTCACCGGCACCGACGCCGGGGGCGGGGGCGGCCGGGTGGCCGGGTGGCCGGTCAGGAGTCGGGCTGTTCTCCGGCGGTTTCGCGGATCTGGGCGCGGGTGGTGTCGGCCTGTTCCTGGATGCGCTGTTGTACGTGGTCGGGGACGCCCTGGTCGTGGAAGTGGCTGGTCAGGGTGGAGAGGGTGGCCTCGGCGCGTTCGAGGTCGCCCGCCTTGGCGTGGACGGTGGCGAGGCGGCGGAAGGCGGCGTTCAAGGTGAGGTTGTCGAGGCCGGTGTCCTGGTCGGTACGGGAGGTGGTGATCGCCTCGGTGAGCTGGGTGACCGCGGTCCCGGTGTCGGGCTGGCGGATCTGGAGGCGGCCGTCGCCGATGGTCTGGAAGTGGCGTCCGGCGTTCGCGCCCCGGGCGAGACGGGCGTAGGCGGTCAGCGGGTGGTCGCCATGGCGTTCGATCACTTCCTGGAGGGCGTCGTTGCCGCTGGTGAGGTGGGGTGCGTCGGAGCCGAGGAAGGCGAGGAGGGTGCCTTGGTCGTCGCCGGTGAGGAGTTCGCCGACCTCCTGGTCGGCGCGGTCGAGGGGGGTGCGGACCCGGAGGGTACGGGTGGGGGCGACGGTACGGGCGCCGTCGAGGCCGGTGTGGACGGCGGTGACCCGATAGGTACCGGGCTCGGCGAAGTACAGGCCGTCGCTGCCGTAGCCGAGGTAGGCGGTCTCGTAGACGGCCGGGTTCGCCTCGGTGAGGGTGACGGTCCGCTCCTCGGGGCCGTGTGCCGTGCAGGCGCGGGCGATGGGGCGGAAGGCCCGGGTGCGGCCGTAGGGGTCGGTGATCACGATCGTGGTGCGCTCGCCCTTCGGGCCGATCGCCGCGGCCACGGTCACGTCCCCGGTCACCCCGGTGCGGGAGAGCCTCAGCTCGGCCATGACGGGTTCGCCGTAGCCGAAGACCTGCTTACCGCCGAGCGAGAGGGTCAGGCCGGGGTCCTCGGGAGCGCCGGGCAGGACGAGCGCCTCCGGGGAGGGGGCGGGGTTGATGAGGGCGGCGTTGCCGCCGAAGTCGCTGCCGCCGGGAACGATGTGGCGGTGGAAGGCGTGGCGCAGATGGCGCAGTTCGTCGTCGGTGAAGCTGTAGGGGAAGTCCTGCCAGAAGTGCCGGGCGCCCGCGCGGTCACCGATGGCGTAATTCGGCGGGTAGTTCATCCAGGACAGATCGCCGAAGCCGTTGTTCGGACCCAGTGGGACCGGGGGTGTGCTGAAGTGTTTGTGGAAGGAGTGGAACAGATTGAACACATGTCCCAGTTCGTGGACGTAGGTGAACAGCTCGAGGGAGTCACCGATCAGACCGGTTTCCCGCAGATTGCTGTTGAAGATGGCCATGCCCTGGCGGTGGCTGCCCGTGGCATCGAACATGAGTCCGGCGGCGTCGTAGGCGTCGGAGCTGCGGGTGGTGATGAAGGTCCAGATTTTCCACTGTTCCGCGTCCCGGTGGAGGCTGAAGTTGGCGGTCATGGCGGCGTGCAACTCGGCGATGGACCATGCGAGGTCGGCGCCGGAGGTGTTGGCCACCGTGTTGACCTGGCCCGCGTGCTTCAGCTCGATACCGGCCTCGGCGTAGGCGGAGGCGACGGTGAGCACCCGGTTGCGGTAGCCGCGTGGGACGTTGCCCCGGGAGGTGTCGTAGCTCTGGAAGGCGGTCTCTCCCGCCAGTGCGTCGGTCTCCAGCTCGACGGACCGCAGCCCGGGTCCCGCGTAGGAGAGCGACAGCTGCAGTGACGCACCGGTGCCGGGCACGAAGAGGGCGAGGTGGGTGGTGCGTGCGGGGCTGTTCGCGGCGACGCGGGGAAGTTGCACGGTGAGCTGGGTCCACGGTGAGCTGTTCGCCCAGGACAGGTTCTGACTGGAGACGACGAAGTGGCTGCCGCCCGCCACGACACTCAGATCGGAGGGGGAACGGAAGGAGTCGGTCCAGGTGTCGCCGGTGAACAGGTCGCCGCTGATGACTCCCAGGGACCGCTCGCCCTCCAGGTCGACGCGCAGCTCGATCCGCTGGTTTCCGAGGGTGCCCGTCCAGCGGCCGGTGACCGGCCGGTGGGACCCGCGGTAGTGCTCGGGGAGCGCGGCAAGGCCCGGCACGCCGAGCCGGTCCAGTGCGCCGGAGGCCAGTACCCCGGTCTTCCAGTTCAGCAGGACGCCCTGGCCGCCCTTGATCAGCAGGCTCTGCCGGGTCCCGTCGGCAGCCGGTTTGTACGGCGCCACATGGTCCAGGCCGGAGCGGAAGTCCTCCGGCAGCGCGGCCCAGCCCGCGGAGCCCGACGCGTCCGGGCCGTCGATGATCAGCGCCTCGCGCACCACGCCGGTGGACCAGTTCAGGGTGAGGACCCGCCCGCCCTTGAAGACATACGTCTGCCGCGTTCCGCCCGTTCCGTCGGGCGCCTGTAACAGGGCGTCGATCTCCGAGCGGTAGCCGGCGGGGAGCGCGGTGCCCCAGTTCGCCAGTGCCGCCCACGGCCCCTCGCTGACGATCCGCCCCTGCTCCCAGTCGTACCAGTAGTGGTTGTTGCCCGAGAAGAACAGACTCTGCCGGTTCTCCCCCGGGCGGGACAGCAGTACGGCGCCGAGGGCGAGCCCCCGCCCTTGGAAGTTGAACAACTGCGGCGCCAACGCGGTGAGGTAGTCCCCACCGATCCGCTGCTGCTCGCTGACCAGGGCGCCCTCCATCCCCTGGGCGAACAGCAGCCGCCACTCACTGCCCGCCGGATGCGCCAGCACCCAGCTGAAGCCGGTCGCCTTGTACCGCATGAATGCCATGCCCCGTACTCCTCTCAGAGATGGTGAAGCGCGGTGGATCGGTTCCGCCGGTCCCGGATTCGGCGGACGCCACAGTGCCGTCCGACGTCAGGATTCGCGTCGGTGCCCGGCCTCGGAACGGGCATGCCGTACCGGGGCGGGGAACGAGCGGTGACAGTCGAGCACACGCCCGATACGCACGAATATCGAACAGAACATCAATGGCTCATAAAGGGTGAACCAAAGGGAATCCATGCCCGTGGTGCGCACCGCACCGCCTGTCCCCTCCTGGCCGGAACGGCGCTCCCCCGTCGAGGGCCGGGCGGAGCGGACCGCGCCCTTCCCGGTGGCTGCCGGACGGACCCGGCCATGAGCGCCGCCCGACCCGGGTCGGTGCCCCGCCCCGGCGCGACCGGAAGAGAACATCCCGGCGGACGGGAACGGGTGCGCCATTGAGCCACCGCCACCGCCCACGGGCGGCGCCTCCCGTCGAACACCCCACACCGGCCGCGGCCGGATAGCGTGGCTCCGTATGACACATACCGACATCGAGATCACCGCCGAGCTGATCCGGGAGCTGCTGGACGAGCAGCACCCCGATCTGGCCGATCGTCCGTTGAGGCTCGGCGCGCGCGGCTGGGACAATCAGCTGTGGCGGCTCGGCGAGGACCTCGCCGTGCGGCTGCCCTGGGCGACGGACAACGCCGACGCGCTGCTGCGCAAGGAACACGCGTGGCTTCCCTCCCTGGCGCCGGGGCTGCCGCTGCCCGTGCCCGTGCCGCAGCGGCTCGGGGAGCCGTCCGCGCGGTTTCCGCGGCCGTGGATCGTCACCACCTGGGTGCCGGGCGAGCCCGCCGACCGCGAACCGGTCACCCGCGGCGAGGAAGCGGCCGACGCGCTGGCCGCGTTCCTGACCGCCCTTCACCGGCCCGCCCCCGAGGGCGCACCCGTCGGCCGGGATCGCGGGGGCCCGCTGGCCGACAGCGCCGAGGGCTTCGCCCGGCAGCTCGCCTCGGCCACCGAGCTGGGGCTGATCGCCGACCCCGACGCCGTCCGCGCGGTCTGGGAGGACGCCCTGGCCGCCCCCGAGTGGACGGGTCCGGCGCTGTGGCTCCATGGCGACCTGCATCCGGCCAACGTCCTCACCTCGGACGGCACCTTCTGCGGAGTGATCGACTTCGGTGACCTCTGCGCGGGCGATCCGGCCCATGACCTCGCCGCCGCCTGGATCCTGCTGCCGGACGGCGCCACCGACCGCCTCTTCGACTCCTACGAACCGACCCCGGACGCCGCGACCCTGCGCCGCGCCCGGGGCTGCGCGCTGACGCGCGCCCTCAGCGGAATCCTCATCGGGGACGCCGGCCTCCACGGCCGCCCCGGCGGCAAGCCCACCTGGGGCCCGCCCGGCCATGCCGCCCTGCGGCGGCTCATCGCGTCACACGGGTGACCCGAGCCATCGGCGATCGTTGAGTATGCGGCTTCTGTGCCATCCGCCGCTGGGCCGAGGCACAATGGCCGTGCGTGTGGATGAGGAGGTGGAGGAGTGAGCGTTGCCAGCTTTATGCACCATCACGGGCCCTGGACCATCGCCGATGTCCTCGCCCTGCCCGAAGACCGCTCCAAGCGCTACGAGCTGCTGGGGGGATCGCTCGTGATGTCCCCCGCCCCGGGCCTGCGCCATCAGCGCGCGAGCTACCGGCTCCACGTCGCCCTCGACACCGCCGCCCAGGCGGCCGGCGTACCTGTGGAGGTCCTGGAGGCGATCAACGTCACCCTCCCCTCCGGTCTGGTCGTCCCCGACATCGTCGTCGCCGACGCGGGGGCGGCCGCCGAGGACACCGTCAGTATCGACGCCGAAGCCGTCCAGCTGATCGTGGAACTCGTCTCCCCCGGCAACAGGACGATGGACCGCAAGATCAAGCCCCTCCTCTACGCAGAGGCCGCCATCCCCCATTACTGGCGCCTTGAGTTCGATCCCGCGCCCCGTCTGATCGTCAGCGAGCTCGACAACGGTCGCTACACGGAGCGGATGATCGCACTCCCGGGAACCGTCACCGAGATCGACGCACCCTTCCCCCTGAAGATCGACCCGGCGGGCATCGCCCGACAGTAGGGCGCTTGAGGTCGGGGGCCTGAGGCCCTCGGCCTCATACCCGGATTCCCCGCTCCCCCAGAGACGCGCTCTTTTGACGCTCCGTTGGCGCGAACACGCCCTTGCGCACACTGGACCCTCGTGCGTACAGTGTGCGCATCGAGAGAACGACGTACGCATCGTTGGAGGGGAAGACACCATGCCGCAGAAGCTGACCTGGGACCGGGAGGGCAACTGGGAGGCCAACGGCTCCTGGGGCAAGATGAACTCGGTGGGTCGCAAGATCTATCTGGACCAGTGGCAGCGGCGCCTCGACCGGCTGCGGATCGAGCACCATGTGCCCGGGGCCTGCCTCGCCGTGCTGGTGGACGGGTCGGTCCATGAGCTGGCCAGCGGGGTGCTCCACCGGGGCACCGGGGTGGACGCAACGCCGGACTCCGTCTTCCAGCTGGGATCGCTCGCCAAGGTCTACACCGCCACCCTGGTGATGCAGCTGGTGGACTCCGGCGCCCTGGACCTGGACGCCACCGTCGTCAGCGTGCTCCCGGACTTCTCCACCGGGAATCCGGAAGCCACACCCACGATGACCATCCGTCAGCTGCTCTCCCACACCAGCGGGCTCACCTGCGACTTCACCTATGACTCCGGCCGCGGCGACGACTGCCTCGCCAAGTATGTGGAGGCCGCCGCCGAGGTGGATCTGGACTGCCCGCCCGGGACCGCGGTCTCCTACAGCAGCCTCGGCTACAACGTGCTCGGCCGGATCGTGGAGGTGCTGACCGGGCAGACCTGGGACGAGGCGCTGAAGGAGCGGCTGCTCGCCCCGCTGGGTCTGGAGAGCACGATGACCCTGCCGGAGGAGGCGCTCGCGTTCCGGACGGCGATGGGGCACCTGGGCGAGCTGGGCGAGGACCCCGCACCGGCGCCGGCCTGGGATCTGATGCCCCGGTCCGCCGGCCCGTACGGACGGGTGCTGGCCAGCGCCGGGGATCTGGCCCGGCTGGCCAAGCTGCATCTCGACGGCGGCAAGGCGGCGGACGGCACCCGGCTGCTCTCGGCGGAGAGCGTCGCCGCGATGCAGCGCCGGGAGATCGACGTACCCGACAAGTGGACCGTCCACGCGGACGGCTGGGGCCTCGGCTGGACCCTCTACGACTTCCTGGGCACCACGGGCTTCGGCCACGACGGCGCCTCGATCGGCCAGTACGGCTTCCTGCGGGTGGTGCCCGAGAAGGGGGTGGCGCTCGTCCTGCTGACCAACGGCGGTGACGCCCGGCGGCTGTACGAGGCCCTCTTCGGGGAGCTGCTGGAGCAGCTGGCCGGGGCGCGGATGCCGGCGGCGTTCGGGCCGCCCGCGCAGCCGCCCGCCATGGAGCTGGCGCCGCTGCTCGGGACGTACAAGCGGGCGGGGGTCGTCATCACCGTCAGCGAGCAGGAGGGCAAGCCGCATCTGGTGTACGAGTTCGTGGACGGGATGAAGGACTTCTCCCCGCCGCTGCGGATGGACCTCGTACCCGTCGAGGAGAACGTCTACGCCGGGCCCGGCAGCGGCGCGTACAGCGCGGACTGGATGCCGGTGGTCTTCTCGACGCTGGCGGACGGCACCCGCTGTGTCTACATCGGGATGCGTGCCGCGCCCAAGGTGGCCTGAGCCGCTGTCAGTACCGGACCCTCGGGGGCCGGGGCCTACGGGCTCCGGCCCCTTTTGCCGTACCGACAAAACAGCGGACGACCGCCGGTTTTCCCTCCGGGAGGGGACAGCCGACGGACCGGAGAGTGGGGAAAACCGACTCTCCGGTCCGTCTGTGCGGATGATGGTCATCGCAGCGGGCGGATCACCTGGGTGCCCGCGATCCGGTCGCTGAGGGTGCGGCCGGACGAGGAGAGCCCGGGGAGCGCGTTCAGCCAGAAGACGGCCACCGCTGCGGCCCAGGCGAAGAGCGCGGCACCGTACTCGCCGAGCAGCAGCAGGCAGCAGGCGAGCGAGAAGACGGCCACATCGGAGACGGTGGTCAGCGCGGCCCGGGCCGCCGTGCGGCCGGGGGACCTCGGGGTGACCCGCAGGCCGAACAGGGCCTTGCCGAGGGTGCGTCCGGTCAGGGCGAGCGCGGCCCAGTGGTAGAGGAAGGTGGCCGCCGCCAGGACGGCGAACGCCTGGATGACGACGGTCGCGGCGCGGTCCCAGAGGGTACGGGCCAGCTCCTCGACCCGGTCCCGGGTGTCGCCGTTCCCGGTCAGCAGCTCCCAGGTGCTGAAGGAGGTGAGGTCGGTCGTCTGGCTGACCATCTCGGTGATCCGGGCCGCGGCGAGATGGCCCAGCGCCCACGCCAGCAGCAGGACCAGGGCGAAGTCCACGGCCCAGGCGAGGAGTCGGCGGAGGTTCCCGGGGCGGCCGCCCGTCTCGATCACGGCGGTACGGGCGGGCTCCGGCGCACCGGCCGGGGTGGAGTAGGGATTGCCGGCCGGTACGGGTCCCGGCTGCCGGGGTCCGGAGCCGTACGGCGGGTCGAAGGGCGGCGGGCCGGGGAACGGCAGCTCCGGAAGCGGATGCGCGGCCGATCGGCCGTCGGGCGACTGCGGCTGGGTACGCGGCGGGCTGGTCATGGTCTCCCTCAAGGCGATGGGGGCGGGCGTGCGAGGTGATGGGGAGCGGGCCGGGCCATGCGGGCCGGCGCACGCGGCGACAGGGGGCGGGCCGGGCCATGGGGGCCGGCGCGCAGGGCGACAGGGGGCGGGCGTGCGAGAGCGGTGACCGCGGGCCGTGGACGGTCGGTCCACGGGCGCCGCGTTCACCGCTCTCCGCAAGCAGGGATCCGGTCCACCGGCCGGATCGGGTGATCAGTGGTGAGTGGAGATCAGCTTGTCCTCGGTGGACTGCTCCTGCTCCTGCTCGCCGCCGGCCGCATGCGCGTCCTTCGGCGTCTTCATCAGGAAGAAGGCCAGTACCGCCGCCATCACCACACCGGACGCGCCCGCCAGGAAGCTGGCGGACATACCCGCGGTGAAGGCGTCCTGAGCGGTCTCCAGCAGAGCGCTGTCCTTGGTGGACTCGGCCAGGGCCAGCGCGTCACCGATCGACTCGCGGGCGGCCTCGGGCACCGTGGACGGCATGTCACCGGTGTAGGAGCTGGAGAGCACCGCACCGATGACGGCGACGCCGAGGGCGGCACCCGCCTGCTGGATGGTGTCGTTGAGCGCGGAGCCGACACCGGCGTGCTCGGTCGGCACCGCACCCATCAGGGCACCGATGGCCGCCGGCATCGCCAGACCGGAACCGGCGCCCATCAGGACCATGGCCCCGATGATCGTGCCCCAGCCGTCGCCCTCCGAGAGGGTGGAGAGCACCGCGAACCCGGCGGCGATGACGGCCAGGCCGACGACCGCCATGGCACGGTTGCCGGTCTTGGAGACCAGCGCGGCACCGATGGTGTTGAACACCAGCGTGGCCACGGCCAGCGGGGTGAAGGCCAGTCCGGTCTCGGTCGGTGTGTAACCGAGGACGAACTGGAGGTACTGGGTCAGGACCAGCATCAGACCGCCGTTGGCGAAGGTCAGCAGGACCAGCGAGAAGCTGGCGCCCGTGAAGACCTTGTTGCGGAACAGCGACAGCGGCACCATCGGCGACTTGCAACGGGTCTCCCAGACCGCGAAGCCGATGAGGCTGAACAGCGTGATACCGAGGGAGATCTGCGTGCTGGTGTGGTCGAGGCCGCCCTTGGGCAGCTCGATGATGGTCCAGACGAGGGCGGTCATACCGGACATGGAGAGGACCATGCCGACCGGGTCCGCCTTGCGCCAGGGGCCCTTGGACTCCGGCATCAGCACCAGCGCCGAGATGATGGCGAGGATGGCGATGGGGATGTTGATCAGGAAGACCGCGCCCCACCAGAAGTGGGCGATGAGGGCGCCGCCGAGGACGGGGCCGCCGACGAGACCGACCATGGCGACCGCGCTCCAGGCGGCGATGGCCTTGGGACGCTCGTCCTCGTCGAAGACGGTGATGAGGATCGACAGGGTGCTCGGCATGACCAGCGCACCACCGACACCCATCAGGGTCCGGCCGAGGATCAGCTGCTCAGGGGTGCTGGCGTAGGTCGCGAGGACCGAGGCCAGTCCGAAGAGCACCAGACCGATGATCATCACTTTCCGACGGCCGTACTTGTCGGAGAGGCTGCCCGCGGTCAGCAGGAGGCCGGCGAAGACCAGCATGTACGAGTCGATGATCCACTGGATGTCCTGGCCGGTCGCCCCGAGGTCCTCGGTGATCGGCGGGATGGCCACGGTGAGGACCATGTTGTCGATCACCAGGACCAGGGTGCTGAGGCAGAGCACCACCAGGATCAGCCAGCGGCGTGGGTGACGTTCCAGACGTTCCATCAATCAAAACCTTTCGAACGGCGTGAGCCCGGGCGACCGAGGCTGGCCGACAGGGAGAGGGCTGCGTAGAAATTATCAAACCAGCGTCGCGGTTTTTTCTAGCCCTATTCCAGCCGTCGGTACTGAGCCGTCGGTACGCCGTGCGCAGCTGCGTACGGCGTACCTTCGGGCGTACGTCGAACACCGAGGACGGGTGCGGAGTGCGGTGGTACGAGGCGCCGGGGCGCCGGGGGCGGAAGTGCGGGGCCGTCAGGCCGCCACGGCGACCGGGTCCATGGAGCCGGTCAGGACGGCCGGGAAACGGCCGAGGAAGAGGTCGATGTCCAGATCCGAGAGGATCAGCGGCGGGCAGAGCCGGATGACATCCGGGGCGGGCGCGTTCACCAGCAACCCGGCCTCCAGGGCCGTGCGCTGGACCCGGGCGGCGACCGGCTCGTTGAGGACGACGGCGAGCAGAAGCCCGGCGCCGCGGACCCGGTCCACCAGCGGGTGGCCCAGCCCTTCGATGCCGGTACGCAGCCGCTCACCTGCGCGTTGTACATGGTCGAGCAGGCCGCCGGCCTGGATGGTGTCGAGTACCGCGAGGGCCGCCGCGCAGACGACCGGGTTGCCGCTGAAGGTGGAACCGTGGGTTCCGGGGGTCAGCAGCCCGGCGGCGCGGCCGAAGGCGAGGGTGGCCCCGACGGGCAGTCCGCCGCCGAGTCCCTTGGCGAGGGTGACGACATCGGCCTCGACCCCCTCCGCCTGGGCGGCGAACCAGTGGCCGGTCCGGCCGATGCCGGTCTGCACCTCGTCCAGGACCAGCAGGGTCCCGGTCGCCTCGGTGATCTCCCGCGCCGCCCGGAGGTAGCCCGGGGGCGGGGTGATGACCCCGTTCTCGCCCTGGATCGGCTCCAGGATGACAAACGCGGTCTCGGGGGTGACGGCCGCCCGCAGGGCCTCGGTGTCCCCGTACGGCACATGGCTGACACCGGCGGGGAGTGGCCGGAAAGCGTCCTGCTTGCCGGGCTGTCCGGTGAGCGCGAGCGCGCCCATCGTCCGCCCGTGGAAACCGCCGTGCGCGGCGACCATGTGCGGACGGCCGGTCAGCCGCCCGATCTTGAAGGCGGCCTCATTGGCCTCGGCGCCCGAGTTGGAGAAGAAGACCCGGCCGTCGGTACGTCCGGTCAGGGCCAGCAGCCGTTCGGCGAGGGCCACCGTCGGCTCGGCGACGAAGAAGTTGGAGACATGGCCGAGGGAGAGGATCTGCCGGGAGACCGCCTCCACCACGGCGGGGTGGCCATGGCCCAGCGCGTTCACCGCGATACCGCCGAGGAAGTCGACGTACTCGGTGCCGTTCGCGTCCCAGACCCGGGTGCCCCGCCCCTCGACCAGGGGCAGTTGCGGGGTGCCGAAGTTGTCCATCATCGACCGCTGCCAGCGCTGGGTGAGTGCCGCATTGCCCGGTGGCGCCGGGCTGCCGCCACTGGCGTCCCAGCGGGCGCCACCGGTCTCCCTGTTCGCCGGGCTGCCCAGGACTCCGGCCGGGGTGGCCTCCGGGCCGCCCGTGGCGAAGAGGGCCGGGCCGCCCACCGGGGACGCGGACGCGAGCAGGGCCGTGCGGACGGTGTCGCCTGTCATGCCGCCACTCCTTCGGTCAGACCGCTGTCGGTGCCGGGGGCAGTACGGGTGCCGGAGGCAGTACCCGTACCGGTTCCGGGGGCCTTGTCGGGGACGATCGTCGTCCCGATGCCCTCGTCGGAGAAGATCTCCAGCAGGACCGAGTGCCGTACCCGGCCGTCGATGACCCGGGCCGAGCCCACTCCGCCCCGTACCGCGTGCAGGCAGCCCTGCATCTTGGGGATCATGCCGCTGGCGAGGCCGGGCAGCAGCTCGCCGAGTTCGGTGGCGGTGAGCCGGGAGATCACCTCGTCGCTGTGGGGCCAGTCGCGGTAGAGCCCCTCCACATCGGTGAGGATCATCAGGATCTCGGCGCCCAGGGCGGCGGCCATCGCGGCGGCGGCCGTATCGGCGTTCACATTGAAGACCCCGCCGTCGTCGGCGTCCCGGTCGTCGGTACTGCGGGCGATGGAGGAGATGACGGGGATACGGCCGTCCTCCAGCAGCGCCCGGACGACACCGGTGTCGATCTGGGCGACCTCGCCGACCCGGCCGATGTCGACGGACTCGCCGTCGATCCGTGCGTACTTCTTGTCGGCGGTCATCAGCCGGGCGTCCTCGCCGGTCATCCCGACGGCGTGCGGGCCGTAGCGGTTGAGCATGCCGACGAGTTCGCGCTGGACCTGTCCGGCGAGGACCATCCGGACCACGTCCATGGCCTCGTCGGTGGTCACCCGCAGCCCGGCCTTGAACTCGCTGACCAGGCCGTGCTTGTCGAGCTGGGCACTGATCTGCGGCCCGCCGCCGTGCACCACGACAGGTCTGAGGCCGGCGTGGTGGAGGAAGAGGATGTCCTCGGCGAACGCCGTCTTGAGCCGGGCGTCGACCATGGCGTTGCCGCCGAACTTGATGACGACGGTCCTGCCCCGGTGCCGCGCCAGCCAGGGCAGCGCCTCGATGAGGGCGTCGGCCTTGGGGAGGGCGGTGTGCTTACGGGCGGCGGCCAGGCCGGTCGGTGTGGGCGTGAGGCTGGTCAGAATGCTCATGAGGAGTACTCGCTGTTCTCGTGGACGTATTCGGCGGTGAGGTCGTTGGCCCAGATGACGGCGGTGTGGTCGCCGGCCTGGAGGTCGACGGTGATCCGTACCTCC
>NZ_JBEPCY010000046.1:0-57516 GCF_040299965.1 Streptomyces sp. NPDC000594 | reverse complement strand
GAGCACCGTGCCTGGCCTCAGCCGGCCCGCACCGGCCCCCAAGCCGTCCTCATCACCAGACCCCCACCCGCAAGCCCGTAACGCAACGGCATTGGAGTTAGGCGCGCGGATGGGGTACTCGCCCACCCAGGTCTCGCACGTCGAAACTGCTCTGAAGAATGCGACATTGCCGTTCTGCCGCGCCGCAGATGCCGTGCTGGAGCTGGCGGGGACCGAAGAGTCGTTCGAGCGCGAGTGGCTGAAGATGAAGTACGGCGCGCTGCTGGAAGGCTTCTCGGGGTTCATCGAATACGAGCGCCGGGCCGTGGAGATCCGGCTGTACGAGGTGGGTGCCATCCCGGGGCTTCTTCAGACCCATGAGTACGCGACGGTGCTGGCGGAGTCGTATGTGCGACGGGGAACGATCACGGACGACCAGGCGAGGGAGCGAATCGAGGTCACTGCGAAGCGACAGGAGGTGATTGCCCGGACCCCGCCACCGTTGATCTTCGTGGTGCTGGACGAGGGCTGCGTCCGTCGGTTCGTCGGGGGGCCTGCGGTGATGCGGGCACAGCTGGACCGGGTGCTTGAGTTCGCGGAGCAGCCGAACGCCATGGTGCAGGTCGCCCCGTTCGCGATGGGGGAGCGTCGTCCGTTCGACCTGCCGCTCTACCTGCTGACCCTGCCTGACCGCTCGATCGTGTCCTACGCGGAGAGCACGCACCGGGGGCATCTGGAACGGGACAGCCGCTTCGTGGGGCCCATACTCTCGGCCTACTATCAGCTCCAGAAGCACGCGCTTTCGCAGACACAATCCGTGGCCATGATCGATCAGGTACGAAAGGGCACCTCGTGACGACTACGACCAAGCCTCTCCACTGGATCAAGTCTTCCTACAGCAACAACGGCGGGGCGTGCGTGGAGTGGGCCCCGGCCTACGCGTCCACGACCGGGATCATCCCCGTACGGGACAGCAAGCGCCCCACCGGCCCGTCCCTCATGCTGTCGAGCACGGCCTTCGCTGGTCTGGTCACCCTCGCCCGTTCCGCCGACCTGTAGGCGCCCAGTGATGACCGCGACCGAACCTCTTCACTGGATCAAGTCTTCTTACAGCGACAACGGCGGGGTGTGCGTGGAGTGGGCCCCCGCACACGCCTCCGCGACCGGGATCGTCCCCGTGCGGGACAGCAAGCGTCCCACCGGCCCGCTGCTGATGGTCTCCGCCGAGGCGTTCGCGGGCCTGGTCACCCTCGCCCGTTCCGCCGACCTGTAGTACAAGGGACAACCCCGCCCCCTCCGTGACCGGAGGGCGCGGGGCTGTCCGTTCGCCCGGACGGTGCGTCAGAGCAGGGCGAGCCGGTCCACCAGCAGCTCCACCCTCCGCTCGGCGTCCCCCGGAGGCAGCCGTCCCGCGCGGGTCAGGGCCGCCAGCCCGTGGAGGGCCGCCCAGAACACCTCGGTGAACAGCGCCGGGTGGGCGCCGTCCCCGGCGACCTCGCCGAGGCTTTCCAGCAGGGCGGCGAAGGCGTCCTTCAGCGGCTCCGGGGTGTCCTCGGTCGCGAACGTCAGGCCGCCGTCGAGCCGGAACATGGCGTCGTAGACCGCCGGGTTGCGCTCGGCGAAGTCGAGGTAGGCGCGGGCGAGGGCGGTGACCCGGGCGCGAGGGCCGTCCGTGGCGGAGGTCGCGGCCCGCAGCTCGGCGGCCAGCTCGGCGGCACCTTCGAGGGCGACCGCGCCGATGATCTCGCGCTTGCCACGGAAATGGCTGTAGAGGACGGGCTGGCTGTACTCGATGCGCTCGGCGAGACGGCGGGTGGTGACCGCGTCCCAGCCCTGCTGCTCGGCGAGTTCGCGGGCCGTGGCCACGATGAGGCGCTCGCGGTCCGCCCGTTCGCGCTGCTTGCGTTCCTGTACCGGCATGGTTCGACCCTAGCAGTGCTAGACAATCAAGCGGCAGTAGTACTAGCGTCGACTCATTATCTAGCAGCGCTAGATCCGGGAGGGGTCGTCATGCTCGACACACTCAAGGTCGTCACCACCGTGGTCGTCGGAGTGATGGTGGGAGTGGAGTTCTCCGTCGCCTTTGTCATCAACCCGATCCTCAACGGACTCCCCGGCGACAACGGCCTGCGCGGTCGTACCCACGGGGCCCGGATGCTCGGCGCCGTGATGCCGTTCTGGTACATGGGTTCGCTCGCCCTGAGCACGGTCTGGGCCGTCGCCGGGTGGCACCACCAGGGCACCGGCCTTGTCGTCATCGCCGCCGCGCTGCTGGTCCTGAGCGTGATCATGTCGCTCCTGCTGCTCGTCCCGATCAACAACCGGACCAGGACGTGGACCACCGAGAACCTGCCCGAGGACTGGAAGGAGCAACTGAACCGCTGGGACCGCTTCCACTACGTCCGCGTCGCCGTCATCGTCGTCGCCTTCGCCCTGCTGGCCGCCGCCCTCGCCTGAGCCTGCGGGCCGGACCCGCGCCCAACTGCCGTACCGGGCATCCGAGATGGGGTGGTCGGTCCGACAGCGGCGGGGAACACGATCAGGTGATTGTGGTGGATTGCGCCACCCATCTGTTGGCGCCGTATGTCTGGCGGGCTCGCTCGCGCTGACGGTGTGTCTGGCCGGTCCCGCGTCGGCCGCGACGACCCAGACCTTCACCTCGAACGGGACGTTCACCGTCCCCGCGGGGGTCACCAGCGTCACGGCCGTCCTCGTCGCGGGAGGGTCCGGCGGTGGCGGTGGAGCCCGTCCAGGCGTCGGCGACCGGCGGCTTCCGACCGGGCAGCGGTTCCGGGGGCCGAAGCGGCGACCCCCAAACCATTCTCGGCCTTGACGCCGGCCTCGGCGGGAAGGGAGGCGTCTGCGGCTTCGGCGGCGCCGGCCAGGATCTCATCTGCCGGGGCACCCAGCTCACCAACGCCGAAGGCGGATATGGCGTGGCTGGGTTGTTCGGTGGCAGCGGCGGCACGAGCGCCGATGACCCCACCAGGTACGGGCCCCCTCCGCGGGGCCGGTACCGCAGGCACCGCAGGGACTGATGGCGGCAGCGGCTGCATCACACTGACCTACTGACAGCGGCCCGGCCGTTCGGCCCCGTAGCGAACGCACAGAAGCCCCGCTCCCTCGGTCCCAGGGAGCGGGGCCGTCCGTCGGCGTCGCGTCACACAGGCAGCGGCGGCGGCGCGGGGACCACCGCCGGGGTCGCCATGCCGTTGGCCTCCAACGCGATGGGATCCAGTTCGACACTGCGTACCAGGACCCCCGGGAAGTCCTTGAAACGGGCGAGTGCGTCATCAATGGCCTGATTCAGCGAACCGGCCTTGAAGATGCACATGAACCCCGAGTAGCCGGGCCCTTCGATCAGGGAGATCCGGCCGTCATGAAAGTTGGCCAACCCCACCAGCACGTCATCCTGTTCTTCGGTGAGGGGCTCCTGAAGAAACAGGCTGAAGTGCCAGTTACGCGCACGCTCGGTGCTTTCGGACGAAGTCATTGATATCCCTGGCCTCTTCTCCCGGGTTCTGCGGAGTGCACGGCACCCCGTACCTTCCGCTGCATGTACAGCAGATGATCCATCCCCAGCGGTGCCCCTTCCCTGTGCGCGTCACCTTCAGCCCCGCCGCCTCCGCGCGCTTGAGCGCCGCCTCGACGTCCTTCTTCTGGTGCCGGTCGCCAAGTCCCATGCCACCACGTCCTACGCCCCGGCGATGACACAGGCGGCCGAACCGGACGTGGTTCGCCCGAACGAGCTATCGCTCCCAGGCGGCCGGGCGTGCGTCGCAGCTGGGCTCCGGTGTGCTCGATCGGTGTGGTAGTTGCCTTTTCACTCTTTCGGGGTGGATGACCCACAGAGGCGCGGGCATGTCAAGAGTGGGCGTCCGGAGTCGGCGTCACGCGTTCCTGGACAGGCCCTTCGCGGTGCCGCTGGGCGGTCCTCGGGCTTCTTGTGGCGGGTGTCGGGGGTCTGTGCGAGTTCACGCGCCAGCCGGTCCCTCAGCGGACCGGCGGAGCCGAAGGAGGGTCTCCATCATGTCCCGTATCCCTGTTCGCGTCAGCGCTGTCGGAGTGGTCGTGGGGGTGGTGACCGCCGGTCTTGCGGTCCTGGCCCCAGCCGCCCACGCGGCCTCCACCTGTACGGTCAACGGTGCTTCTGTCACCTCGACCCTGATCGTCGGCGGTCTCGGCGACGATGTCATCGTCTGTTCGGCGGGGGTCGCCGCCGACACCACTGTCAACGGCGGTGCGGGGAACGACCGGATCACCGTCACCGGAGGCTCCGCCGCCGGGTTCGTGTACGGCGGAGCGGGGGCCGACACCATCGAGGTGACCGCACCGGCCGCCGCACTGAACGGGCTGGCCGCGGTCACCGGGACCGTCCGGGGCGGCGCCCCGCTGCTGGGCGCGGCCCTCGACGGCAATGACACCATCACTGCCAACGGCGGTGCTGTGACCGGCAGTTTCGGCGGTGCGGGCGTCAGGGGGACGGTGATCGGCGACGCGGGCGACGACCGGATCACCATCACCGGAGGAGACGCCGCCAGCGGTCCCGGGAGGGGTCTCGACGGCGGCGGCAGCATCCAGGGCGGCGCGGGCGGCGACGAGATCCGCGTCAGGGGCGGGCTCCGCACCAGCGGCAGTAATACGACGCGGGCGGACGGGGTGGGGACCGGCGAGGTTCGCGGGGGAGGCACACTCGGTGGCCTCCTCGACGGCGACGACCTCATTCTTGCCAACTCCACCGTCAGGTCGGCCGGCACCCTCGCCGGCGATGCCGGCAACGACACGATCAATGCCGCGGCCAATGCCGGTCGGGCCCTCGGCGGCGAGGGCAACGACAACATCACCTTTCTCGCGAACACCGGAACCCTCGACGGTGGCCCGGGCGACGACACGCTCGGCACGGGCAACAATGTCCGCACGATCCTGGGCGGCACGGGCCAGGACAACATCAGGGTGCTCCAGACAAACGCCCGACAGGTCGAAGGCGGCGCGGGCAACGACACGATCGAAGTGTTCACGAACCAGGGGACCACCCGAGGCAACGAGGGCAACGACAGCCTCACTGCGGGCAACAACCGGGGGAGCCTCCTGGGCGACGCCGGTGACGACACGCTCAGGGTCTACATCTACAACTACCGGCTTGTCGACGGTGGGCCGGGAACCGACCAGTGCACGGTCATCAACGGCGATCCGCCGGTGAACTGCCAGCCCTGACCCTCCGCCCCGCCCCCTCGCGGTGACCCCGGTCCCGCAAGGCAGGCGGAGATGCCCGTAACCCTGCGGTCCGCCCGCTCAGACCCCCGATGCCGAGCTGGGGCAGGCCGGCGGCCTCTCGCCGAACAGAGCCGTGTACGAGAGCGGCCCGGTGCCACAGCAGAACTGGTAATTGAGCGCGTTGACGCTGAAGCAGGCACTGAGCGGGGCCGTCGGCTGTGCTGCCAGGGCGGGGGAGGGCGTTCCCAGTGCGAGAGCGAGGGCTGCGGAGGCGAGGAGCGCGGCGGCGGTGCGTCGAGGAGACACAGCGGGTCCCTTCTGTCGGGCGGGGGCGGGTGGAGAGCTTCACTCTTTCCCGCCCCGTGCCCGCTCCGCGAGGTGAGGCAGTCCGAACGGGCTACTTCTCCGGATGGCCCGGAACCCTCGCGGGCAGAGCCGGGTGTACGGGGCGGTTCGGCACCGGGAGGAAGGCGGGTCCGGCAAGCGGGGCCCATCCTGTGGCAAGGCCGCACAGACGGGGATGACCGTACCGAGTCGGGTGGGCGGAGCCGACCGGGGCTCCGCCCACCCGGGGGACGACTACTCCAGGAAGTCGGCCGGCACGTTCACCGAACGCGCGCTCTTGAGGTCGAGGCCCTTCTTCCCGCCCCCGATCAGCACGCTCTTCTGCTCCACGTACGAGCCGGCATACAGGTCGGCGTCGCCGTCGGAGTCCACGTCGCGCAGCCCGATGTTCTCACCGAAGGCGTCCCACTCGCTCGCCTTGCCGGGGACACCGGCCGTGTCCTTGGTGAACCACTGGGAGCCGGTCCCGGTGAGGCCCTTCTTCCCGCCGCGCAGGATGTGCACCCCGCCTGCCTCATCGGCCTTGCCCACCTTCTCGCCGGGGGCGCTCACGGCGAGGTCCGGGTAGCCGTCCTTGTCGATGTCGCCCGCCGAGATGTTGGCGCCGAAGCGGTCGTCCATGCCGGCGCCGGTGGCGATCCCGGCCGTGTCCTGGGTGAACCGGTACGAGGTGCCGGGACCCTTCGCGGTGCCGCGCAGCACCTTGACGGAGCCGGTGTACTCCTTGTACTGGGACTCGCCGACCGCGAGATCGCCGTAGCCGTCCTTGTCGAAGTCCGCGACGACCGCGTCGACCCAGAAGTTGGGCTCGCCGGAGGCCTTGCTGTAGGCGCCGCTCTTGACGCTCTTGCCACCCTGGAGGAACCAGGTGGCGGACCTGGGCTCCTTGCCCAGGCCGGCAAGGCCGAGGGCATAGAGGTCGGTGGCCTTGTCCTGGGTGACGTTCCCGGCGATCAGCCGGATGGGGATGATCTTCTTGCCACCGGCCGGGCGGTGCTGGGTCACAGCGCCGGTGGGCTTCCCGGTGGTGGAGGAGAAGGGGCCCCGGTAGATGTGGACCGAGTCGAAGTCGCCGACGGCGATGTCGGACTTCCCGTCCCCGTCGAAGTCGCCGGTGGCCAGCGAGAGCCCGAAGTAGCCCTCGGCCCGGGACTTGTTCGGCGGCAGAAGGGTGGCCTTGGAGCCGACGCCCTGCTTCGAGCCCCACAGCACGACCACCATGCCGTGGGCCTTCTGCTTGCCGACGGTCTCGGAGGAGTCGCTGACGACGAGGTCCGCGTAGCCGTCCTGGTTGAGGTCGGCGGACGCGGTCGCGTCTCCGAAGGTGTCGTCGTCCTCGGCGTCGCTCTTGGCGACCTTGCCGGGGATGCCGGGGCTGTTCTGGTTGATCTTCTTCGGCTTGCCCGCGTCGCCGCCCTTGACACCGTGGCGGATGACGATGTTCGGGTAGTCGGGCGTCGCGAAGTCGCTGATGCCGTCGCCGTTGAAGTCGGCGTGCTTCGCGGCCTTCGCGGCCTTCGCGGGCTCGGGCGCGGCGGTGGCCGCACCGGGGGCCAGGGCGAGGAGCCCGCCGGTCAGCGCGACGGCGGTGGCCGTCGCGACGGTGAGGCGGAGGTTCTTGCGGTGGGACACGTACGGCTCCTGCGGTCTGTCACTGGTGGGACTGCGCCCCGGGACGGGGCACACGTCAGACGGACGGTGACAGGAAAAGGTTGTAGCCTTCACGGGATTTTTCCGCACGTCTGCCCTGGTCAGCGCGCTCCTGGCCGGTCCGGCAGCCGTACGACGGCGGTACCGGCCTGGGACTCGCCGAACCCCCAGCCCGCGACAAGGGAGCAGCCGACCGCTTCCAGGGCACAGGTCGACGGCCAGCCGTCGGTGCCGAGGTAGAAGCCGCCCTCACTCCGAGCGTCCTTCCTGGTGAGGCACAGCATGCGGAGATGGTCACGGAGCCCGGGATACGTGACCGCGCTCAGCCTCTCTTCCCAGGGATCGCCGGCGGAGCGCGCGTACGTCATGTCGTGGATCGACACCAGATGCCCGGGGCCGCGCTCGGTGAAGGTCGCGGCCCGCATCGCATCGGTGAGCGTGCCATCCGTGGCCACCCGCAGCAGCACGCTCACCCAGCCGTTGAGTTTCCGGGACTTCTCGTCGGTCAGGTCGACTCCGTGACGGCCCAGGAGCGGTCCCAGCTCTCCGCCGTACACCAGCACGTCACCGTCCTCGTCGACCGAGGAAACGGCCCGCAGGTCGGCGACGAAGGCGTCGTCGAACGGCCGGGGCCCCTTGTGTCCGCCCTCGCCCCATGGACCCGTTCCGGCCAGGAGATCGGCGTCGAAGCAGAACAGCGACCGGCTCAGGTCGAACCGCCAAGTCCAGGGTGAGTACGGGTACCACTCCTGATCCGCATCCGGCAGCTGCCTCGGCTCCCGGCAGGTCAGGGCCTCGGGGGTGGCCCAGGGATTGGGGAACAGGAACTCGTCGAACGGGTCCGAGGCGTGGTACACCCCGTATCCGGCGGCAGGGTCGACGGTCGGCTTCCCACCCAGCAGTATCTCGAAGGCGCCGGCCAGCGCGGCATCCCACCCGCTGGGGCCGGTCGCCGGGTCCGTCTCGGCTGTCACGATGAGCGCTCTTTTCCGTCGTGTCGGGCGGATCGACGTAGGGTACCGGCGGCCGGTCGGAGCGTGATCTTCCGGGCCCGAAGACCTACCCTGCGTTCCATGGAACTGGATGCTGAACTCAGCGCCCTGGCAACCCAGGAGGACCTCCCCGCCGACCTGGTGCGGCGCCTGCTCCGGCACCCGGGTGCCCGGCGCTCGGTGGCGCTGCTGCGTCGGGACCTCACCGATGAACTGATAGCGGAGATCATCGGCCTCGGCTCTCTGAGGACCCTCGCCGCGAACTCCTCCGTACCCTCCGGGATCAGAGCAGGTTTCGCGGAGCATCCGGAGCCGGCTGTCCGGTGTGCGGTCGCGGCGAGCGTCAGGGACGAGCCCCCGGGGCTGCTCGCCCGTCTGGCGGCGGACCCCGACCCTTCCGTACGGTCGTTCCTCGCGGCGAACGAGCATCTGCCGGTGGAGTCGCTGGCCCTCCTGGCCGCCGACCCGGAGGCCAGTGTGCGGTCGTCGGTCATCCAGCGCTGGCGCGATGTTTCCGACGACGTCCGCAGGATGCTGCTGACGGACGCCGACCCGGGCATCCGCAGCGGCAGCGTCCGGGCATTCGCCCCTCCCGCCGACCTCCTGCCCGGACTGCTGGCAGACCCGGCGACCCGTGCCGCCTCGGTCGCGTATGCCGTACCGACCCCTGAACTGGCCGCCGACCCGGACCCTGATGTCCGCGCGGCCGTCGCCGCGCATCCGGACCTGCCGCCCGGTCTGCGTGAGCTGCTGGCACAGGACCAGGACAGCTTCGTCAGGAACGCGGTTGCGGCCCGTGACGACACCCCACCCGCGCTGCGGGACCAGGTCCTGGCCACCCTGGGGTCCGACGGCCCCGTAGCCGAGTGGGCGCTGTCGTTCAGTCGCGGCACCCACAGATGTCCCCCGGCACCACCGGCTCCGTCGCGTCTCACACGGCAACAGGCGGAATTCCTGCTCGCTCGGGCCGGACTGTAGGCAGGAATCCCCCGGTAGTCATTCAGGCTCCCCGTCGGGGCGCGACCGTGTCCGCGCCCCGAGGGAACCGTGCCGAACCGCTGTCAGCGAACCGACAGGCGCGGATCGTAGAAGCACGTCTGCCAGTGGGGGCCGTCGGCATCGGCCGATGTCTCGCAGGTGGACTCGCCCCGCCTGCTGCTGCCGTCCTTGACCCAGGTCAAGGTGACGGTGCCGTTCCACCACACGCCGGCGAAGCTGTGACAGCCCGCGCCGTCATCGAGCCGCTTGAGCGGTGCGGTCTGCGATTGACCCCTGACGTTGCGGCCCTTGAGCTTGACGGCGTCCCAGAGACCGGTGTCGTCGCAGGCCATGACCTGCTCGCCCTTGACGCCGAGGACTTCGGCGGATCCGGCGTGCGCGGTGCCCGACGTACCCGCCAGGGCCAGACCGACGGTCAGCAGCCCGGCCGCCCCCAGCCCGGAGAGAGCCCGCGCGTATTTCCCCGTCCGTGTCATGGATGATCGCCCCATCACGACTAGTTGGTGTTCCGCAGCGTGACATCGGCGATCGTTCCGGCGTGCGTCCAGTTGAACGAGACGCGTTGCCCCTTGGTGCAGGCGTAGCCGGAGACCTTGGTGATGTCGTTGTTGAACACGCCTACGACGTAGACGCACTCACCGTCGTCACTGGTGTCCTGCACCCAGCCCTTGACGGTGATCTTTCCGTTGCGGCAGCTGTTGACCCAGTGGGCCTTGCCGCCCCACAGCTCGGGATTGAACGATTGGCCACAGGTTCCCCGAGCATCGCGCGTCTCGGGTGCACCGCCGGCGGTCGCCACCTCTGCGGAGCCTATGGACAGGCCCGCCGCGAGAGTGGTGGCGGCGATCCCGCCGAGGATCCTTCTGTTCCGGGACATGGTCGTCTCCCCTTTGCTCGGTGATCGTTTCCGATCAGCCTCAGCAGGTCCGGCTATGAGGCTGAGAGTCGGCCGCGTCGCCTTTCCGCTCGGTCGGCCCGACTGCTCGCAGCGTGGTGGAGCGGACCCGGGCGGAACAACGGCGGTGCCCTGTCCCGGACAGCCCCGGCCGCGTCCGGCCTGGTCGGCTCCTTGTCCGGGTTTGTGTCCGACGGTGGGGAAGAATACAGAACGATCTTGATGCCGACCGGCTACAGTCGGTGGTGTGACGGCTTGGGCCTTCGGGTCCTGCCGCACCACCGATGTGATCAACGGATCTGGAGTCCTGGTGTACACCGTGGGGGCGCGAGCTATCTGCGTCGAGCCGGAGAACTGAGAGCCCTCTCAGTCCCTGTTCTCGGCCCGGCTCGGCGTGTGATCTCCCCCCACCTTCCACGACTCCTTTCGTGAGGCCATGCCGTCATGCGCTCGACGCAGATCCGTCAGACGTTCACCGACTTCTTCACCTCCCGAGGCCACCGGCCGGTCCCGTCCAGCCCGCTCATCCCGGACGATCCCACCCTGCTGCTGGCCAACGCCGGGATGAACCAGTTCAAGCCCTACCTCCTCGGCGAGACCACCCCGCCGTTCCCCCGTGCCACCAGCATCCAGAAGTGCGCGCGGACCTCCGACATCGACCATGTCGGCCGTACCCACCGGCATGCGACGTTCTTCGAGATGATGGGGAACTTCTCCTTCGGCGACTACTTCAAGGAAGACGCCATCGCCTTCGCCTGGGAACTCATGACCCAGGGGTACGGGCTGGAGAAGGAGAGGCTCTGGATCACCGTCTTCGAGGACGACGACGAGGCCGAGGACATCTGGCGCCGCATCGGCGTCCCCGCCGGCCGGATCCAGCGGCTCGGGATGGAGGACAACTACTGGTCCATGGGCGTCCCCGGGCCCAGCGGCCCGTCCTCCGAGATCTCTTACGACCGGGGCCCCGCCTTCGGGAAGGAGGGCGGCCCCGCCGTCGACGGCGAGCGGTACATCGAGCTGTGGAACCTGGTCTTCATGCAGACCGTGCGGGGCGAGGGACCGGCCAAGAAGGACTACCCGATCATCGGCGAACTGCCGGGCAGGAACATCGACACCGGCCTCGGTCTGGACCGGCTCGCCGCGATCCTCCAGGGTGTCGAGAACGTCTGCACCACCGACCTCCTGCTGCCCACCCTCACCACGGTCCAGGAGCTGGCCGGACGGGAGTATCCCGGTACGGGCGAGGAGAAGGTGTCGTTCCAGGTCGTCGCCGAGCATGCCCGATCCGCCGCCTTCCTCATCGCCGACGGTGTCCTGCCCGCGAAGGACGGCCGTGGCTACATCCTGCGGCGCCTGCTGCGCCGGGCGATCCGGCATGCCCGTCTCCTCGGCATCACCGGCCCCGTCCTGCCCGCCGCGACGACCAGCGTGATCACCAACCTGGGGGACGTCCGGCCGGAGCTGACCGCGCAGGCCACCCTGATCGAGCAGGTCGTCACCGCCGAGGAGGAGTCCTTCACCCGCACCCTCACCCAGGGCACCCGCCTGCTCGACGCCGCGATCACCCGTACCCGCGCGTCCCGGTCGGCCGCGCTGCCCGGGGATACGGCCTTCGAACTCGCCGACACCTACGGCTTCCCCCTGGAACTGACCGTCGAGGCCGCCCGCGACGCCGGACTCACCGTTGACGAGGACCGCTTCGGCGTCCTGCTGGACGAGCAGCGCAAGCGCGCGAAGACCGGGGGCAGGGCCAGGACCGCCGAAGCCCTCAGGAGGATGGACACCTACCGCGAACTGGCCGCCCACCTGCCACGGACCGACTTCGTGGGGTACGAGCAGCTGTCCGCCGAGGCCACCGTCACCGGCCTGATCGCGGGCGGTACCGTCGTCCCGGCCGCCACCGAGGGGGCCGAGGTCGAGCTGGTGCTGGACCGCTCGCCGTTCTATGCCGAGGCCGGCGGGCAGATCGGCGACACCGGGACCCTGACCATGAGCGACGGAACCGTCCTCGGGATCACGGACACCCGCTATGGCCTGGAGGGCTTCCGCGTCCACACCGCCCGCGTGCTGGAGGGGGAACTCCGCACCGGTACGGTCGGCGAGGCCCGGGTGGACGCCGAGCGCCGGGCGGGGCTGACGCGCTCGCACTCGGCCACCCACATCCTCCATGCCGTCGTCATGGCCACCCTGGGCGAGCACGCCCGCCAACAGGGCTCCCTGGTCGAGCCCGACCGGCTCCGCTTCGACTTCGCGCACTTCACCGGCCTCACCCCCGACCGGCTCACCGCGATCGAGACGGCCGTCAACGGACATGTCCTCGACGATCCGCAGGTACGGGCCTGGCACGCCGACCGCGCGGAGGCCGAGGCCGCCGGGGCCATCGCCCTGTTCGGTGAGAAGTACGGGGAAACCGTCCGCATCGTCGACATCGGCGACTTCTCCCGCGAGCTGTGCGGTGGCACCCATGTCGCCCACGGTTCGCAGGTCGGCGCCTTCCGTCTGCTCTCCGAGTCCTCGATCGGCTCCAACCTCCGCCGCGTCGAGGCCCTCACCGGCCACGGCACCCTCCGCCACCTCGACACCGAACGACGGCTGCTGAACGAGCTGGCCGGGCTCCTCGGCACCCGCCCGGCCGACGCCCCCGGAGTGCTGCGCAAGCGCCTGGACGCCTTGGCCGCCGCCCAGGAGAAGCTGTCCCGGCTCCGGGCCGAAGAGCTGCGGAAGCAGGCGGAGTCGCTTGCCGGTCAGGCCCGGCCCACGGGGCGGGGGCGGTTGGCCGTCCAGCAGATCACCGGAGTCACCCCGGACGAACTGCGCGGCCTGGCCGCCGACACCCTCGCCCGGATCGGCGATGGACGGGCCATCGTGATCCTGGGCGCCGAACACGACGGCAAGGCCCTGCTCGCCGCCGCGATCTCGGCCGACCTTCATGAACACGGTGCCCAGGCCGGCCGGCTCCTCACCGAGGCGGCCCGCACCGTCGGCGGCGGCTCCGGCGGCCGCGGCCCCCTCGCCGCCGCCGGCGGGCGCCACCCCGAGAACCTCGCCCAGGCGCTGGCCCTCGCCACCCACCGGGCCACCGACCTGCTCGCCGAGGCCTGACCGCCGCACCGACCCCTCTGCCGGGCCCGCCCGACCACCGGGCCCGGCAGCCGCGCGAGCCCGCCATGCCCACCGCCACGCGCCGCCGCCGCACCGGTACGAGCGCCTGGCTCAGCTGCGCGGAAAGATCTGGTCGAGGGACTCCGGGAGTTCACCTTGCGGCCGGTGGAAGTACGGAAACTCCGTCCCGCTACGCGGCGGACGGTGACCGGGCGTCGTCGGCGAGCCTGATGAGCGCCAGCGCGGAGCGGTACTTCTCGGCGGAGTAGCCCAAGGGCCGGTCACCCGTCCTCTCGGTCTCCTCGTACAGCTGCCGCTGCGTCTCCGCGTAGGACCGGAGGACGGACCGGGCCCGGCCCGTCGTCACGTCCAGCGCGGCCGCCACCTCGTTCCAGGTGGCACCCCACCTCATAGCGTCGTGCACGAACCAGGAGCGGTCCCGGAAGAGCATGCGGTGAATGCTCTCACCCAGGGCGAGGACCGCGAGCGCGTCGTCCGCGGTGGCGGTCTCTCCGGGGTGGCAGCCGGAGGGCAGGTGCCGGTCCACCAGGCGGTGGTGGTGCGCGAAGTACTTCTCGGCCAGCCACGGCAGCAGGACCCCGTATCCCACGTCGTCCGGCCTGCGGATCACCCGGGCCCGCCACTCCTCGTGCGAGCGGGGCGAGTCGACGGGGACGGCGGAGGGCCGCGACCGCGCCGGTTCCGAGGGGGTACGTGTCCCACCGGTCCGCGCGCCGGGCGCGGCCGTGTCCGGCGCCGGGACGCCATCACGGTAGGCCCTCCGCGTGGCGGACCGGGCCAGAAGGGCCACCACGGCCAGCGCCCCCAGGTGCGCCCCGGCTCCCGCGAGCAGGAACCACCAGGGTGACCCGCCCCGGTCCGCCGCGTCGAGGCCGAGCCCCACGGACGCCACCAACGCCACGACCAGGCCGATCCACGGCAGCAGGACCATCGCCACCGCCCACGTCCTGACCGGCTGTTCGACGTTGACGCACACCCAGAGCGCGATCAGGTTGACCAGGAACCCGCACCCGGCGAGGACGGCTACCACGCCCAGGTAGAGCATCGGCCACTCCTCCGACGCGCAGGAACCACCGCTCGCGTGCTGCATGAGTGCGTTCATGGGCTCCCCGCCGTCCGGTCCGCTCGACTACCACCCCCGACCGTACGAGGAGTTCGGCGCCCCGCCCTGAGCACTAGCACTCAACCGGACCCGGCCCGCTACTCAACCGGCCCGCCCGCGCGCCCCGGGGGTCCCGGGCGGTGCGTGCCGTCCCTCTGGCACCATGAGCCTCATGTCCGAGCACGCCATCCCGGTCCTCCGTGTCCAGCACGCCCCCACCGCCGTCCGCTGGTACGAGCGGCTCGGCTTCACGCAGCAGTGGGAGCACCGCTTCGAGCCCGGATTCCCGGCGTTCGTGGAGGTCGCGCGGGGCGGGATGCGGTTGTTCCTGTCGGAGCACACGGGGGACGCGCGGCCCGGGACGCTGGTGTATCTCCAGGTCGTGGATGTCGACGCCGTCGCCGTGGAGTTCGGCGTTGCGGTGGACGACGCCCCCTGGGCGCGGGAGGTCGAGCTGGTGGATCCCGATGGGAACCGGCTGCGGGTCGGCACGCCCAAGGAGTGACGTCCGGGGTCCTGGCGGGGCGACGGGGCGATGGCCACGAGACAGGCCGTCAACACCCCCAGCACACCGCCGGCGGCGGTGAGACGAACAGGGACACGGGACACGGGGAGACTCCTTCGGCTCCTCCGGCCGCCAGGGCGACGACCGGCAGCGGCGAACCCGCGCGAAACCCGCCGCCCCGGAGGTGAAGACCCTTGTCACCCTGACGCCAGGACCGCACAGAACGCCTCCTTTCTGTCATGCCCTGGACACTCAGCGTCACCCAACCCCAAAGAGTGAAAGGAACCTTCATGTGGCTGTCGATGTGATGAACGGTCGGGCCGCGTGGCGTCTGTGTAGGGTGCAGCGATCTTGTTAGCGTCGCAGCCCGTCGATACCGGGGGAGACGATGACACCGTCGCGCACGACCATCACCCGCCGCGCCCTGCTGGGCGCCGCCGCCCTGTTGCCGCTGGCCGCCTGCGCCGATGAGGGCGGGGGAGGGGAGAGGAAGAGCGGCGCGAAATCGCCCTCGCCCGCAGCCGGGTCCGGGGGCGGGGGCGGGGGTGAGTCCGGGCCTCCGGAGCCCGGCCGGAGCGATGGACACCGGAGGCTGCGCGCGCTGGAGCGGAAGTTCGACGCGCGCCTCGGGGTGTACGCCGTCGCCACCGGCACCGGTGCCACCATCGCCCACCGCGCCGACGAACGGTTCGCGTTCTGCTCCGCCTTCAAGGCCGTCGCGGCCGCCGCGCTGCTCGACCGGCACTCCGTCGCGTACCTCGACACCCTCGTCCGCTACACCCGCGCCGAGCTGATGCGGCACTCCCCGATCACCGGCCGCCATGTGGAGAAAGGGCTGACGGTACGAAGGCTCTGCGACGCGGCCGTCCGCTACAGCGACGGTACGGCGGGCAATCTCCTGTTCCGCGAACTCGGCGGGCCGGACCGGCTCACCGCGTACGCCCGTGGGCTCGGTGACACCGTGACCCGCATGGACCGGATCGAGCCCGCGATCACGGAGGCCACTCCGGGGGATCCCCGGGACACCTCGTCGCCCCGCGCGATGGGCACCCTCTACCGGAAAATCGTGCTGGGCAACGCCCTGCGGAGTGCCGAACGGGACTTCCTCCGCGATCTGCTGGAACGCAACACCACCGGCGACGAGCGCATACGGGCCGGTGTGCCGAAGGGCTGGAACGTGGCCGACAAGACCGGCACCGGGGACTACGGGACGCTCAACGACTTCGCCGTCGTCCGGCCGCCCGGAAGCGAACCGCTCCTCATCGCCGTCATGTCCAGCAAGGCCGAACGCGACGCCGAGTACGAACCCGCACTCCTGGCCGAAGCGGCCGAGTACGTCGTCTCCGTCCTCACCTGAGGGGCGGGAGAACAGGGACGGAAGAGCAAGGAGGGGAGAACAAGGACGGAAGAGCAAGGGCGGAAGAGCAAGGGCGGGAGGACAAGGGCAAGGCGGGGGGTCGGGGCCCCTGCCCTGGTGCTGGTGCTGGTGCTGGGCCGAAAGGTGTCAGCCGGGTACGGTCACCCGGCTGCCCGCCGCCGGAGGGCCCGGTTCACTTCCCTCGGGCGGCGGCGGTGGGCGTGACGTCCCCGCCGGGTCCAGCTCCGGCAGCGCCTCCGGTGTCGCCAGACACGGCAGGATGATCCGCCAGAACGAGGCCAGCGCCCGGGGCGAGAACCACTCGGGGTCCTGCCGGCCGAGGATCTCGAACCCCGTGGTGGCGCCGACGATCGCCGTCACCATGTCCTCCTGGACGAGATCCGGTGGGAGCAGCCTCTCGCGCTCGGCCTCGGTCAGCAGATCGGCCACGCACTCCTGCCACTCCCGGCGCAGATTGGGCCCGGCGGGGCGGGACGCCTCGCAGCTCAGCCGGAACCCCGCGCGTGCCACCACATCCTCGCGCAGGGTGTCCGCGAGCGCGTGGGACACATTGGTCAGTCTTTGCAGGGCGTTCATCGGCGGGCGCTGCGCCGCCACCGCCGCCCGGCGCAGCAGGGTCCCCGCTGTCGCCTCGACGGTGGTGGCCACCGCCGCCTTGTTCTCGAAGTGGAAGTGCAGCGCACCCGCGCTCACGCCCGCACTGGAACTGATGTCCGCCAGTTTCGCCTGCGCGTATCCATACCGCTCGAATGCCTCTGCCGCCGAGCGGATGAGGGAGCGGCGGGTGCGAACGGCACGTTGCTGCTTCGTCACCGGTGACTCCTCCGGGTGGAAACCTGTGGTACGAAACCAGCATAGCGGTTTGGTAATAGCTTCGCTGCTCCCCATGGCTTGATCGCTTCGAACGGCCGGTACTGAACGTCCGTTCGTCGTCAAGGGTTCGTCAAGACGGCAGCTCACGATAGGTGTATTCATCAGTGGTCGATCTCGTTGGGGTCGACTTGAAGTCCCCTCCTCCCCCTCGTTGAAAACCGGCACAGCGGTATGGTTCACTGATTCTGCGGTCGAGGGGATCACGGAGCGATCCCCCGAACGTCCCTCGGATCGCCTGCCCCGCTCAATGGGGTCGGTGATCGAGGGGGTTGGAATATCGCCTCCAAAGCGACATTCTGACTGTGTATATCCCACCGAACCGGACGCTCGCGGTCGCGTCAACCATCCCCCGAGGCGCGACCGCGAGCCGTCCCTCTTCTCTCGGGCGAGACAGCCTCTCCGGCGGAATCCGACGTGAGGGTCGAAAAAAAACCCGCGCACTGGTATTTTTCTGAGCGGAAGGAACCCGCGACAGGGGAAGGGGGCTCGAACCGTGCTGACGCCGACCGAAGTTGTCCGAGGAGCGACAGTCCGTGACACGGGCCCCGGCTCCCGCTTCTTGACAGCCGTGACGGCCCGTCCGCCGCACGGCCCCGTCCCGGCCCAGGGGCCCCACCGGCCCGCACGGTCCGGCGACAGCCACCCGTACAGCACGAACGGGAACCAGAACAGTCACCGGGGGAGGAACCACCACACCATGAACGGCCTCGACGATCGCGACGGTCATCACGCCCGCACCGGTCCGGCCCGACGCCGCCCCGGCGCGGGCCGCCCGTGGACCGGCGGCGGTGGGCCCGCGCGCGGCTGCCGGCACCGGCGGCCCGGCCAGGGGGGCGGCATCAGGGCGCACCGGGCGGGTCCGCGATGAGCGTCGACCTGGTGGCCCCCGCCGAAGCCCTCGCCGAAGCACCCGCCCCGGCCCAGGCGCAGGCGCAGGGCTCGGCCCCGGCGCAGGCCCCGGTCGTGCCCGCGCCGCGCCCCGCGCCCGCCGGCCGCTCCACCGTCGACACCACCGTCCGCGCCAGCGTCGCCCTCGCGGCCCTGCTGCCCTCCGACTCCCCCCGCGTGGACGGCGAGAGCGACGACCACGTACGGCTCCTCGCCGAACTGGACGGCCCGCTCCCGCCGATCCTGGTCCACCGCCCCACCATGCGGATCATCGACGGCATGCACCGGGTCCGCGCCGCCGGACTCCGGGGGGACCAGGAGATCGAGGCGGAGTTCTTCGACGGGGAGCCCGAGGACGCCTTCGCCCTCGCCGTACGGCTCAACGTCGCCCATGGACTGCCGCTCTCGCAGGCCGACCGCACCGCCGCCGCGACCCGTATCCTCACCGCCCGGCCCTACTGGTCGGACCGGCGGATCGCCGCCAACACCGGGCTGGCGGCGGGCACGATAGCGGCTATTCGCCGACGTTCAACCGTTCAAGGAGAACAGTTGAACACCCGTACGGGTCGGGATGGCCGGATCCGGCCGCTCCACGCGGCCGAAGGACGGCTCCGCGCCAGCCAGATCATCGCCGCGCACCCCGACGCCTCCCTGCGGGAGATCGCTCAGCGCGCCGGCATCGCCACCGCGACCGCCAAGGACGTACGGGACCGGATACGCAAGGGTCAGGACCCGGTCGCCCGACTTCCGCGCGGCCCCGTCCCCCGGACCACCGCCGGTACGGGCGTCTCCCGTACGGACGGATCCCGCACGGACGGCCCCCGCCCCACCGGGGGCCGTACCCCCACCCGCACCTCCGCCGCCGCCATCGGGCTGATCCTGCCGAACATGAGCAAGGACCCCTCGCTGCGGACCGAGTCCGGACGTGCCCTGCTGCATCTGCTGACCCTTCACTCCATCGGCGACGAGAAGAGGTGGCGGCGGCTCGCCCAGTCCGTCCCCGGACACCGGGCGGCGATGCTCGCCCAGGCCGCCCGCCGCTGCGCCGACCACTGGCTCCGCCTGGCCCACGAACTGGAGATGCGCTGCCCATGAACGCCATCGCGCCCCGGACACTCCCCAGGCCCCGGCGGGGCCGGGCCCCCCGATTCCTGAGCGGAGAGCAGGGTGACGTACGGAACGGAACAGAGCGGCACGGCGGTCTGCCCGAGGCAGCCGCCGCCGACCGCACCGACGGTCCGGAGCCCGCCGGCCCCGCCGCGCCCCCGGCCACCGGGCCCACCACCGGTCCGGTCGCCGGTGCCGCCCGGGATCCTCGTCCTCTGTGGGAGAAGGGTCCGCTGCTGGGGCCGACGACTGCGGCGACGGACCCTGAATCCCCGGCAGGTCCTGACTCCCTGACGGGTTCCCCGGCGAATCCCCTGACGGGGTCCCCGCAGGAGGTACGGGTGCCCGCGTCGCCGGCACTCCGGGCGCCCGTCCGGGTCGTCACCCTCGCCGAGGCGCGGAACGGTTCCCCGGCGGGTCTCCGGGCGGCGTCGCCGTCGGGTGTACGGCGGCCCGTCCCGGCGGGGTTCCTGGAGGAGTCCCGGGGGGAGTCCCCGTCAGCGCCGGAAGGGTCCGGTGGGAGCGCAGCTCCGGCGGGCCTCCTGGTCCCGGTCCCGGTCGAGTTCCGTGCGCCCGCCCCGGTGGAGTCACCGGCCGGGGACCGGAGCGGGAGTCCGGCGGACCTCCGGGGGACCGACCCCGAGCGTGCCGCCCGGGGATCCGCCAAGGCGCGGCGGGCCATCGCGCGGGCCGCCGCCACGGCGGCCGGGCGAGGGACCAGGCGGGCCGCCGTCCAGGCCGCCGCCGCTTCCCTGGCCAAGGCCGCCCTCAGGGAGAGCGCCAAGGCCGCCCTCAAGGACAGCGCGAAGAACAACAGCAAGAACAACAGCAAGAACAACAGCGCGAAAACCGCCCTCACCGGTGGCGGTGACCACGACCCGGCGCCCGGGACCGCACAGCTCGATGCCCCGGGCGCCCGTACTCGCAGCACACGCAGCACACGCAGCAACCTACGGAGGAACCGTGCGAACCAACTGGCGGCGCGAGCCGGAATCCCCGGTGCCGTTCCCGGCGCTCAGCGACGGGTCGAGGTGACGTCATGACCAGCGAGACCTTTCCCCACCCCGACCTCCTCGCCGAGACCCCCTTCATCTGGCGGGCCAGACGCCCCGCCGCCCGCCGCCGGCTGATCTGCTTCCCCCACGCGGGCGCCGGCGCCGGTGCCTACGCCGAGTGGGCCGCGCTGCTGCCGCCGGAGATCGAGCTGGCCGCCGTCCAGCTCCCCGGGCGGCAGAACCGGATCGCCGAGGACCCCCTCACCGACGCCCGCCCGCTGATCCGGCTGCTCAGCCAGGCGCTGCGGCCCGTACTGGACGGCCCGTACTCCTTCTTCGGGCACTCCGGCGGCGCCGTCCTCGCCTACGAGGTCGCCCGTGCGCTCGCCGCACGCGGTGCCGCCGGGCCCGAGCACCTCTTCCTCTCCGCACTGCCCGCGCCCGGCACCGAGGGCCGGGTCCGCCAGTTGCGGGACCTCACCGACGAGGAGCTGACCGCCGAGGTGGTCCGGCTCGGCGGCATCGAGCCCGAGATCGCGGAGGACGAGGACATCATGGACTCGCTCCTGCCCACCCTCCGCGCCGACTTCGAGATGTGGGAGAACCACCGGGTCGCCCCCGGCCCCCGGCTGAGCTGCCCGGTCACGGTGGTGTGCGGCACCGATGACCCGCGCGCCCCGCTGGACACCCTGGACGGCTGGCGCGACCACACCGACGGGGAGTTCCGTACGCGCTTCTTCCCCGGCGGCCACTTCTATCTCCTCACCGACGCCGCCGAACTCGTCGGACACATCGGCCGCACGCTGCTGGACCCCCAGGCCGCTCAGTCGGCACCCCGGACGGCATCTCACCTGGCAGGGAGTAGATCATGAGCACTTCACCCTCGGTCGAGCCCTCGCTCGTCGCCGCGATAGCCGCCGCCGTCCGCGCCGTGCCCGGTGTCTCCGACGCCGTCGCCGTGGTCCGCCAGGGCGCCCGTACCGCCGACCCCGTACCCCCGGCCGGAGCCCCCGCCCCGGAGGAGACACCCGCCGAGGAGTCCACACCGAGTGCTCAGGCCGCCCCGGCCGCCCCCGTGGTGGACAAGCCTTCCTCCGAGCTGTACGGGGGAGATGTCGTCATCCCCGAGGGAGAGGCCACCACCCTCCAGGAGGCCCTCCGCCGGGCCGCCGCCCTCGCCCCCCACCGGGGCACCGTCTATCTGCGCCGGGGCAGCGAACCCGACCTCCAGACCTACCCGGAACTCCTCGCCGAGGCCCAGCGCGTCCTCGCCGGGCTGCGCTCCGCCGGGCTGGAACCCGGTGACGCCGCCCTCTTCCAGTTCGCCGACCACCGTGCGTACATGACCGCCTTCTGGGCCTGTGTCCTCGGCGGCTTCGTGCCCACCCCGGTCGCCGTGGCCGCCACGTACACCGCGCACAACGAGCCCAACCGCAAGCTCCACAACGCCTGGAACCTCCTGGACCACCCCGTCGTCCTCACCGACGCCGCCACCGCCCCCGCCCTGCGCGAGGTCCGTGAGCTGTGGGGCGAGTCCACCGTGCGGGTGCTGACCGTGGACGGCCTGCTGCGGCACGAGCCCGACCAGGTGTGGTTCCCCACCCGGCCCGACACCCCCGTCCTCAATCTGCTGACCTCCGGCAGTACCGGCGTACCCAAGTGTGTCCAGCACACCAACGCCAGCGTCGCCGCCCGCAGCTGGTCCGCCATCCAGGGGCGCGGCTACGGCGAGGACGACGTCAGCCTCATCTGGATGCCGCTCGACCATGTGACGGTGGTCTTCTACAACATCCGAGACATGTTCGCCCGCAGCCACCATGTCAACGGCCGGATCGACGACTTCCTCGCCGACCCCCTGAGCTGGCTCGACGCGATGGACGCCCATCGGGCCACCAACACCTGGGCCCCCAACTTCGCCTTCAACCTCATCAACGAGCAGGCCGCCGAGATCGGCCGGCGCAGCTGGGACCTGTCCCATGTGAGCGAGTTCGTCAACGCGGGTGAGCCGGTCATCGCCGCCACCAGCCATCGCTTCCTCGAACTGCTCGCCCCGCACGGGCTGCACCCGGACACCGTGATCCCGGTCTGGGGGATGTCCGAGACCTGCTCCGGTGTCACCTACACCCACCAGGACCGGGACGACCACGAGACCGGCACCGTCACCGTCGCCCCCTCCTCCTTCGACGGGGACCTCCGCTTCCCGGTGGGCGAGGAGCGCGCCGGCACCGACTCCGTGGTCTTCTCCACCGTCGGCGGGCCGCTGCCGGGCGTCACCATCCGGGTGGTCGACGCCGAGGGGAACACCCTTCCCCAGGACCGCATCGGTGAACTCCAGATCCGTGGTGTGACGATGATGCGCGGCTACCACGGCAACGCCGAGGCCAACCGCGCCTCCTTCGACGCCGACGGCTGGTTCCGCACCGGTGACCTGGCCTTCGTCCATGGGGGCGAGCTGGTCATCGCCGGGCGGAAGAAGGACCAGATCGTCGTCCGGGGCGCCAACTACATCGCCCATGAGCTGGAGAGCGTGGTCGAGGAGGCGGAGGGCGTACGGGTCACCTTCTCCGCCGCGACCGGTGTCCGCGAGCCCGGTGAGGGCTCCGACCGGCTGGTCGTCTTCTTCGTCCCCAGCCGCTGGGACACCGAGTCGCTCCAGCGGACCCTCCAGGACGTACGGACCCGGCTGGGCCGTGAGGCGGGGCTCGCCCCCGATCTGCTGGTCCCGGTCACCGAGGCGGAGTTCCCCAAGACCGCCAGCGGCAAGATCCAGCGGGCCGCGCTCGTCGCCGATCTGCGCGCCGGGAAGTTCGCCGACCGGATCGCCGAGGCCGAGGCGGAGGACGACGGCGCCGAGGGCGCCACCCGCTTCTTCCGCCGCCAGTGGTCCCGCGTGGAGACCGCCCCGGTGAGCACGGCCCGCACGGTCGGCGCGGTCGGCGCGGTCGGTGGTACGGACGGCACAGCGGTGAACGGCGTACGGGTCGTCCTCGCCGACCCCGCCGAACTGCCCCGCCTCGGCCTCGACGACGGCCCCTCCGTCGTGATCGCCCCCGGCGACGGCTACGCCCGGGAGGGCGTCGGCCACTACCGCGCCACCCCCGGCGACGTCGGCCAGCTGCGCCGGGCGCTCACCGAGATCACCACCGAGTTCGGGCCGGTCACCACCGTGGTGTACGGGTGGACACTGCCCCGCCCGGACCACCCGGACCGCCAGGACCGCGCCGCCACCACCGGGGAGCGGCTCACCGAGGCCAGCGCCGGGGTCGCCGCCCTGATCGCCGCCCTGGACGAGGTACTGCTGCCGGGCGGTGGCGCGGGCCGGCCGCTGCTGCTCCTGCTGACCGCCGGGGCGGTGCACGTCCGGCCCTGGGACCGGGTCGACCTCGGGGTCTGCGCCCTGCCCGGCCTGGTCCGTACCGCCGCGGCCGAACTGCCCCGCTGCACCGTCCGCCAGCTCGACCTCCCCGCCGACCGGGAGGCCTGGCCCGCCGCCGTCCGCGCTGAACTCGCCGACCGGGACGGCGGCGGAGTGGTCGCCGCCCGGGAGGGCCTGCGCTGGCAGCCCCGGCTGCGGCCGGTGCCCGACGGCGAGGGCGAGGCGCCGCCCGCGATCGTCCCCGGTGGCCTCTACCTGGTCACCGGCGGCCTCGGCGGCATCGGCGCCGACCTCGCCGGATATCTGCTCGCCGCGTACGGGGTGAAGCTGCTGCTCGTCGGCCGCTCGGCCGCCGACAGCGGCCCCCGGGCCGAGGCGGTCGCGGATCTCGCCGCCTTCGGCGAGGTCCTGTACCGGCGGGCCGATGTCGCCGACCGGGCCGCGCTGGCGGCCGCGACGGCCGAGGCCGAGGAGCGGTACGGCCGTCAGCTGGACGGGGTGCTGCATCTGGCGGCGGCCGATGTGACGGGCCAGTGGAAGCATCTGGAGGACCACACCCTGGCCCGTTCGGGCGCGGACTCCTTCGCCGAGGCGTACCGGGCGAAGGTCGACGGCACCCTCGCCCTCGCCGCCCTGCTGGAGAGCAGGCCGGGCGCGTCCCTGGTGCTCTTCGGCTCGGTGAACGGCGAGTTCGGCGGCCACTCCTTCGGCGCCTACTCGGCGGCCAACACCTTCCTGGTGGGCTTCGCCGACCACTGGCGGCACGAACGCGGCCGCGAGGTGCGCTGCCTGGGCTGGAGCATGTGGCACGACACCGGGATGAACCGGGGCCAGTCCCCGACACCGGCCCGCCGGCGCGGCTTCCGCTCCATCGGACCGGACGAGGGGCTGCGGGCCTTCCTCGCCGCCACCTCGGCGCCGTACCACTATCTGCTGATCGGGCTCGATCCGGAGAACCCGGCGATCGTCGCCGAGCTGGCGACGGACGAACTCGCCGCCCGGGAGATCCTGGTGGCCTACACCGCCGACCCCGGCTCGCCGGGCGGCGGGGCCGATCCGGGGAGGGTGCACACCGCCCTCGAACCGGTCCTGAGGGAACTGCTGGTCCCGGTCCGGCTGGTGGAGGTGCCCGCGATCCCCACCGACGCCTCGGGCGCGGTCGACACCGTCCAGCTGCTGCTGGACGCGGCGCCGCAGCGGCCCGGTACCAAGCGCCGGTTCACCGCCCCGGAGGGCGAGCTGGAACAGCGGATCGCCGAGGTCTGGGCCGAGGTGCTCAACCAGCCCCGGGTCGGGCGCGAGGACTCCTTCTTCGACCTGGGCGGCAACTCGCTGCGCGCCACCCGGCTCCTCGCCCGGCTGGGTGAGGTCCTGGCGGTCCGGCTGAGCACCCATGAGCTGTACGAGAACCCCACGGTCGCCCAGTTGTCGCGGATTCTCGAACCCGCGGCGGCCGGGGCGGTCCCGGCCGGCTGAGGCACCAGCCGGGACACGGCCGGGGCGGTACGGGTCGCCCCGGGGCCGTCCGGGCCGCCGTCCGGGGAATCAGGGAGAGCGGGGATTCCGGCCGGCGGCCCGGTGGCCGTCACAGCGGCCGCCGCAGTGGCCGTCACGTGGAAAATCTGAGAAAGCAGAAAAGAAACAGCGGTGGGGTCGTCCGGCAAAAGCCGGGCGACCCCACCGCTGTTTTTTTGTGGACCGGCCCGGAACTCTTCACCGCAGGCCGGAGCAGGGTTTTTACTTTCTTTACGGAAACGGTCTGATTCTTGGTCAGGAACCTTTGCTGACCAGCACCGTGACGCTCTTCACAGACCTTCCCTTTCATCGGCGTCAAGCCGTTCGCGCGTTCATCGGGTGTTCGCCGTGACCCCTCACGAAACAGTTGTTCTCCGCGCCGCGCCGAAGTTATGGTCCTTTGTATTCCCAGCAATTCGGAGCGGCCCTCAAAGGCCCCGGAACTGGGTGTTCCGATTAATGAATTCCTGATGACGGACTTTCGAGATGAGAAAGAGGTGGGGGAGATGGCCGGTCAGTGGCACACCGCGTGGGTGACGACCTCGCACGCGAACGCCGATTCCGACGCGGGCGGCGAGCAGGCCGCACGGCTGGGCATCGGTATGGCGGCCCTGGAGCGGGAGGACCCCGAGCTGGCGGCACTTCTGGACGACGAGGTGCGCCACCAGGACACCACCCTCGCGATGATCGCCTCGGCGTCCATCGCCGACCCCTCGGTCCTCGCGGCCGGCGGGGCGGCGCTCTCCAATGTCACCGCCGAGGGATACCCCGGCGCCCGCTACCACCCGGGCGCCGCCCGCTTCGACGCCGTCGAGCGCCTCGCGATCCAGCGGGCCAAGGAGCTGTTCGGCGCCGAGTACGCCAATGTGCAGCCGCACTCCTGCTCCTCGGCCAACCTCGCGGTGCTCGCCGCACTGGTCCCCCCGGGCGGCACCATCCTCGGCCTCCACCTCGACGCCGGCGGCCATCTCACCCATGGCTCACCCGCCTCGGTCACCGGACGCCACTACCGCGCCGTCCACTACGGCATCGACGCGGCCGGCCGGATCGACTACGAGCAGGCCGAGGAGCTGGCCCGGACCCACCGGCCCGCACTGATCATCGCCGGGGCGAGCGCCTACCCCCGTACCATCGACTTCGCCCGGTTCCGCGCCATCGCGGACGAGGTCGGCGCCTATCTCCTCGCCGATATCTCGCACATCGCCGGACTGGTCGCCGCCGGGGTCCACCCCAGCCCGGTCGACATCGCCCACCTCACCACCCTCTCCACGTACAAACAGCTCGGCGGCCCGCGCGGCGGACTGATCCTCAGCGGCGGCGAGTACCGCACCCCGGGCCCCGACGGCCGCACCCCCCTGCACCGGCTGATGCAGCGGGCGGTCTTCCCGCAGTCGCAGGGCACCCCCAGCCCGGCGGTCATCGCCGCCAAGGCCCGTGCCTTCGCCCTCGCGGGGCAGGACGGCTTCCGCGCCACCGCCGCACTGATCGTCGCCGACGCCTCAGCGCTCGCCGCCGAACTCTCCGTCCTCGGCTACCGGATCCTCACCGGCGGCACCGACAACCACATGGTCCTGGTGGACATCGCCGACCGGGGCCTGACCGGAGTCATCGCCGAGCGCGCCCTGGAGGAGTGCGGCATCCTCGCCAACCGCAACCGCATCCCCGGGGACACCAAGTCCCCGCTGGTCACCAGCGGACTGCGGCTCGGGGTCAACATCCTCGCCCAGCGCGGGATGGGCCCCGACCGGATGGCCCACTGCGCCCGGCTGCTGCACACCGTCGTCCGGGGAACCGTCCCGCTGAGCGACACCGAGTACCGGATCGACCCCAGGCTCGTCGCCCAGATCCGCGCGGATGTCGAGGGCCTCTGCGCCCGGCACCCGCTGCCCCTGCCGACGCCCTTCTCGGGCCTCGACACCCTCACCGCCCCCACCGCAACCGCCCTCTCGATCGGAGCCGGACAGTGACCCACGACCACCTCCAGGACGCCGACCGAAGCGACTGGCCGCCGGTAGTGCTTCCGGCCGACCGACCGCGCGGGCCGGGTGCCCGGCCGAGGTGCTCGGCCGTGGAGCGGGCCGCACTCGGCCCCCTCCTCGAGTCGCCCGCCGGATCCCCCGCCCGTGAGGCGCTGCTCACCGCGGCCTTCGCCGCGCTGCTCTTCCGCTGGTCCGGCCAGGACCGCATCTCCTTCGCCCTGGACACGGAGGAGACGCGGGCCGCGCAGGCCACGCAGGGCACACGGGGAGCCGGGGACGGGGCCACCGCCCGGACCCTGGGCGCCGTCGTCACCGAAGGCCTCACCTCCGCTGGCCTCGCCGACGCCCTCACCCCCGCCGACGGGCCCACCGCCCCCGTCGCCCTCCGCCTGACCGGCACCGCCGGCACCACCGGGAGCGCGACGGCGAACGGGAACGGCACGGACGGCCCGTACGAGATCCTGCTCGCCATCGCCCCCGACGGCGCCCTGGAACTCCACTACGACCCGGAGCTGTTCGACGCCGTGACCGCCCGCGGTCTCCTCGGCTCGTACACCACCCTGGTCACCGACGCAGCCCGGCGCCCCGACACCCCCGTCACCCTGCTGGAACTCCTCCCCGGTGAGCAGCTCCAGCGGATGCTGGTCGACTGGAACGCCACCGTCACCCCGCTCGCCGACGGGCTCTGCCTCCACGAGGTCTTCGAGGCGCGCGCCGCCGAGCGGCCCGAGGCCACCGCCCTGGTCCACCGGGGCGAGCACTGGAGCTTCGCGCGGGTCAACTCCGAGGCCAACCGCCTCGCCCGCCATCTGCGCACCCTCGGTGTCGACACCGATGTCCGCGTCGGCCTCTGCCTGGACCGCTCCCCCCACTTCCTGGTCGCGGTCCTCGGCACCCTCAAGGCGGGCGGCGCCTATGTGCCGCTCGACCCCGACTACCCGGCCCAGCGCATCGAGACCATGATCAAGGGCTCGTCCAGCGCCGTCGTGGTCAGCACCACCGCACTCGCCGCGAGCCTCCCGGCCGCCGCCACCGAAGGGGAGAGCACCGACAGCACCGACAGCACCGACCGGCCGCTCGTCCTGCTCGACCGCGACGCCGACCTCCTCGCCGCCCTCCCGGACGGCGACCTCGGCCGCATCTCCGGACCGGACGACCTCTGCTACATCATCCACACCTCCGGATCCACCGGCGCGCCCAAGCCGATCGCCCTGCGCCACCGGGGCGTCCTCAACAACGTGGACGACCTCAACACCAGCTACGCGGTCGGCCCCGGCGACGCGGCCCTCTCCATCTCGTCGCCCAGCTTCGACCTGTCGGTGTACGAGTTCCTCGGCCTCACCCTCGCCGGCGGCACCGTCGTCGTCCCCGACGCCGAACGCGCCAAGGAGCCCGCCCACTGGGCCGAACTGGTCGCCGCCCACCCCATCACCGTCTGGAACTCCGCCCCCGCACTGCTGGAACTCCTCACCGACCACCTGGAGCAGAGCGGCGTCACCCATCTGCCCGCGCTCAAGGTCGCCATCCTCGGCGGCGACTGGATCCCCGTCACCCTCCCCGACCGGATCCGCGCCATCGCCCCCGCGCTGCGCTTCATCGCCCTCGGCGGAGCCACCGAGGCGTCCATCCACTCCACCGTCTTCGAGGTCACCGAGACCGACCCCGGCTGGGCGTCCATCCCCTACGGCCGCCCCATGGCCAACCAGCGCACCTACCTCCTGGACGACCACCTCCAGCCGGTGCCGCCCGGGGTCCCCGGCGAACTCTTCCTCGCCGGGACCGGACTCGCCCGCGGCTATCTCGACCAGCCCGAGCGCACCGCCGAACGGTTCCTCGACTGGTCCCACGGAGAGGTCACCGACCGCGTCTACCGCACCGGCGACCTCGCCCGCTACGGCCACGACGGGCTGATCGAACTCCTCGGCCGCACCGACTTCCAGGTGAAGCTGAACGGGCTGCGCGTCGAACTCGGCGAGATCGAGGCCGTACTGCGCTCGCACCCCGCGATCCGGCAGAGCGCCGTCGTCGCCCACGGCAGCCGGCTCATCGCCTACGCCGTCCCCCACGAGGACCACACCGTCCCGGTCGACGCGCTCCTGGCGCTCGCCGCCGAGCGGCTGCCGGCCTTCATGGTCCCGGACACGGTCGTCCCGCTGGAGCGGCTGCCGCTCACCCCCAACGGCAAGGTCGACCGCAAGTCGCTGCCCGTGCCCGACCCGGACACGGCCGACTACCGGGCCCCGGCCCCCGGCGCCGAGCAGATCCTCGCCACCGTCTTCGCCACCGTCCTCGGGATCGACCGGGTCGGCGCCGACGACGACTTCATCGCCCTCGGCGGCGACAGCATCCGCGCCATCCAGGCCGTGCCCCGCGCCCGCGCCCTCGGACTGGCCATCACCCCCCGGCAGATCCTCCAGCACCGCACGGTCGCCGCGGTCGCCCCCGAGGCCGAGCCGGTCACCGACGGCGCCCCCGGAGCGGACGGCCCCCCGGCCGTCGTCGGCGCCGAGGACCTCGCCGCGCTGCGGGCCCGCCACTCCGGACTCAGCGAGGTCTGGCCGCTGACCCCCATGCAGTCCGGGATGGTCTTCGAGTCCCTCCTCGGCGACACCGGGCAGGACCCGTACCAGATGCAGACGGTCTACCGGCTGACCGGCACCGTCGACGGCCCCCGGCTGCGGGCCGCCGGACAGCGGCTCGTGGACCGGTACGCGGCCCTGCGCGCCGGATTCGTCTCCGACAGCGGCGGCAACCTCGTCCAGATCGTGGTGGACGGCGTCGAGGTCCCCTGGACCGAGACCGACCTCGGCGACCTCACCGACGACGGACGGCAGCAGGCGTACGAGCAGCTCCTCGCCTGGGACCGCAGCCTCCGCTTCGACCTCGGCGCCCCGCCGCTGCTGCGGCTCACCCTGGTCCGGCTCGGGCCCGACCGCGCCGACCTCGTCGTCGGCATCCACCACGCCCTCATCGACGGCTGGTCGGAGCGGATCATCGGCGAGGAGCTGCTGCGGCTGTACGCGGCGGGGGAGAGCGGATCCGCCCCCGGCTCCGGGACCGTGACTGCCTCCGGCATTGGGACCGGCCCCGACTTCGGCGCCTTCCTCGGCTGGCTCGCCCGCCAGGACAAGGCAGCCTCCGCCGAGGTCTGGGGACAGGAGCTGGCCGCACTCGACGGGCCGACCCTCCTCACCCCCGCCCGGGCCGCCCGCAGCGCCCCGGTGCCCTCCGTCGGTGAACTCTCCTTCACCCTCACCGACAGCCGGCGGGAACGGCTCGCCACCCGCGCCGCCGCCCTCGGCGTCACCGTCAACACCCTGGTCCAGGGCTCCTGGGCGATCCTGCTCGGGACGCTCACCGGCCGTACCGACGTCGTCTTCGGCGCCACCGTCTCCGGCCGGCCCGGAGCACTCGCCGGGGTCGAGTCCATGGTCGGACTCTTCATCAACACCCTGCCGGTACGCGTCGGCTGCGCCCCCGGCCAGCGGCTCGACACCCTCTTCACCGGGCTCCAGGAGCGGCAGACCGCCCTCCTCGACCATCACCACCACAGCCTGAGCGACATCCACCAGGCCGCCGGGGTCGACGCCCTCTTCGACACGATGATCGCCTTCCAGTCCTTCCCCGGCGGGGACGGACCGGACCCGGAGAGCGGCATCACCCTCACCGGGGTCGAATCCCTGGGCGCCGCGACCTATCCGCTGGTGCTGATCGTGGAGCCGGACCGGATGGTGCTCCAGTACTACCGGCACCTGTTCGCCGGTACCGCCGCCGAGGAGATCGCCGCCCGCTTCACCGCGGTCCTCGACGCGGTCGCCGACCCCGCCACCACCCAGGTGGCCTCGGTGGACGCGCTCCTCCCCGGAGAGCGGGGACGGATCCTCGCGGCCTCGGCGGCCCCACCCGCCGAGGAGAGTGCGACGGTGACCGCGACCGGCACCGGCACGAGTACGGGTACGGGTACGGGTACGGACACGGCCACCATCGCCGAGTACTTCGCCCGGCAGGCCGCCGCCACCCCGGACGCGACGGCGGTCACCAGCGGCGGCGAGTCGCTCACCTACCGCCAGATCGACCGGGCGGCAGCGGCCCTCGCCGCCGAACTCACCGCCTACGGAATGGGCCCCGAGCATGTCGTCGGGATCGCCCTGCCCCGCTCGGTCCACTGGGCCACCGCCCTGATCGGCACCGCGCGCTCCGGAGCCGCCTGGGTCCTCCTCGACCCGGCGGGCGACGGCTCGGCCCCGGCCACCGCCGCCGAACTCCTGGTCACCGCCTCCGGGGCGGGCGCCCGGCCGCCCGTCGAGGGCACCCCGCTGATCCTCCTGGACCAGCTGCGCCCCGGCACCGCGCCGGCCCCGGCCACCGCCGCCCGGCCCGCACAACTGGCCTGCCTGCGCCGCCCCCAGGGCGCACCGGGCGCGGTCGCCGTCGGCCACCGGGTCCTCGCGGCCGACGCCCTCGGGCTCGCCGAGCGGACCGGGCTCGCCTCCGGCACCCCGCTGCTCGCGGCCTCCCCCCACCCCGACGACACGGCGCTGGAGCTGCTGGCCGCGCTGGTCTCGGGAGCCACGGCGGAGCTGGCGGCGGACCCGGCGGCACCGTTCGGGCCGGACGGCTGGGACGGCTGGGCCATCAGCACCACCGCCCCCGTCCTCGCCGCCGCACTGGGCCGCCCCACCGGCCCGGTCCGCGCCCGGACGGTCCATCTCACCGGGCCGGTCCTGCTGGGCTCGCTGGTCCGGCGGATCCGGGAGACCGTCCCCGGGGTCCGGGTGGTCGGGGCGTACGGCTCCGACGGCACGGTGGGCGCGCTCACCCTCGCCGCCAACCCGGACACCGGCTCGGACGGCACCGCCGGCGGGCTGCCGCTCGGCACACCGGGCGGGGGAGTGCGGACCTATCTCCTCGCCCCCACCCTGGCGCCCGTCCCCGACGGGGTCACCGGTGAGCTGTACCTCGCCGGAGAGCTGCCGCGCGGCTTCGCCGCCGACCCCGCCCTGACCGCCACCCGCTTCCTGCCCGACCCGTACGGCGAGCCCGGCTCCCGGATGTACCGCACCGGAGAGTTCGCCCGCCGCACGGCCGACGGCACCCTGGAGTACGCGGGACCCGGCGGCCCCCGGGCCAAGGTCCGCGGCCACCGCTTCTGGACCGGGGATGTCGAGGCGGTCCTCGCCGCCCACCCCGGCGTCGGCCAGGCGGCCGTCGTCGCCCGCCCCGGCACCGGGGACGGCGGCTCGGTCCTCACCGGCTATGTCGTCCCGCCGAACCCCCTGGGGACCGCCGTCCCCGCCGAGGAGCTGCGCGACTTCACCGCCGCCCGGCTGCCGGACCACATGGTGCCCGCCGCCTTTGTCTCCCTCGGCGCACTGCCGCTGGCCCCGGACGGCACCGTCGACCGGGACGCCCTGCCCGAGCCGGGCACCGGCGACGGCGGCCCGGAGGGCACCGGGGACGGCCACCGTCCCGGGCGCACCCCCCAGGAAGAGGCGCTCTGCGCCCTCTTCGCCGAGATCCTGGGCGTGGAGCAGGTCGGTATCGACGACGACTTCTTCGCCCTCGGCGGCAACTCCCTCAAGGCGACCCGGCTGATCGGCCGCATGCGCCGCAATCTCGGGATCGACACCTCGATCCGCACCCTCTTCGAGTACTCGACCATCGCGGAGCTTTCGGGTCAGGTCCAGGCCACGGGAACCACCAAGAGCCGGCCCCGTCTGCGCAAGATGACCAAGGAGCAGTCCCAGTGATCCCCTTGTCCTACGCCCAGCGCCGGCTGTGGTTCCTCGACCGTTTCGAAGGCCCGTCGGCCACCTACAACGTCCCTCTCGCCCTCCACCTGAGCGGCCCCCTGGATACGGCGGCGCTCGCCGCGGCCGTCGCCGATGTGGTCGCCCGCCACGAGGTGCTGCGGACCGTCGTCGCCGAGCAGGAGGGCATCCCGTACCAGCGGATCCTCTCCGCCGGTGAGGCCGTCCCGCAGGTCCCGGTCGTGGAGATCGCCCCGGAGCAGCTGGACGCCGCCGTGGAGGAGGCCACCGCGTACGCCTTCGATCTGTACGCGGAGATCCCCATCCGGGCGCGGCTGCTGCGCACCGCCCCCGAGGAGCATGTCCTCGTCCTCCTCTTCCACCACATCGCCGCCGACGGCGAGTCGGCCGTCCCGCTGCTGCGGGATCTGACCGCCGCGTACACCGCCCGGGTCCGGGGCGCCGCCCCGGACCTGCCGGAGCTGCCGGTGCAGTACTCCGACTACGCGGTCTGGCAGCGCGAGCTGCTGGGCGACGAGAAGGACCCGGAGAGCGTCCTCGCCGGCCAGCTCGCCTACTGGCGCGAGGAGCTGGCCGGGATGGCGCAGCCGCTGCGGCTGCCCACCGACCGGCCCCGGCCCAAGGTCGCCAGCCACCGGGGCGACTTCGTGGAGTTCTCCATCGCCCCGCAGACGCTGACCGCCGTGGAGCGGCTGGCCCAGCAGCGCGGGCTGACCGTCTCGATGGTGATGCAGTCCGTCCTCGCGGTGCTGCTGCACCACCTCGGCGGCGGCGAGGACATCCCGATCGGCTCCCCGATCGCGGGCCGCACCGACGAGGACCTCGACGAGCTGATCGGCTTCTTCGTCAACACCTGGGTGCTGCGGGTCCGGCTGGAGGGGGGACCCAGCTTCGACGATCTGCTCGACCAGGTCCGGGACAAGGCGCTGGCCGCCTACGACCACCAGGACGCGCCCTTCGACATGCTGGTGGAGCAGCTCAGCCCGGACCGCTCCACCGCGTACAACCCGCTCTTCCAGGTGCTGTTCGCCTGGCAGAACATCACCCGCCCGGAGCTGGACCTGCCGGGCCTCACCGCCCGGCTGGACTTCGAGCAGATCGGCACCCGGACCGCCAAGTTCGACCTGGAGTTCAATGTGGCCCCCGGCCACGGCGAGCCCGGCGAGCGCGGTGCGACCGGGCGGATCGAGTACGCCACCGATCTCTTCGAGCGGGAGACCGCGCTGGCCATCGGCGACCGCTTCGTCCGGGTCCTGGAGCAGCTGGTCGCCGACCCGGCCCGCCCGGTCGCGGCGCTGGACGCCCTCACCCCGGCCGAGCACGACCGGCTGCGCTCCCTGAACGACACGGCGGCGGAGACGGCGGGTGTGTCCGTGCCGGAGCTGTTCGCGGGGTGGGTCGCTCAGTCGCCGGATGCGGTGGCGGTGGTGTGCGGGGAGGAGTCGTTCTCGTACGCGGAGCTGGACGCGCGGGCGGACCGTATCGCCCGCGCGCTGGTGGAGCGGGGGGTGCGGGCCGAGTCGGTGGTGGCGCTGTCACTGCCGAGGTCCGCCGACCTGGTCGCCGCGATGCTGGGGGTGTTGAAGGCGGGTGGCGCGTATCTGCCGATCGACCCGAAGTACCCGAGCCACCGGCTGGAGTACATCCTCAACGAGGCCATGCCACAGCTGGTCCTGACCGACGCCGACACGGTCGCGGTCCTGCCGGCGACCGGCCTGGCGACCCTCTTCGTCACCGACATCGAGGACAGCGACGCCGCTCTTCCGGTGGTGCGCTCCGACTCGGCCGCGTATGTGATGTACACATCGGGGTCGACGGGTCAGCCCAAGGGTGTGACGATCACCCACGCCAACATCGTGAACGGGATCACCCGGCTGGCCCCGGTCATCGGCTCCGGTCCCGGTCGCAAGGCGCTGGCCAGCACCTCGATCAACTTCGATGTCTCCGCGTTCGAGATCTTCACCAACCTCTGCGCCGGCGGGACGATCGAGGTCGTCCGCGATGTGCTGGTCCTCGGTGAGCGGGGTGGCTGGGACGGGCAGATCGTCTCCACCGTCCCCTCCGCCTTCGCCGAACTCCTCGACCAGATCGCCGGGAATGTCGCCATCGACACCGTCGTCCTCGCCGGGGAAGCCCTCCCCGCCGCCCTGGTCGACCGCGTCCGTACCGCCATCCCGGGTGTCAAGGTCGTCAACGCCTACGGCCAGACCGAGTCCTTCTACGCCACCACCTTCACCGTCCCGGAGGAGTGGCAGGGCACCGGCAACGCCCCCATCGGCACCCCCCTCGGCAATATGCGGGCCCATGTCCTCGGCCCCGGGCTGCGGCCCGTACCCATCGGTGTCGTCGGCGAGCTGTACATCGCCGGGAACATCGCCCGCGGCTACCGGGGACGCCCCGACCTCACCGCCGAACGCTTCCTGCCCGACTTCCTCGGCGACCCCGGCGGCCGGATGTACCGCACCGGCGACCTCGCCCGCTGGAACGGCGACGGACAGCTGGAGTACGCCGGACGAGGGGACACCCAGGTCAAGATCCGGGGCTTCCGCATCGAGCCCGGCGAGGTCGAGAGCGCCGTCGCCGCCCACCCGGGCGTCGGCCAGACCGCCGTCCTCGCCCGCACCGCGCCCAGCGGCGCCCAGCAGCTCGTCGCCTATGTCGTCCCCGCCTTCACCAGCGGGCAGGACAGCCATGACTTCCGCTCCGGGATCGAGGCCACCGATCTGCGGGCCTTCGTCTCCCAGCGGCTGCCCGACTTCATGGTCCCCTCCGCCTTCGTGGTCCTGGACAAGCTGCCGCTGCTGCCCAACGGCAAGCTCGACCGCAAGGCGCTGCCCGAGCCCGACTTCGGCGGCGGCAGCGAGTACCGCGCCCCCACCGCCGAGACCGAGAAGGTCCTCGCCGCCGTCTACGCCGAGGTCCTCGGCCTGGAGCGGGTCGGCGTGGACGACGACTTCTTCGCCGTCGGCGGCGACAGCATCCGCTCCATCCAGGTCGTCTCCCGGGCCCGCGCCCAGGGTGTCGAGGTCAGCCCCCGGCAGATCTTCGAATGCCGCACCGTCGCCGAACTGGCCCTGGTCGCCGGGGTCACCGGCACCGCCGTGGTCCTGGAGGAGTACGAGGGCGGCGGCACCGGGACCTTCCCGCTGCTCCCCATCGCCGCGTACATGCGCGAACTCGGCGGCGGGTACGACCGGTTCTCCATGTCGCTGGTCGCGGAACTGCCCACGGGCATCGACCGCGACGGGCTCACCGCCACCCTCGCCGCCGTGATCGACCGGCATGACATCCTGCGCTCCCGGCTGATCCCGGCGGGCACCGCGCACGGCACCGAGGGCGGCAGCCAGGGCGACCGCATGGTCGTCGCCCCGCCCGGCTCCGTCGACACCTCCGTCCTGCTCCACCGGGTCCCCGTCGACGGCTCCTGGGACCAGGAGTGGCAGGCGCTCGCCGAGGCCGAACTCGACGCCGCCACCGGACGGCTCGACACCGCCGACGGCGCCGTCGCCCAGTTCGTCTGGTTCGACCCCACCGGACCCGACGGCGACACCGTCCCCGGCCGGCTGCTGATCGTCCTCCACCACATCGCCGTCGACGGGGTCTCCTGGCGGATCCTGCTGCCCGACCTCGCCGCCGCCTGGGCGAGCGTCCGCGACGGCGAGCGGCCCGACCTCCCCGAGGTCGGCACCTCCGTCCGCCGCTGGACCCACGCCCTCATCGAGGAGGCCGCGAGCCCCGCGCGCCGGGCCGAACTGGAGCTGTGGCGCACCGTCCTCGACGGCCCCGACCCGCTGCTCGGCTCCCGACCGCTCGACCCGGCCGTCGACACCCGTACCGCACTCGCGTACCACCACGTCCAGCTCCCCGCATCCGTCACCGACGCCCTGCTGACGACCGTGCCCGCCGCCTTCCACGGCGGGGTCAACGACGGTCTGCTCGCCGCGCTCTCCCTCGCCGTCGCCCGCTGGCGCCGTGCCCGGGGCATCGCCGAGGACTCCGTGCTGATCAAGCTGGAGGGTCACGGTCGCGAGCAGGACGCCGTCCCCGGTGCCGATCTCTCCCGTACGGTCGGCTGGTTCACCAGCATGTTCCCCGTACGGCTCACCACCGAGGGCCGCGACCTCGACGAGGCGTTCGCCGCCGGACCCGCCGCCGGGCGGGCCGTCAAGGCGGTCAAGGAACAGCTGCTCGCCATCCCCGACAAGGGACTCGGCTACGGCCTGCTCCGCTATCTCAACGAGGAGACCGCCGCCGAGCTGGCACCCCTGTCCGCCGGCCAGATCGGCTTCAACTACCTCGGCCGGTTCTCCGCCGCCGATATGCCCGAGCATCTGCGCGGACTCGGCTGGACCCAGATCTGCGAGATGGCCGCCCCGCTGGACGAGGACATGCCCGCCATGTCCTCGCTGGAGATCAACTCCATGGTCATCGACACCGACCAGGGGCCCCGTCTCGATGTCACCGTCGGCTACCCCGCCGGACTCTTCGACCCCACCGAGGTCGAGGAGCTGACCGCCCTGTGGTTCCAGGCCCTGGAGGCCGTCACCGTCCACGCCGCCGACCCGGGCGCGGGCGGGCTCACCCCCTCCGACCTGCCGCTGGTCCAGGCCGGCCAGGACGACATCGAGCGCTGGGAGCGCGACTACCCCGGTCTCTCCGATGTCTGGCCGCTCACCGCGCTCCAGTCCGGGCTGCTCTTCCACACCATGCTCAACGACGACTCCTGGGACGCCTATCAGATGCAGATGGCGTTCCACATCGAGGGAGCCGCCGACCCGGCCCGGCTGCGCGCCGCCGGACAGGCCCTGCTCGACCGGCACGCCAATCTGCGGACCGCCTTCGTCCATGACTCCCGGGGCGAACAGGTCCAGCTGGTCATCGACGGGGTCGAGGTGCCCTGGGCCGAGGTCGACCTCAGCACGCTCGCCGACGACGAGCGCGAGGCCGCCCTCACCGCCTTCCTCGCCGAGGACCACCGCCGCAGCTTCGACCCGCTGACCCCGCCCATGCTCCGCATGACCTGGGTGAAGACCGGGGAGAGCCACTCCGAGCTGGTGCTCACGGCCAACCATGTCCTCTTCGACGGCTGGTCCCTGCCGGTCCTGATGCAGGATCTGCTGCGGCTGTACGGGGCCGAGGGCGACACCGCCGCACTGCCCCGGGTCCGTGGCTTCAAGGACTTCCTGGTCTGGCTGGACCGGCAGGACCACGACGCCTCGGCCCGCGCCTGGGCCACCGAGCTGGCCGGGGCGGACGAGCCGACCCTGCTGGTGCCGGGGGCGATCTCCGAGTCCGGCAGCTCCGGCATCGGCCATGTGCCCGTGCCGCTGCCGCTGGACGAGGTCCGCGAGCTGAACCGCCGCGCCTCCGGCCTCGGGATCACCGTCAACACCCTGGTCCAGGGCGCCTGGGCGATCCTGCTCGGGGCGCTCACCGGCCGCCAGGACGTGATCTTCGGCGCCACCGTCTCCGGCCGGCCGCCGACTGTTCCCGATGTTGACTCCATTGTGGGCATGTTCATCAACACCCTGCCGGTACGGGTCGAGTACGGGCCGGGGGACACCCTCGCCCAGGTGCTGACCGGGCTCCAGCGCCGGCAGGCCGCCCTCCTCGACCACCACCACTACGGGCTCACCGAGATCCACCAGGCCACCGGGTTGAAGACGCTCTTCGACTCGCTGGTGGTCTTCGAGTCCTACCCGGTCGACCGGGACGGCCTCACCGACGCCAACTCGGCCGCCGGGATCGCCTTCACCGGCATCCGGCCCTCCACCGGGACGCACTACCCGCTGACCGTGATGGCCGACGCCGATCCGCATCTGCGGCTCACCCTCCAGTACCAGACCCATGTACTGGACCAGGAGAGCGTCGAGGTCATGGCCGCCCGGCTGGCCCGGATCCTGCGGCAGCTCGCCGCCGACCCGGAGCTGCCCGTCGGCCGGATCGACCTGCTGGAGTCCACCGAGCGCGCGCATCTGCTGGAGCAGCTGGGCGGCACGGCGGCGGAGACGGCGGGTGCGTCGGTTCCGGAGCTGTTCGCGGGGTGGGTGGAGCGGGCGCCGGATGCGGTGGCGGTGGTGTGCGGGGAGGAGTCGTTCTCGTACGGGGAGCTGGACGCGCGGGCGGACCGTATCGCCCGTGCGCTGGTGGAGCGGGGGGTGCGGGCGGAGTCGGTGGTGGCGCTGTCGCTGCCGAGGTCCGCCGACCTGGTCGCCGCGATGTTGGGTGTGCTGAAGGCCGGTGGTGCGTATCTGCCGATCGACCCGAAGTACCCGAGCCACCGGTTGGAGTACATCCTCAACGAGGCCATGCCGCAGCTGGTCCTGACCGACGCCGACACGGTCGCGGTCCTGCCGGCGACCGGCCTGGCGACCCTCTTCGTGACGGACATCGAGGACAGCGACGCGGTCCTGCCGTCCGTACACCCGGAGTCGGCCGCGTATGTGATGTACACATCGGGGTCGACGGGTCAGCCGAAGGGTGTGACGATCACCCACGCGAACATCGTGAACGGGATCACCCGGCTGGCCCCGGTCATCGGCTCCGGACCCGGTCGCAAGGCGCTGGCCAGCACCTCGATCAACTTCGATGTCTCCGCGTTCGAGATCTTCACCAACCTCTGCGCCGGCGGCACCATCGAGGTCGTCCGCGATGTGCTGGTCCTCGGTGAGCGGGGTGGCTGGGACGGGCAGATCGTCTCCACCGTCCCCTCCGCCTTCGCCGAACTCCTCGACCAGATCGGCGGACGGATCTCCGCCGACACCGTGGTCCTCGCGGGTGAGGCGCTGCCCACCGGGCTCGCCGAGCGCGCCCGTACCGTCATCCCCGGTGTCAAGGTCGTCAACGCCTACGGCCAGACGGAGTCCTTCTACGCCACCGCCTTCACCGTCGACGGCCGCACCGAGGCCTTCGGGGGCAGCGCCCCCATCGGCGCCCCGCTCGGCAATATGCGGGCCTATGTCCTCGGCCCCGGTCTCCAGCCGGTCCCGGCGGGCGTCGTGGGCGAGCTGTACATCGGCGGCAAGGTCGGCCGGGGCTACCGGGGACGCCCCGACCTCACCGCCGAACGCTTCGTCCCGGACCCGTACGGCGAGCCCGGCTCCCGGATGTACCGCACCGGCGACCTCGCCCGCTGGAACGAGGACGGACAGCTGGAGTACGCCGGACGTGGCGACTCCCAGGTCAAGATCCGGGGCTTCCGGATCGAGCCCGGCGAGGTCGAGGCGGCCCTCACCGCCCACCCCGCCGTCTCCCAGGCGGCCGTCGTCGCCCGCGAGGGGCTCGCCGGGGCCAAGCAGCTCGTCGGCTATGTCGTCCTCACCGACGACGCGGGCCCCATCGGCGCCGAGGCGCTGCGGGACGCCGCCGCCGACCGGCTGCCCGACTTCATGGTCCCCACCGTCCTGATGGTCCTCGACCGGCTGCCGCTGCTGCCCAACGGCAAGCTCGACCGGGCGGCCCTGCCCGAGCCCGAGTTCACCACCACCGAGTACCGCGCCCCCCGCACCCAGGCCGAGGAGACCCTCGCGGGCCTCTTCGCCGAGGTCCTGGGCGTGGAGCGGGTCGGCATCGACGACAACTTCTTCACCCTGGGCGGGCACTCGCTGCTCGCGACCCGGCTGATCAGCCGGATCCGTACCGTCCTCGGCGCCGAGATCCCCATCCGGGTGGTCTTCGGCTCCCCGACCGTCGCCGAACTGACCACCCATCTCTCCGCCGGGGTACGGGTCCGTCCCGCGCTGACCCGGCTCGCCGAGCGGCCCGACCCGCTGCCGCTCTCCTTCGCCCAGCGCCGGCTGTGGTTCATCCACCGCTTCGACGGCCCCTCCGCCACCTACAACATCCCGCTCAATCTGCGGCTCACCGGAGAACTGGACGCGGACGCCCTCGGCGCCGCCCTCCAGGACCTGGTGGACCGGCACGAGAGCCTGCGGACGCTGTACGGCTCCGACGCCGACGGGGTCCCCCACCAGGTGGTGGTGGCACCCGAGCGGGCCCGGCTGGAGGTACCGGTCGTGGAGATCACGGCCGACACCGCCGAGGCCGCCATGGCCGAGACCGCCGAGTACGCCTTCGACCTGGCCACCGAGATCCCCGTCCGCGCCCGGATCCTGCGGCAGGGACCCGGCGACCACATCCTCTCCCTGGTCATCCACCACATCGCGGGCGACGGCGAGTCGATGGCCCCGCTGATCCGCGAGGTCTCCACCGCCTACACCGCCCGCCGCGAGGGCCGCGCGCCCGACTTCACCGAACTGCCGGTGCAGTACGCCGACTACTCCGTCTGGCAGCGCGAGCTGCTGGGCGACGAGAACGACCCCGAGAGCGTCCTCACCGAGCAGTCCGACTACTGGCGCGAGGAGCTGGCCGGGATACCGCAGCCGCTGCGGCTGCCCACCGACCGGCCCCGGCCGCCCAAGGCGAGCCACCACGGCGACATGATCGAGTTCACCGTCGGCCCCGAGCTGCTGGCCGCCGTGGAACGCCTCGCCCGTGAGCGCGATGTCACCGTGTCGATGGTGATGCAGTCGGTCGTGGCGGTACTGCTCCGCCACCTCGGCGCCGGGGACGACATCCCGATCGGCTCCCCGATCGCCGGCCGTACCGACGACGCCCTCGACGACCTGATCGGCTTCTTCGTCAACACCTGGGTGCTCCGCGCCGAACTCGGCGACAACCCCACCTTCGACGAGCTGATCGCCCAGGTGAAGGAGAAGGCGCTCGCCGCCTACGGCAACCAGGACGCGCCCTTCGAGCGCCTGGTGGAACTGCTCAACCCGGACCGCTCCACCGCGTACCACCCGCTCTTCCAGGTGATGTTCGCCTGGCAGAACTTCACCCAGGCCGACCTGGCACTGCCCGGACTCGGGGTCGACTTCGTCCCCGTCGTCACCGGCACCGCCAAGTTCGACCTCTTCTTCAACCTGACCGAGGTCACCGAGGCCACCGGCCGTGAGGCGCAGGGCCTGATCGAGTACGCCACCGACCTGTTCGACCGTACGACCGTGGAGACCCTCGCCGACCGGTTCCTCAGGGTCCTCGCCCAGCTGGTCGCCGACCCGTCCGTCCGGATCGACCGGGTGGACGCCCTGGACACGGCCGAACGCGAACTGGTACTGCGCGGACTCAACGACACCGAGGAGGCGACACCCGATGCGACGATCCCGGCTCTGTTCGAACGGTGGGCCCAGGACGCCCCGGACACCGTGGCGCTGGTATCGGAGCACGGGACGCTGTCGTATGCGGACCTGAACGCGCGGGCGGACCGTATCGCCCGTGCCCTGGTGGAGCGGGGGATCGGCACCGAATCGGTGGTGGCGCTGTCGCTGCCGAGAACCGCCGACCTGGTGGCCGCGATGTTCGGAGTGCTCAAGGCGGGCGGCGCGTATCTGCCGATCGACCCGAAGTACCCGAGCCACCGGCTGGAGTACATCCTCGCCGAGGCCGCGCCCCAGCTGGTCCTCACCGACGCGGACACCGTCTCCGTACTGCCGGAGACCGGTCTGCCGACCCTCTACGTCACCGATGTCGAGGACAGCGAGGCCGCGCTTCCGGTGGTCCGCCCCGACGCCGCCGCCTATGTGATGTACACCTCGGGCTCCACCGGAAACCCCAAGGGCGTCACCATCACCCACGCCAATGTGGTCAACGGCATCACCCGGCTGGCCTCCGTCATCGACGCCGGACCCGGCCGCACCGCCCTGGCCAGCACCTCGATCAACTTCGATGTGTCGGCGTTCGAGATCTTCACCAACCTCTGCGCCGGCGGCACCATCGAGATCGTCCGCGATGTGCTGGTCGTCGCCGAACGCGGCGGCTGGGACGGCCAGATCGTCTCCACCGTCCCCTCCGCCTTCACCGAACTCCTCGACCAGGCGGCTGACGGCCTCGCCGTCGACACGGTCGTCTTCGCCGGGGAGGCCCTCCCCGCCGACCTCGTCACCCGGATGCGCGAGCTGATCCCCGGCGTCAAGGTCGTCAACGCCTACGGCCAGACGGAGTCCTTCTACGCCACCACCCACACCACCGGAGGGACCAGCGGAGGAGACAGCGGAGGGGACACCGGCGGGGACTCCGCATCGGGCAGCGCCGCCATCGGCGCCCCGCTCGGCAATATGCGGACCTATGTCCTCAACGCGGCCCTCCAGCCCGTCCCCGTCGGAGTCGTCGGCGAGCTGTATGTCGCCGGCAACGTCGGCCGGGGCTACCGGGGACGCCCCGACCTCACCGCCGAACGCTTCCTGCCCGACCCCTACGGCGAGCCCGGCGCCCGGATGTACCGCACCGGCGACCTGGCCCGCTGGAACGGCGACGGCTCCCTCGAATACGTCGGCCGCGACGACGCCCAGGTCAAGGTCCGGGGCTTCCGGATCGAGCCCGGCGAGGTCGAGGCCGCCCTCACCGCCCACCCCGGAGTCGCCCGCGCCGTCGTCGTCGCCCGGCCCGCACCCAGCGGCGCCCAGCAGCTCGTCGGCTATGTCGTCCCCGTCGGCGCCGAGGGCCATGGCCCCGGCGACGGCGCCGAGAACATGGGCGAGAACGACTACGACCTGACCGCCGGGGTCTCCTCGCGCGATCTGCGGGTCTTCGTCTCCCAGCGGCTGCCCGACTTCATGGTCCCCTCCGCCTTCGTGGTCCTGGACCGGCTGCCGCTGCTCCCCAACGGCAAGCTCGACCGGGCCGCCCTGCCCGAGCCCGAGTTCACCGGCGGCGCCTACCGCGCCCCCGTCACCGACGAGGAGAAGACCCTCGCCGCCGTCTACGCCGATGTCCTCGGCCTGGAGCGGGTCGGCGTGGACGACGACTTCTTCGCCGTCGGCGGCGACAGCATCCGCTCCATCCAGGTCGTCACCCGGGCCCGCGCCCAGGGCGTCGAGGTCAGCCCCCGGCAGATCTTCGAATGCCGCACCGTCGCGGAGCTGGCCCTGGTCGCCCAGACCACCGGCACCGCCGTGGTCCTGGAGGAGTACGAGGGCGGCGGCACCGGGACCTTCCCGCTGCTCCCCATCGCCGCGTACATGCGCGAACTCGGCGGCGGCTACGACCGGTTCTCCATGTCCATCGGGGTGGAACTGCCCACCGGCATCGACGCCGAAGGGCTCACCGCCACCCTCACCGCCGTCATCGACCGGCATGACATCCTGCGCTCCCGGCTCGACATCGAAGGCACCCAAGGCACCGAAGGCACCGAGGGCACCGGAACCACAGGCTTCGGAAGCCTGGTCGTCGCCCCGCCCGGGACCGTCGGCGCCGGGCCGCTGATCCACCGGGTCGGCTGCGACGGCGTCTGGGACGAGAACTGGCGGGAGCGGGCCTCGGCCGAACTCAACGCCGCGACCGGACGGCTCGACACCGCCGCCGGAACGATGGCCCAGTTCGTCTGGTTCGACCCCGCCGGGGCGACCGGACCCGACGGGGACCCCGTCCCCGGCCGGCTCCTCGTCGCCCTCCACCACATCGCCGTCGACGGGGTCTCCTGGCGGATCCTGCTCCCCGACCTCGCCGCCGCCTGGGAGCAGGTACGCGAGGGAAGGACCCCCGAGCTGACCGTCAGCGGCACCTCCGTCCGCCGCTGGACCCACGCCCTCATCGAGGAGGCCGCCAGCCCCGCACGCCGCGCCGAACTGGAACTGTGGCGCTCCACCGTCACCGGACCCGACCCCCTGCTGGGCTCCCGCCCGCTGGACCCGGCCGTCGACACCCGCGCCTCCCTGGAACAGTTCACCCTCCGGCTCCCGGTCGCCGCGACCGAACAGCTCCTCACCGCCGTCCCCCGCGCCTTCCACGGCGGGGTCAACGACGGACTGCTCGCCGCGCTCGCCCTCGCCGTCGCCCGCTGGCGGCGCGAGAAGGGCACCGCCGAGGACGACTCCGTACTGATCAAGCTGGAGGGCCACGGCCGGGAGCAGGACATCGTGCCCGGCGCCGACCTCTCCACCACCATGGGCTGGTTCACCAGCCTCTTCCCGGTACGGCTCGGACTCGACGGCGTCGACCTCGACGAGGCGTTCGCCGCCGGGCCCGCCGCCGGACAGGCCGTCAAGGCGGTCAAGGAACAGCTTCTCGCCATCCCCGACAAGGGCATCGGCTACGGCCTGCTGCGCTATCTCAACGAGGAGACCGCCGCCGAGCTGGCGCCGTACCCGACCGGACAGATCGGCTTCAACTACCTCGGCCGCTTCTCCGCCGCCGATATGCCCGAACACCTGCGCGGACTCGGCTGGACCCAGATCCCCGGCTTCGATCTCGCCGCCGACCTCGACGCCGATATGCCCGCCATGTCCACCATCGAGATCAACTCGGCCGTCATCGACACCGAACTCGGCGCCCAGCTCGACGCCGTCGTCGCCTTCCCGCCCGGCGTGCTCACCCGCGCCGAGGCCGAGGAGCTGACCGGACTCTGGTGCCAGGCACTGGAAGCCGTCGCCCGCCATGCCGCCACCCCAGGGGCCGGCGGATACACCCCCTCCGACCTGCCCCTGGTCCAAGCGGGACAGGACGACATCGAGAAGTGGGAGCGCGCCTACCCCGGACTCTCCGACGTCTGGCCGCTCACCCCGCTCCAGTCCGGACTGCTCTTCCAGTCGATGCTCCACGACGACGAGGCCATCGACGCCTACCAGATGCAGATCGCGTTCCATATCTCCGGCACCGTCGACCCACAGCGCATGCGGGCCGCCGGACAGGCCCTGCTCGACCGGTACGCGAATCTGCGCACCGCGTTCGTCGCCGACTCACGCGGCGAACAGGTCCAGATCGTGGTGGACGGCGTCGAAGTGCCCTGGCGCGAGATCGACCTGACCCCGCTCCCCGAGAACGAGAGGGAAGCGGCGTTCGAGACCTTCCTCGCCGACGACCACCACGACCACTTCGACCCCGCGACGCCCCCACTGCTGCGGCTCGCCCTGCTCACCCTCGGACCCGACCGCCATGAACTGGTGCTCACCGCGCACCACGTCCTCTTCGACGGCTGGTCGTTCCCGATCCTGATGCAGGACATCCTGCGGCTGTACGGATCCCATGGCGACGCCTCCGAGCTGCCCCGGATCCGCGGCTACCGCGACTTCATGGTCTGGCTCGACCGGCAGGACCCGGCCGAGTCCGACCGGGTCTGGAGCGCCGAACTCGACGGGGTGGACGAGCCCACCCTGATCGCCCCCGGCGCCACCGGACCGGTCGACGGAGTCGACGACTCCGCCGCCGGACAGGTCGATGTGGTCCTCCCCGCCGACGAGGCACGGCAGCTCAACCGCCGCGCCTCCGAACTCGGGATCACCGTCAACACCCTCCTCCAGGGCGCCTGGGCGATCCTCCTCGGCGAGCTGACCGGCCGCCAGGACGTCGTCTTCGGCGCCACCGTCTCCGGCCGGCCGCCGACCGTCACCGATGTCGACTCGATGGTCGGGCTCTTCATCAACACCCTGCCCGTACGGGTCGCCTTCGGACCCGGCGACAGCCTCGGCGGCATGCTCCAACGGCTCCAGAGCCGGCAGGCCGCCCTCCTCGACCACCACCACCACGGACTCAGCGAGATCCACCGCGCCACCGGACTCGGCACCCTCTTCGACACCCTGGTCGTCTTCGAGTCGTACCCCGTCGACCAGGCGGGACTCGCCGACGCCAACAGCAACGGCGGGATCGCCTTCACCGGCATCCGCCCCTTCTCCGGCACCCACTACCCACTGACCCTGATGGCCGACGCCGACCCCTATCTGAGACTCGCGCTCCAGTACAAGGAGAGCGTCTTCGACCGGGCCACCGTGGAGTCCTGCGCCGACAGCCTGCTGCGGATCCTCGGCGAACTCGCCGCGGACCCCGGACGCCTCATCGGACAGGTGGAGGTCCTCCACCCCGACGAGCGGGAAAGGCTGCTCCATCAGTTCAACCACACCGACGACCCCACCCCGCTGGTCACCGTTCCCCAGCTCTTCGCCCAGCAGGTGGCGGCCACCCCCTACGCCGAAGCGGTCCGCTGCGACGGCCGGCCCCTCACCTACCGCGAACTCGACATCCGGGCCAACCGGATCGCCCATGAACTCACCGCGCGGGGCGTCCGCCCCGAGACGGTGGTGGCGGTCGCGCTGCCCCGTACCGAGGACCTGGTCGCCGGACTGCTCGCGGTGCTCAAGGCGGGCGGCGCCTATCTGCCCATCGACCCCAAGTACCCGAGCCACCGGCTGGCGCACATCCTCGGCGAGGCCAGGCCCCAGCTGATCCTCACCGACAGCGCCACCCGCTCGATCCTGCCGCCTGACGAAACCGACACCCCCCAGCTGCTCCTCGACACCCTGGAGACCCTCGACGCGGCGGCCGAACCGGCGCCCGGAGTGGACGACGGCGTCCGCACCGCGACCCTGCGGCCCCAGCACCTCGCCTATGTGATGTACACCTCCGGCTCCACCGGCACCCCCAAGGGCGTCGCCATCACCCACAGCAATGTGGTCAACGGCGTCCTGCGGCTCGCCACCCGTATCGGCGCCGCCCCCGGACGGCGCACCCTCGCCGGGACCTCGGTCAACTTCGATGTCTCCGCGTTCGAGATCTTCACCACCCTCTGCACCGGGGGCAGCGTCGAGATCGTCCGCGATGTCCTCGCCCTGACCGAACGGGAGGACTGGGACGGCCAGGTCGTCTCCACCGTCCCCTCCGTCTTCGCCGAGATCCTCGACCAGCTCGCCGGGAACACCTCCGTCGACACCCTCGTCTTCGCGGGCGAGGCCCTGCCCGCCGGACTCGTCCGGCAGATCCGGGACACCTTCCCGGGGGTACGGGTGGTCAACGCGTACGGGCAGAGCGAGTCCTTCTACGCCACCACCTTCACCCTCCCCGACACCGATCACTGGGAAGGCTCCGGCAGCGCTCCGATCGGCTCCCCGCTCGGCCATGTCAGTGCCTATGTCCTCGGCCCCGGGCTCCGGCCCGTACCCGTCGGCGTCGTCGGCGAGCTGTACATCGCGGGCGACGTCGGCCGCGGCTACCGGGGCCGGCCCGATCTGACCGCGGAACGCTTTGTCGCCGGACCCTTCGGCACCGCGGGGGAACGGATGTACCGGACCGGGGACCTGGCCCGCTGGAACCAGGAAGGACAACTCGAATACGTGGGACGCGGCGACTCCCAGGTCAAGATCCGGGGCTTCCGGATCGAACCCGGGGAGGTCGAGGCCGCCCTGGTCGCCCGACCAGGGGTCGCCCAGGCCGCCGTCGTCGCCCTCGACGGGGGAGGGGGCACCGGGAAACAGCTGGTCGCCTATGTCGTACCCGCCGAAGGCCCCTCCGACGGTCCTCCCGGCGGTCCCCCCGGCTCCGCTCTCACCGTCGACCAGCTGCGCGACCACGCCACCGAGAAGCTGCCCGCCTTCATGGTCCCGGCCGCCTTCATGCTCCTCGAACGTCTCCCACTCACCCCGAACGGAAAACTCGATCGAAAGGCATTGCCCGCACCGGAATTCAGCGGAAAAGAATACCGACCGCCCCGGACGGAAACCGAAGCGATCCTCTGCGACCTCTTCGGTGAGATCCTCGACCGGGAAAAGATCGGCATCGACGACAACTTCTTCACCCTGGGCGGTCATTCCCTGCTCGCCACCAGGCTGAACAGGCGTATCCGCACCCGCTTCGAGGTGGCACTGCCGCTGCGGGCGCTGTTCCTGGCGCCCACCGCTGCGGAGCTGGCCAGCCAGGTCGACCGGGCACGCGACGGCGAAAACAGCGAGAGCACCGACCCGTTCGCCCGCATCCTGCCCATCAAGACCACCGGTGACCGCGCCCCCCTGTGGTTCATCCACCTGGCCGGCGGCCTTGCCTGGCCGTACCTCAACTTCAGTGCGCTGCTCCCGGACGCACACCCCGCCTATGGAATTCAGGCGTGCGGACTCAATGGAGAAATTCCATTGCCGGAAAAGCTGGAAACTCTGGTGGATGAGTATCTGGAGCAGATATTCTCTTATCAGACCGAAGGCCCCTACCATCTGATTGGCTGGTCCTTCGGCGGAGCGGTCGCCCACGCGATGGCGGCGGAACTCCAGCGCCGGGGACACGAAGTGGCGCTGCTGGCTCTGCTCGACTCCGCGCCCAGCGGCCACTTCGCCGACAACGCCGATCTGGAGCTCGCGAATGTGCGGGCACTGCTCAAGGACCACGCCGGTGACCTCACCGACACCGAGGAGGAGCGACTTCTCGAAGTCGCCTCCGCGATCGTGGTCAACAACGTCGACATGCTGAAGAAGTTCGACCAGCCGGTCTACGACGGCGACATCGTCTTCTTCAACGCGACGCTCAATCCCGAGGCGCCCTACATGGACCAGTGGGGGCCGCACCACACCGGCGGCGACATACGGGTCACGGACGTGCCCAGCACGCACCACGACATCTGCCGGCCCGCGCACGCCCGGATCGTCGCCGACGCCCTCGGCCGCGCTCTCGGCACCTCGTAGCGGCACCTCCGGGAGGCACCTCCGGGAAACCCACGGAGGCTCCCGGAGGGCCCGCCGGCCCCGCCCAGCCCCCGCCGCCCCTCAGCAGCTCTGCGGCTCAGCAGCTCAGCAGCTCAGTACCGAAGGATGTGCGTTTGGATGTTCGTACCCGCCCCGTACCGCCAGCCGGCCGCCTCCTGGATGGTCGACATCCTGCGCGGCAACCCCCTCGCCCTGATGGTCTCCAACGGACCCGCGGACACCAGCCCCTACGCCACGCATCTGCCGGTCATCCAGGACCCCGCGATGACCTGGGAGTGGTCCCGCGACCTCTCCGGGGCGAGCCTGCTGGGTCATATGAACCGCGCCAACCCCCACTGGAAGGCCCTCGCCGACGGAGACCGGGTACTGCTCACCTTCACCGGCCCGCACGCCTATGTGTCGCCGACGGTGTACCAGATCACCCCGGCCGCCCCCACCTGGGACTTCACCTCCGTCCATGTCCACGGGATCATCCGCAAGCTGGAGACGGAGGCGGCGGCCGAGGAGACCCTGGAGATCGTCCGCTCCACCGTCACCGCCTTCGAGTCCGAGTTCGGCGACGACTGGGACATGAGCGACTCCCAGGACTACTTCCGCAAGATCCTCCCCGCCGTCGGCGGCTTCCGGATCGAGGTCACCGGAGCCGAGGGCATGTTCAAGCTCAGCCAGGAGCAGGACCCCCATGTCCGGGAGCGCGTCCGCGAGTCGTTCGCCGCGCAGGACTCCAGCAGGCACCGCGAGGCCGCGGCCCTCATGAACCGTCTGCCGCCGCCGGGCTGCCCGCTCGCCGCCGCCTGAGCGGCCGGCCCGTACAAACAGGCCCGTACAGCAGGCCCGTACAGCACCGGAATCACGCAGTACCGGAATCAGGCAGCACCGGCACATCCGCACCACACCCTTCAACCAACCATCGGCGGGAGACACGCATGCACACCAGCGGCAACGAGATCCACGAGGTCGTCGGCATCGGATTCGGCCCCTCCAACCTGTCCCTGGCAGTCGCCCTGGAGGAGCACCGGAGCCAGACCACAGGAGACCCGATCACCGCCGCCTTCTTCGAGCGGCAGCCGACCCTCGGCTGGCACCGGAACATGCTGCTCCCGTCCACCAAGATGCAGATCTCGTTCCTCAAGGACCTGGCCACCTTCCGCAATCCGGCCTCGCGCTACAGCTTCATCTCCTATCTGCACGCGGCCGGGCGGCTGGCCCAGTTCGTGAACAACCAGGACTTCTTCCCGACCCGTCAGGAGTTCCACGACTATCTGGAGTGGGCGGAGGCGGGCTTCGCCGACCGGGTCAGCTACAGCACCGAGGTGACCGCGGTCCATCTGCCGGACACGGTCGGCACCGTCGACCATGTCGGGGTCGAGATCCGTGATCTGATCCGCGGCGGCACCCGCCTGGTCCGGGCGCGCAATATCGTCGTCTCCACCGGACTGGTCCCCAAGATGCCCGTCGGCATGGAGCGCGACGAGCGCATCTGGCACAGCTCCCAGTTCCTGGAGAAGTTCCGAAAACTGGAGCACAACCGCATCCGCAGGGTGGCCGTCGTCGGCGCCGGCCAGAGCGCGGCCGAGATCGTCCGGTTCATCTACGACTCCATCCCGGGCGCCACCGTCTCCGCGATCATGCCCTCGTACGGCTACTCCATCGCCGATGACACCCCGTTCGCCAACCGCATCTTCGACGCCGACGCCGTGGACGACTACTACAACGGCTCCCAGCGCTCCAAGGACTCCTTCTGGCGCTACCACCGGAACACCAACTACGGCGTCGTCGACGACGAGGTCATCCGGGACCTGCACCAGCGTGCCTACGACGACGAGGTCCGCGGCACCCCCCGGCTCGACTTCCTCAACCTGTCCAGGGTCGACACCATGAAGCAGACCGGGGACGAGGTCCGGGTCACCCTGCACTCCGTACGGGACGCCTCCGCCTCCACCCACGGCTTCGACCTGGTGATCTGCGCGACGGGCTATGACTCCATGGAGCCCAGCCGGCTCCTCGGGGACCTGGAACCCCTCTGCCTGCGGGACGAGGAGGGCAGGCTGAGCGTCCAGCGCGACTACAGCCTCGCCACCACCCCCGAGGTGACCTGCGGGATCTACCTCCAGGGCGGCACCGAGCACACCCATGGACTGGCCTCGTCCCTGCTGTCCAACATCGCCATCCGCAGCGGAGAGATAGCCGACTCCATCGCCGAGAGGAGGGTGTCCCGGCAGTACAGCCTGGCGTGAAAGCGCCGAGACCACATCCCAGACGACAGGAGTTGCCCATGAGCACCAACCCGTTCGACGACGTCGACGGCCGGTTCTACGTCCTGGTGAACGACGAGGAGCAGTATTCGCTCTGGCCCACGTTCACCCCGGTTCCCCCCGGCTGGCGCGTCGCGTTCGGTGAGGACGGACGCCAGGAATGCCTGGCACACATCGAGCAGACCTGGACCGACATGCGGCCCAGAAGCCTGCGCGAGGCCATGGACCAGGACGCCGACGCAGCCGTCTGACCATGGCGGGGAGTGAGTACGGGCCGGCGGCCCGGCCTCCGGCCCGTACCTCCCCTTCCCCCTCTTCTTCCCTTCCCTCTCTTCCTCTCTCCGCTCCCCCCAGCCCAGACCGCCCCGTGGCGCCCCGCCCGGGTGCCTGAACCACACCCGGAGGACGTGCCATGACCACCGCGCCCGAGCGCACCGCGACCCCGCGTCACTACCTGATGTGCCGCCCGGACCACTTCGAGGTGGCCTATGCCATCAACCCCTGGATGACGGCGGGCAAGCCGGTCGACAGCGAACTCACCCTGCTCCAGTGGGAGAGCCTGCGGGACCTCTACCTCGCCCTCGGCCACCGGGTCGATGTCATCGAGCCGCTGCCCGGCCTGCCCGACATGGTCTTCGCCGCCAATGGCGCCACCGTCATCGACGGCCGCGTGCTCGGCGCCCGCTTCCGGCACACGGAGCGCGCCGACGAGGCCCCGGCCCATCTCGACTGGTACCGCTCGGCGGGCTATCGCTCCATCCGGGTCCCGGTCTATGTCAACGAGGGCGAGGGAGACTTCGCCGTCACCGACAGCTGGATCCTCGCGGGGCGGGGCTTCCGCTGCACCCCCGAGGGCCACCAGGAGGCACAGGAGTTCTTCGGCCGCCCGGTGATCAGCCTGGAGCTGGCCGACCCGCGTTACTACCACCTCGATGTCGCCCTCGCGGTCCTTGACGGCGACGAGGTCATGTACTACCCGGAGGCCTTCACCCCCGGCAGCCGCCGGGTCCTCGCCCGGCTCTTTCCCGACGCGCTGCTCGTGGGCCGGGCCGACGCCGAGGTCATGGGGCTCAACGCGGTCAGCGACGGCCGCAATGTCATCCTCCCGGAGACCGCCCGGACGCTCGCGGCGCAGCTCACGGAGCGGGGCTACCACCCCATCGGCGTCGATCTCTCCGAGCTTCTCAAGGGCGGCGGCAGTGTGAAGTGCTGCACCCAGGAGATCCGCGCCTGACCCCCTTACCTCCCTACTTCCCGACCTTCTGACCTTCCTCCCTCCCGACCTCCTGACCTTCTGTCTACGTCATGCGACTCCGGCCCGGCACCATCCACCGCCCGCCCGGACCCGACCTCCGCCCAGGCCGCGCAGAACGCGGCCGGGCGACCTCGGCCCCCGGGATCCCGGACCATCACATCCGACGATCCCCGCCCCGGCGCCATCCTCACGCCGGGCACCCAGGGCCCACCGCCCGCCTTTCGACGGCCCAGGCGCCATCCGTACGCCACCCCCGTCCCCACCGGTGAAACCCACCGGCCCGGCGCCATCCCTACGCCGGCCGGGACCTGCGCTCCCGCCCCTACCCGGGGCGGGAGCGCACGCGCGTGCGCGGCCCTCGACGTGACCACGGGGAGCGAAGTGAACTAGGGTGGCGGGCATGGTGACGGATCGAGTGGCGGAGCGTCAGAAAGCCACTCCAGCAAGCAGTTTGGGACAGATCGTGAGTGCGCACGCGTGGGGACGGCCCTCACGGCCGGGTGGGGCGGAGCCGTCCTGGGGCGGATACGCACCGTCGACCGGACGGAGCCCCGTACACCGCTGACCCACCGCGCGTCCAGAGGCTCACAGCACGGCCCGGTTCACAGCACGTCACGGAGATCCATGAGCCGGTCCGCCGGGGCCCGGCCCGGCACCAGATGGGCCTGTGAGCGACCCTCCCTGAAGAGGTCGTGCAGATACATCCCGGGGAAATCCAGCGCGTCCGTCCGCCCGCTCAGCGCGATCCGGACCCGGAGGCGGGTGTCACCGTCCCGTACCCGGACATCGCACCAGTCGGCCAGTGGTGACTCCAGCCCCTCCACGGTGACCTGCGCCTCGGCCAGCATCGACAGCCATTCCCCCAGATCCTTCAGGAGCCAGGCCAGCTGCATCCACGACGGCGCCTCCGGAGCCGGCGTCCAGTCGAACCCGCGCCGCCCCTCGGTTCCCGGCAGGAAGGGCTCGCCCTGGATGTAGACGGGCGGCTCCGGCGGGCACCCGGTGTCGACGGCGGTGACCCGTTGGGACGGGATCTCCACCAGCGTCACGCGATGACCGCGCTCACCCAGCTCGAAGGCGTTCTCCGCGGCGCGGATCAGGAACTCACTGTCGGACCGTCGCACGGGTCCTCCTTCCCCAGGTCCTCAGCATCGCACCGGGTGTTCAACTGTCCAATTTCCGCAGGTGTTCACCCCTCCCCATATGCGTCTTCGCTGCTCAGCGCGGTAATGACGGCATCGGCCCGTACGACTTCGGCCTTGTGGCCGAACACGGCCCCCAGCACCCTGACGCCCATGGCCGACAACCCCGCCCGGTCGGCCCCACCCGCCGGCCGGCGACCCCGTCGGCGCAGCCGTCAGGAACACCGTCAGAAGGAAGGCCCCATGCCGTCGTTCGACACCCCCGGTCCCCTCGCCGTCACCGTCGACCTCGACTCCGGTGAGCTGCGCCTCGCCGCCTCCGAGCGGTCCGACACCGTGGTCGTGGTCACCCCCTGCGACCCCTCCGTCGACGCCGATGTCCGTGCCGCCGAGCGCGCCAGGGTCGTCTGCTCGAACGGCAAGCTGCTGGTCGGCACCGCGCCCACCGGCAAGGGTGAACCGATCGGCTCCCTCCATGTACTGATCGAGCTGCCCGCCGGCTCCACCCTGCGGGGCCGGGCCACCGCCGCCGGGCTGCACGCCACCGGACGGCTCGACGGCTGCCGCTTCATCACCGTCGCCGGTGACATCCGCCTGGAGCACACCGGCCCCCTCGTCCTCAGCACCTCCTCCGGCGACATCACCGCCGGCCAGGTGGAGGGCGCCGCCGAGATCAGCACCGGCCGGGGCGAGATCCGGATCGCCCGGATCGCCGGCAGCGCGGAGATCACCAACTCCTATGGCCCCACCGCCCTCGGTGAGGTCACCGGAGCCCTCCGCTTCAGCTCCGCCGACGGCCGGGTCAGCGTCGGCCGCGCCGGGGGAGCCGTCCATGTCACCACCTCGGGCGGCGATGTGCGGATCGACGAGGTGGTCCGGGACACCGTCCTCCTCAAGACCGCCTCCGGCGCGCTCGACATCGGCATCCGCGAGAGCACCGCCGCCCGCTTTGACCTGGACTCCCGCTCCGGGAACGTCTTTGTCGCGCCCGAGGTCGCGACGGCCCCCACCGCCCCCGAGGACAGGGTCCGCGTCCGGGCCCGTGCCGGGAACGGCTCCGTCCATGTCCGCCGCTCCCGGCTCACCGCCACAGCGGCCCACTGAGCCCCCCACCCCCGTAACCCCGTACCACCGCCGTCGCCCCACGCGCCGGCATCCCCCCACGTACCGCCCCTTCACGCACCACCACCCCCCCACGATCGGCCACTCCCCCCACACCCCCGACGCAGACCCGGCACACCTCCCAAGGAGCCCGACATGACTCTCACCGCCCCGGAGCAGACCGAGCAGACCGTCGTCGCCCTCACCTCCGAGCTGGTGAGCGACCCCGTACGCGGTTACACCGAGCTGCGCCGCCAGGCCCCGCTCGTCCGGGTCACCCTCCCCGACGTGGAGACCCCGGTCTGGCTGATCACCCGTTACGAGGATGCCAAGGCCGCCCTCGCCGACCCCCGGTTCGTCCGCGACGAGACGAAGATCCCCGGCTATGTGCAGGAAGGCCCCAGCATCGCCCAGCAGATGATCGAGGCATACGGGCTCCCCGCCGAGTACGGCGAGTACCTCGGCATCATGGTCATCACCGACGGCGCCGAACACGCCCGGCTGCGGAACGTCGTCACCAAGTCCTTCACCGCCCGCCGGATCGCCGAACTCCGCCCGAGGATCGAGCAGATCACCCGCGACCTGGTCACCCCCCTCGCCGGGGCGAGACAGGCCGAACTCCTCGAAGACCTCGGCTATCCGCTCGCCGCCACCGTCATCTGCTCCCTCATCGGCGTCGAGGACGAGGACGTACCCCGGATGCGGACCTGGATCCGCGAGTACGCCTCCGGTGACCTGGAAAAGGTCATCCCCGCGCTGAAGAACATGGTCGAAACCTCCAAGGAGCTGATCGTCCGCCGCCGGGAGAACCCCACCGACGATCTGATGTCCCAGTGGATCGCCACCGAGAACGAACCGGACGGGCTCACCGAGACCGAGATGGTCGCGCTGGTCCTGCTGCTGATCAACACCGGGATCACCCCGCCCGCCCTCTTCATCGCCACCTCGGTGCTCACCCTGCTCGACCACCCCGACCAGCTCGCCAAGCTGCGCCGGGAACCCGCCCTGCTGCTGCGCGCGGTGCCGGAGCTGCTCCGCTACATCTCGCCGGTCCCGATGGGCGCCCCGCTCTACGCCACCGAGGACCTCGACTTCGCCGGGATGCCGCTGCGCAAGGGCGAGGCCGTCACCAGCGCCCTGATCGCGGCCAACCACGACCCCCACGAGTACCGGTCGCCCGAGCGGCTCGACATCACCCGGGAGCTGGGCCGGGGCGTGGGCCATGTGGCCCTGGGCCACGGCGCCCACTACTGCATCGGCGCCGCCCTGGCGCGGACCGAGGCCGAGGTCGCCCTCGAAGAGCTGCTGATCCGGCATCCCGGGCTCACCCTGGGCGTCGCCCGTGACGAGCTGGAGTACTTCGACCTCCCGGGGGAGGGCCGGCATCTGCACAAGCTGCCCGTGAGGTTCTGAGCACGAGCGGTCCGGCGCCCGGGGGAGCGATCCCCCGGGCGCCTTCGTCGTTCGCGGTGCTCCGTCGTTCGTGATGTTTGGTCGTTCGCGGTGTTGGGTCGTTCGCGGTGTATTCGGCGATTCCTACGGCTACTTCTTGCCATGATCATCAGATGTCGGCACTCTGGACAGTGAGGGTTTTCCGGGCAAGTGCGGTACAACCGTGCAGACACCGGTCCACACCGGTCACATCACGGTGAGGACAGATCCGGCCCGGACGCGACAGTCTCCGGAACCGTGCCGGGGGAGCCGCGCGCCGAGCGGAGAGGGTTCGGCGCCCGGATGATCCGACCCCGGTACGCCCGGGTGACCGTTCCCGGTGCGTCCGCCGATCGGGTGACCGACCCCGGTGCGCCCGTCGTCCGGGTGACCGATCCGCGTCCGCCGCCCACCCACCGCATTGGAGACGAGCCGTGCCCGACATCCTCACCCCCGGTCCCGTCCTGATCGTGCTGCTCGGGGCGGCCGGCAGCGGCAAGAGCACGCTCGCCGCCACCTGGCCGCCGACCAGCGTGCTGGAGCTGGACATGTTCCGCGAACTCATCTGCGAGGACGCCCGGGACCAGGGCGCCACCGACGAGGCGGTGCACACCCTCGGCACCGTCCTGGAGGCCCGGCTCTCCCGGGGGCTGACCACGGTGGTGGACGCCGACACCACCGATCTGTTCATCCGCGCCAAGCTGATCGAGATCGCCGAGCGGTACGAGATCCCCACCACCGCGCTGGTGATGACCACTCCGCTGGAGCTGTGCCTGGCGCGCAACGCCCGGCGCCCGGCCCATCGCCGGCTGCCCCAGCAGGTCGTACGGGAGCAGTACGCGCAGGCGGTCGATGCCACGCCCAATCTGCGGGCCGAGGGCTTCGACCACATCGAGGCGCTGTACGGCGGGACCTCGTACGGCTGAGAGCCGTCTGCGGGCGGGCGCTCATAGAGCTGTCCGGGCGGGGGGTACGGGGCCCTCCGCTCCCGCCGTGGACCCCGCTCAGAAGTTGTCATGGACATGGCGAATCGTATTGATAAGGCCCCGCCCCTTCGGGACAGTCGGGATGTCGATCAGGAGGGGACCATGAGCGAATCGGTGCGGGTGGCGGTGGCGGGTGCGAGTGGCTATGCGGGTGGGGAGGTCGTGCGGCTGTTGCTGGGGCATCCCGGGGTGGTGGTGGGTGCTCT
>NZ_JBEPCY010000045.1:0-58767 GCF_040299965.1 Streptomyces sp. NPDC000594 | reverse complement strand
ACCAGGTCGAAGCGCTCCAGCAGTTCGGCCGCGACCCGCTGTCCCTCCCGGCGGGGGAGATGGTGCAGATCCGCCATGAGGAGCATGTTCTCCTCACCGGTGATCAGACCGTCGACGGCGGAGAACTGCCCGGTGACACCGATCGCCCCCCGCACCGCCCGGGGATCGGTGGCCAGATCGTGGCCACCGACCCGCAGCTCACCACCGTCGGCGGAGATGAGGGTGGAGAGGATCTTCACGGCGGTGGTCTTGCCCGCGCCGTTCGGACCGAGCAGGGAGAAGATCGTTCCTTCGGGGACGGCCAGATCGATGCCGTCGAGCACCGTCCTGTCCCCGTAGGACTTGCGCAGCCCCCGGGCCGAGATCGCGAGGGGGCGGGATGTCGTGGTCGTCATGGCGCAGAGCGTGCGGCAGGGCGCGTTCAACACGGTTTCACGCCGGTTTCAGTGCCCTGAAGCCCCTGAAACCCTGGGCGTCCTGGGCGCCTCTGGCATCCCTGGCGCCAGCGGTCGCCCCGGGTGCTCCGGATGCCCCGGGTGCTCCGCCGGGCGGGCGGGTGTGTCCGAGGCGGTCGGTACCGTGGTGGATGTGGAGCTCTCCGACCTTGCCCGGCTGCGCCGGTCCCGTGACGCGATCGACCGTGACTACGCCTCCCCGCTGGATGTCCCGGCGCTGGCGCGGGTGGCGCTCATGTCGGCCGGCCACTTCTCGCGCAGCTTCCGCGCCGCCTTCGGGGAGACCCCGTACAGCTATCTCATGACCCGCCGCATCGAGCGGGCCAAAGCACTGCTGCGGCGGGGCGACCTCTCGGTGACGGACGTCTGCATGGCGGTCGGCTGTACCTCGCTGGGCTCCTTCAGCTCACGCTTCACCGAGCTGGTCGGGGAGAGCCCCAGTGCCTACCGGGCCCGGGACCACGGGCCGGGGGCCGCCATCCCCGCCTGTGTCGCCAAGGTCCGCACCCGGCCGGTCAGAAAGGGCGAGGCGGGAAGCGGCGGGGCGGGAAGGGGCGGGGCCGGGGAGGGGGAGGCCGGAGCGGGAGTGGTCAGGAATGGAGAAGCGAGGACCGCCGGGCGCACGTAGCGTGACGTTCATGGACATCACGCTTGCACAGTGCTTCATCGCCGTTGACGACCACGACAAGGCACTCGCCTTCTACCGCGACGCGCTCGGGCTCGTCGTCCGCAACGATGTCGCCTTCGAGGGGATGCGCTGGGTGACCGTCGGCTCCCCGGCCCAGCCGGATGTGGAGATCGTCCTCGAACCGCCCCTCGCCGACCCGAACGCCTCGGACGCCGACCGGCGGGCGGTGGCCGAGCTGCTGGCCAAGGGGATGCTGCGCGGCGTCATCTTCCGGACCGCCGACTGCGACGCCACCTTCGAGCGGATCCGCGCCGCGGGTGGTGAGGTGATCCAGGAGCCGATGGACCAGCCGTACGGCGTGCGCGACTGCGCCTTCCGCGACCCGTCGGGGAACATGCTGCGCTTCACCCAGCCGCAGGGCGCGTAGGTCCGGTCGAATCCCGCGCCGTTTCGTCCCATCCCGTCCCGTCCCGCCCCGTCCTGTCCCGGAGACGCCACCGGGAGAGGCCCTGCCGCCGGCCGCTCAGACGGTGGCGGGGCGGGTCCAGAGAGTGATCCCGCTGCTGGTGGCGACCACCAGCGTGCGGCCGGAGGGGGAGAAGCCCGCAGCGCGGAGCGTCGAGTGGCGGGAGTGGAGGATGTGCCAGCACATCCCGCCCGGCGGGCCCTGATCGATACGGCCGCCGGGGCCGAAGAGGATCACCCGGTCATGGGGCCAGTCGGGGCGTACGACCTCCACCGTCCAGCCGCCGCCGGCCCCGGTGTGCAGACCTCCGCCATGGAGACCGGCGATCCGGACCGGCACGCCCGCGACCGGGCCGAGCCCCGGACAGACCAGGTCGGGGCTGTCCTCGGGGTCCGTGAGCGGGTCACGGTCCCGTGCGATCCGCTCGCCGGTGACCGCGGAGAGGAGGCCGTGCCCGGTGCTGGAGACCACCATCACCAGATCGTGCCCGGTCTCCGGATGGACCGCGAAGCCGATGCCGAGCAGACCGCCGACGGCGATCTCCCCCGTGTGAACCGCCCGCCAGGGCTCGGGCGCGGGCACCACCGGCGCGGCGAGATACAGCTCCCGCAGCCGCTGCTGATACTCCGTGATCACTGGGGTTCCTCGGACGACGCGGGCGGCTCGGGCGATACGGGCAATACGGGCGGTACGGCGGGCGGTACGGCCGGGGAAAAGCCCCCGGGCCGCGTTCCCTGGACGCCCCCGCGCGCCCAGGGGCCGTGGCCCGGGGAAGTGTTCAGCGAACGTCGATCTGGTCGCCCGCCGCGTTGACCGCCGGCGTGGTGGCCGTACCGGCGAAGGCGTAGCGGTAGAAGCCGTCGCTCGACGCCTTCACCGTGGTCTTCAGATTGCCCTTGCTGTCGGTCTTGATCGTCTTGACCGTGGTGTACGTGTTGCTGGTGGCCTTGCGGAACTGGAGGTTCACCGACTGGTCGGCGTACCCGGAGTACTTGTACGTCTCCCAGTTGGCGCGGGTCAAGGCGCCGGTGACGGTGATCGTCGCGTTCTGGGCGACGGGCTCCGGGGCGGCGTTGACCGTGAGCTTGGAGGCGCGCTGGACCGAGAAGGTCTTGGCGTTGGTCTTCTCCAGCGACTCGCCGTCATTGGCGATCACCGTGGCGGAGACCTTCCAGGCGTTGCCCGCCAGCTTGTTGTAGTACAGGTCCGCACGCGGGTCGATGATGAACTTCCCGGTGCAGGTCGAGGTCGTACCGGAGGTGCAGGAGGCCTCCAGGTTGTCCTCCAGGATCAGGCCGTCCGGCTCCTCGAAGTTGGAGCCGTGCCAGAGCAGCGGGAGGGCCATGTAGATGCCCTCGGGGTGCTTGGCCTTGAAGGTGACGGTGACCGTCTTCTTCTCGGTGGTGCCGAGGACGATCGCCTTGCCGCCGTTGACCACGACATCGGAGATGGTGGGCAGCTGGGCCGCGCCGGGCTTGGCGGCCAGGACATCGGCCTGGGCCACGGGGACGGTGAGCGCGGTCAGCGCCAGGGCGCCGGTCAGAGCGACGGCCGATACACGAGATCGCATGTACATCCCAGTTCAGAGGGGGCGCCGCGGCGTCATGGGACATACGCCGTCCAGGTGCCCGGAGGACTTAATGAGTCAGAGACTCGTACATCCAGACACAGGACAGCGAAAAATGGTTGTACAAGATTCTGAGAGATTGATGAGAAGGATCGCCTCCAGGCGACTCAGAATCCGATGAACTCGCAGGTCAGCGAAGGTTCATCAACTTCTTGAAGTACGCACGGGGCCATCGTCTATCACCGCGTGATGGCTCGTCACCCACCCCGCGATCACATACCCCCTCGCTCCACCACATCAACTCCGCGCCAAACGTCGGTTTTCAGCCATCCCCTGAAGGTGCCCGACCCGCCCGACAAGACGACACGCCGTGGCGCTCGCACATCTGTACGTACCACCCGCATGACGAATTGCCGCCCTTACGGCCTATCAGATGATGTGCCCCCGAAGCCCCTTGCCCGTGGCGCACTTATCGCTCCCCGCCGGCGGTGCCGGACCGGCACCCCGCGCACGCCGTACCACCCTCCGGCGTGTCGTCCGCGCCCGGCGCACCACCGGCCCCCAACAGGCGCCCGCCATCTGGGAATCCCCGGAAAAGCCGTTGCAGACGGAAGCGCGCACCGACCGGAACCACAGCATCCGGGACCCTGAGGGCACCCGGTCCACAGCACCCCCCAGGCGGCCGAAGTGGCGGAAATGGCCTGTTGGAAGCCGTATCACGGCTGATTACTATGCGCCTTAGTTGATCGATCGCACGGCGGAACCGCTCCCTGCACGGCCGATGCACACCGGCAGTCGCGGATTCCGTCGAGCACACTCCGCAAAGCCCCCGCCCGTCCGGATCCGCCGTCCGGATCCCCACCGGACGGGTGGCCCGACGCCGTCCCCGTCCCTGTCCCCGTCCCCGTCCCCGTCCCCGTCCCCGTCCCCGTCCCCGTCCCATGATGCAGAGAGGTGGCCGAAGGTGGGGCCCGAGCTGACCGTTCCGCCGTTCTTCTCCCCGATACCCCCCGCCATCCACCCCCGGCACGCCGCCATCGACGCCCGGACCACCGCATGGGCGCACTCCATGGGCATCGGCACCGATGAGCTGCGCGCCCGGCTGGTCAGCCATGACATCGGCACCTTCTCCGCCATGATCCTCCCCGAGGGCCGGGAGGAAGTCGTCTCCCTCCTCTCGGACTTCGTCCTCTGGCTGTTCGGCGTGGACGACGGCTGCTGCGAGGAGAGCGACCTCGGCCACCGCCCGGGGGAGCTGGTCGCGGTGCTCCACCGGCTGCTCCGTATCGCCCAGAACCCCGAGATCCCCCTGCTCACCGAGGATCCGCTGGCCATCGGGGTACGGGATCTGCGCGCCCGGATCTCCCGCCACGGCACCCATGGGCAGACCGCCCGCTGGATCGACGCGCTGCGCGAGTACTTCTTCTCCGTCGCCTGGGAGGCCGAGCACCGCCGCGCCGGAACCGTCCCGGATCTCAACGACTACACCCTGATGCGCCTCTACGACGGCGCGACCACGGTGGTCCTCCCCCTGCTGGAGATGGCCCATGGGTACGAGCTCCAGCCGCACGAGCGCGACAGCCCCGCCACCCGCGCCGCCGCCGAGATGGCGTCCTACGTCATCACCTGGGACAACGACCTCCTCTCCCACCACAAGGAGAGCCGGAGCACGGGCTACTGGCTCAATGTGCTGCGGGTCCTGGAACACCACCACGGGCTGACCCCCGACGCCGCCCTCACCACCGCCGTCGCCCAGCGCGACCGGGTGATGTGCCTCTTCCTGCGGCTGCGCCGGGCGATGGCGGCGACCGCGAGCCCGCAGCTCCGGCGCTACCTCGACAGCCTCGCCCACTTCATCCGGGGGTCGCAGGAGTGGGGGATCAGCTCCCTGCGGTACACCACCCCGCACGATCCGGCCCGGCTCCCGACCTTCTTCACGGAGACACCGACCGACGGCAGCGACGCCCCGCTGGACATCCCGGTCATCACCTGGTGGTGGGAGCTGCCCCAGCTCGCCGCAGCGGCGGCCGATGAGACGGTCGTCGCCCTGGCCCACCGGGCCCCGGTGGTCCCGGCAGCGGTACCGGCGGAGGCCCTGGCGGTCTGAGTCCGCAGACCAGGGGTGGCTGGTCAGGGGTGGCGGGTCAGGGGCGTTCCAGCGCCGGGGGCAGCGGCAGCCGGTGGAGCACGTCGAGCCGGGACACGGCACGGGTGAGCACCACATAGAGACGGTTCGGCCCGCGCTCCTCCGCCGCCGCGATCAGGGCGGGTTCGACCACCACCACATGGTCGTACTCCAGCCCCTTGGCCCGGACGGCGGGCAGTACGGTCACCCGCGCGCCCGAGGCCTCCTCCAGCAGGTCCGCCTCGACGCCCCCGGCGCGCAGCGCCCCGTACAGCCCGGGAACGGCCCCGGAGTCGGCGATCACCCCGACCGAGCCCGGCCGGGCGAGCGCCGAGCGCACCGCGCCGACCACCGCCCCGGTGAGATCGTCCACCCGGCGGACCGTCAGCTCCCCGTCCCGGCGCAGCGAACGGGGGGTCGGGACGGTGACACCGAGCCCGTCCAGCAGCCGCCCGGCCAGCTCCAGCACCGGGGCGGGCACCCGGTAACCGGTGGTCAGCGGGATCACCGGGGCCTCGGGACGGCCCAGCCGGGTCAGCTGGGCGCGCCAGTCGCGGGCCGCCCAGGGGGTGGTGCCCTGGGCCAGGTCGCCGAGGACGGTGAGCGCGCCCGAGGCGGATCGCCGGGCGACGGCCCGGCACTCCATCGGCGACAGGTCCTGGGCCTCGTCCACCACGACATGGGCGTATCCGGCGGGGCGTTCGACCAGCCCGGCGATCTCGTCCAGCAGCAGCAGATCGGCGGCGGTCCACCGGGCCGTGCGGTACGAGCGCGGGGGCGCGGGCCACCGGAGGGCGGCGCGCTCGCCGGGGGTGAACGCCGGGTCGGCCGGGTCGGTCAGCACCTCGGTGAGCACCTCCTCGGGCACGGCGCGGGGCCAGACGGCGTCCACCCAGGCGCGGACCGCCCGCCCGGAGCCGATCCGGCGGGCCCAGCCCTCGTTCCGGGGCCCGGAGCGGCGTTCGGCGAGATCCCGTACGGCGCGGACCGCCAGGGCCCGGACCCGTTCCCGGCCGACGGCGTACGGCAGGGGCTCGGCGCGTACCCCGGCGACGATCCGCTCGATCTCCTCGCGCGCCACCCGCCAGCGGTGGGAGCCGTCGGGGACGGTGAGATCGCCGGAGGGCGCGGTGATCCGGGCGCGCAGGGCCCGGCGCAGCACCCCGGCCATCCGGGCGTCGTGCTTGAGCGCCAGGGCCTCGGGGGTGTCCTGGGCGCGGATCTCCTGGCGGGCGATCTCCTCCAGCAGGGTGGACTGGCGGATGTTCCGCTCGCCGAGCGAGGGGAGGACCGAGGAGATGTACGTGAGGAAGGCCCGGTCGGGGCCGAGGACCAGCACGCCGCCTCGGCGCAGCAGCCGGGGGTGGGTGTAGAGGAGATAGGCGGCGCGGTGCAGTCCGACGGCGGTCTTGCCGGTGCCGGGGGCGCCCTGAACGCAGAGGGAGCCGTCGGGGCCCGCGCGCACGATGTCGTCCTGCTCGGGCTGGAGGGTGGCGGCGATATCCCGCATGGGGCCGGTACGGGGGCGTTCGATCTCCCGGGTGAGCAGGGCGGAGGGGCCGTCACCGGGGGCGGTGGGGGTACGGGGGCGGATGAGGTGTTCGTCCTCCAGGGAGGTGAGTTCGGCGGGGGCGCCGGGGCGGGGCGCGGCCCAGCCGAAGCGGCGGCGGCGGGCGACGCCGTGCGGGTCGCGGGCGTCGGCCTGGTAGAAGGCGCGGGCGATGGGGGCGCGCCAGTCGATCACCAGGGGCGGGGCGGCGGGGTACTCGGTGATCCGGCGGCGGCCGATGTGATGGCTCCGGCCGGCATCCGCGCTCCCGGGTGCGCCGGATGCCCCGGGTGCGTCGGGCTCGCCGGGTGCCCCGGGTGCGTCGGGCCCGTCGGGTGTCCCGGGTGCCTCGGGCCTCTCGGGGGCGAAGTCGAGCCGCCCGAAGAAGAGCGGGCCGTCCGGCTCCTCCCGTACCTCCCGGGCCCGGGAGCGCAGATGCCGGCCGAGCACCTCGGCGTCGGCACCGGAGGCGAAGGCGTGCTCCCCGACGCGGACCTGGTCGTCGGCCTCCTGGGCCATGCGCGCCAGTGCGGCGCGGCACTTCTCGTGATGGGCGCGCTCCTGGTGCAGCGCGGGGCTGAGGTCGTCGTCGCTCACCCCTCCCACCCTAGGGCAACCGAGTAACTTTTTTAACCGAGTATCACTTTCGGGGGGCTGTGCCGTTCCCGGCGTGGGCTCACTCCGTGCCGATGCCCCGGGCGAGCTGCTCGAAGGCCAGCCGGGTCGCCGCCTCGGCCTCCGGGCGCACCTCCTCCGCGCTCTCCCCCGCCAGGATCCGCCGGGCGTTCTCCTCCGCCAGGATCCGCAGCACGGCCACGATCTGGCCCGCGGCGAGCCGGGCGCGTACCCCTGGGCCGAGCGCCTCGGCCAGGGCCCGTTCCGACCGGCCCTGGAAGGCGTACAACCGGGCGACCAGGCTCGGCGTCCCGTACACCAGCCGGTGGAACGCGAGCACCTCGGGCAGGTCGTTCAGCCCGGTCACCGGGTCGCGGCGGGCCAGCCCGTCGAGGACGTACCGCTCCAGCGCCGCGAGGGGGGTGGCGCCGGGGGGGCGGGTGCGGACCGCGCGGGCGGGGTCCGTCTCGTGGTCGGCGAACCGGTGCAGTACGAGGTCTTCCTTGGCGGGGAAGTAGCGGAAGAGGGTGGGCTTGGAGACGTCGGCGGCGGCGGCGATCTCGGTGACGGGGACGGCGTCGAAGCCGCGCGCCAGGAAGAGGGCGATGGCCGTGTCGGAGATCGTCTGGCGGGTGCGCCGCCGCTTCCGCTCGCGCAGACCTTCGCCCGGCGCCCCGTCCCGTACCGCCTCACCACTCATGCGCCGAGCCTACGACCCCGAGCCCCTCGGCCCCGAGACACCTCGGGCACACGTCGGGGCCAGCCCCGAACCCCGCGCCTCAATCTCCCCCAGACTCCGGGGGGGGACCCCATGGGGCTGATTTTCCTGAAGCCACCGTCGGGGCCGGGGTGCCATTTTTCAGCCCGTCCGGCGATTGAGGACAGACCCCGGCCCCGAGACACCTCGGGCACACCGTCGCGCACATGTAAGCCCGTCCGGCGATTGAGGACGGACCTCGGCCCCGAGTCACCTCGGGCGGACGTCGGGGCCAGCCCCGAACCCCGCGCCTCAAACTCCCCCAGACTCCGTCCGGGGGGACCCCCACGAGGCTGAATGTTGAGGCCCCGCGCCTCAAACTCCCCCAGACTCCGTCCGGGGGGACCCCCACGGAGCTTGATCTACCTGCCCGGAGGGCCCGAGGCGGCTGGGCCCGGGCCGTCAGAAGACGTCCGGGCACCACGGCCGCACCGGCGTGCGGAAGACGCGTTCCGCCAGCCGCACGGCACCGGCGCGGGACTCCTCCAGCGCCCCCACCGCGGCCAGCCGCAGGGGCGACGCGTCCCCCAGATAGAGCGCGGCCAGCGCGTCCACGCCCAGGGTCAGGTCCGCGCTCTCGTCCGTGGGCGCCGCGGAGGCGCCGTCCGGGGAGACCTCCAGGCGGTAGCGGCCCGCCGCGAGGCCGAGTGGGTCGTGGATGTCGAGGACCAGCCCGGCGGAGGTGTCGTACGTCCGGGACTCCAGCGCCCGGGGGACATCCAGCACCCGCAGCCACAAGCCGTCGACCAGCGAGGTCGCCTGCGCCGCACGGGCGTCCGGCAGCAGCAGCGGCAGCAGGTCGTCGGGGGACCGGCGCCCGGTGCGGACGGCGGTGACCCAGTCCAGGGAGCAGACGAAGTGCCAGAGCGCCCGCTCGGCGTCCGGGGTCAGCGCCAGCAGATCCCGGACCCGTACCGTGCCCCGGGGCTGCTTGGCGTCGCTCCACTCGCCGTCGGAGGCGAAGACGGCCAGCCCCTCCACCTCACCCGACGCCGAGCGGTACAGCGCGTACAGCGGCTCGGTCCATTCAGTGCTGGGCACCGTGATCTCGCCGGTCTGGATCCGCCACCAGCGTTCGTTACGGCTGACCAGGCCGGGTACCAGCGCCGCGACCCGCTCATGCAGTACCGGGCCCTCGGTACGGACCTCCGCCGCGTCCACCAGGTCGATCCGGCCGGACCCGGGGAGGGGCCGGCTCCGGTCCAGCCCGCCGCGGAGCAGATCCACCGTCCACTCCGCGATCCAGGTGGCGACGCCGAAGCCGTACCGGCCGTAGATCGGGTACTCCGCGGAGATCAGCGAGGCGAGCACATCGCCGCGCTCCTTCGCCGCCGCCAGATCCTCCGTGATCATCCGGCTGAGCAGCCCCCGGCGGCGGTGGGTGGCACTGACACTGACATTGGTGATCGCGTTGGTGGGGATCCGGGCGCCGCCCGGGGCCGCGACCCACTGCGGAAAGGTGCGGTACGTGGCCACCCAGCGCCCGCCGTCGACGACCCCGGTGGTGCGGTCCAGGTCCACTCCCCCGCGCCGCCCGGTCATCTCCTCCTCGGAGGCTGTGGGCGGCATGAGGAACCCGGTGCGGAACGCCCGCATCCACTCGGGGAACTCGGACTCGGTGACCTTGCGGATCTCAGGACTCATGAACCCACGCTAGGGGGGACCGGTTCAGAAAGTCGCCCGGATTTCCCCGACCTCGGCCGCGCCGCCCAGCAAGGGGGCACGGCCTATCCGGGTCCGCACCGGCGCGTCGACCCCGAGCAGGGCCAGCGCACGGGCGAGCACGGGCCCGAGGGCCCGCCCGGCACCGTCGTCGATCTTGAAGGCGAGGGCCCGGCCGTCGGACAGCGCCACCGCCTGGACGGCCTCGGCACCCATCTTGGAGAGGGTCCCGGGAACCTCGGTCATCAGCCAGGTGTCCGGGCGGCGGGTGCCCGCCACATACTCGGGGTGGGTCCGCATGGCGTCCGCGACCCGCCGCCCCGGGCTCCCGGGAGCGCCGAGGACCAGGGAGCGGAAGGCGCGCGCCAGCCCGGTGAGACCGATCGCCATCAGCGGCGCGCCACAGCCGTCGGTGCCCACGGCGGCGACCGGCTCGCCCGCCGCCGCCTCCAGCTCGGTGCGGACCAGCCGCTGGAGCGGGTGGTCCGGGTCGAGATAGCTCCGCGTCTCCCAGCCGTTGAGGGCGCAGGCCGCGAGCATCGCGGCGTGCTTGCCCGAACAGTTCATGGTGACCTTGTCCCGGACCAGGCCACGGGCGAGATAGTGCTCGGCCTCGGTGGGGTCCAGCGGCAGATCCGGCGGGGTCTGGAGGTCCGCCGGCTCAAGACCCCACTCGGCGAGCATCTTGCGGACCAGGTCCAGGTGGAACTGCTCACCGGAGTGGCTGGCGGCGGCCAGCGCCAGCCGCTCCCCGGAGAGGTCGAGACCCGACCGGAGCACGGCGGCGGCCTGGAAGGGCTTGTTGGCGGAGCGCGGGAAGACGGGGGCCGCCGGGTCGCCCAGCGCCAGCTCCACCCGGCCGTCGGCGTCGAGGACGACCAGTGAGCCGCGGTGATGGCCCTCGACAAAGCCGGAACGAACGACCTCGGCGAGGACCGGGGGTATGGCGGCAACCGGGGGTATGGCGGCAGGAGTCATCGTCGGCCTCCGTGGCGGGTGGGGGGAGGACCCGCTTCCGGAAGGATCTCTTCAGGTCAGCAGGTCGTCTACTTGCGCTTCTCCTTCACGGTACCTCCGCGCAATCTCCGCACTACAGTCGTCCGCTGTCCGCTGAAGGAGCTGCCGGCGGCGCGAGATCTGCTGCTCGTACCGGCCCAGCCGGCCCATTCCCGCGTGGAGTTCCTCATCGGTCCTGGCCGAGAGGTCCGACAGCTCCACATCGGCCAGCATGTCCGCGGCGATCCTGCGGTACTCCTCGTTCTGCGGTGTGCAGAGCGTCACATGGCGTGCGGGTCTGCGGTGCCGGGAAGGGGCGTCGGCGAGGATCTCCGAGAGCCGGTCCACGACCAGGCTGCGCACCAGCGGCGTCCGGTCGTCGGTCCGCCGGGCCAGCTCGGCGCGGAGGATGTCGATCCGCCCGTGGAGCATCCGCCGGACATAGCTGAGATCGGCCTCGTCGCGCTGGGACTCCCGGCGCAGGATGCGCAGTTCGGGCAGGCGCAGGGCGCGCAGATCGTACTGCGGCGGGTCGGTGAGGGCGTCGGTGGTCGCCCGGGGCTGGGGGGTGCGCCGGGCGGCCCGTGTCCCCACGGCCGGCACCGCCCCCACCACCGTCGGAAGCGGGAGTCCGGGAGTCGATACGGGACCGATCGGCTGCCCGGTTCCAGATGTGCTCATATGCCTGCGTCCGTCCCCTCGACCGGTGCACGGATCTCCCCGGGGGCCAGGGGGGCCGGGGTGGCGCACCGCCTGTCTGCATCGTGCCATTCCGGACGCACCCGACGCAGGTGCTCTGCACCCGTTCAGCCCCAGATAGGTTGGTCTGTATGCGTGCGGTGGTGCAGAGGGTGGACGGCGCGAGTGTCGCCGTGACGGACGGGGACGACGCCGGAACGGTCGGCGAGATCTTCGGCGAGGGGCTGTGTGTGCTGGTGGGGGTCACCCACGACGACACACCGGCGAAGGCGGCGCAGCTCGCCAGGAAACTGTGGTCGATGCGCATTCTGGAGGGCGAGAAGTCCTGCTCGGAGGTGAATGCGCCCTTGCTGGTGATTTCGCAGTTCACCCTCTACGGGGACGCCCGGAAGGGCCGCCGCCCCACCTGGAACGCGGCCGCGCCGGGTCCGGTGGCCGAACCCCTGGTGGACGAGGTGGTGCGGCAGCTGCGGGAGCTGGGGGCACGGGTGGAGACCGGCAGGTTCGGGGCGTCCATGCGGGTCTCGCTGACCAACCAGGGGCCGTTCACCGTCCTGCTGGAGGTCTGAGCCCGGCTGAAGGTCCGAGCCGGCACGGAGCCCCGTGCCGGCTGGAGGTCCGGACCCGCACGGAGCCCCGGCCCGGTGGGTGTCAGGGCTCGACCACGGTCTCCTGCGCCGCCGCCGTCGTCCCCGCGATCAGTTCCGCGTCCACCGGCACATTCCGCTTCACCAGCGCCAGCGCGATCGGCCCCAGCTCGTGGTGGCGGGCCGAGGTGGTGACGAAGCCCAGCTTCCGGCCCTCCTCGCCGTCCGCCGCCAGCCGGATCGGGGTGCCCGGCGCCGGCAGCAGCACTTCGCTCCCGTCCAGGTGGAGGAAGACCAGCCGGCGCGGCGGCTTGCCGAGGTTCTGCACCCGGGCGACGGTCTCCTGCCCCCGGTAGCAGCCCTTCTGGAGGTGGACGGCGGTACCGATCCAGCCCAGCTCGTGCGGGATGGTGCGATGGTCGGTCTCGAAGCCGACCCGCGGCCGGTGGCCCTCCACCCGCAGCGCCTCGTACGCCAGGATCCCGGCGAGCGGGCCGTGCGCGGCGGCGTACTCCTCCAGCTTCTCCCGGGGCAGGAAGAGATCCCGGCCGTACGCGGTCTCCCGGACCACGGCGCCCTCGGGCACCTCGGCGATCGACCCGGCGGGGAGATGGACCACCGCGGTGTCGTCCGTACGGTCGGCGACCTCGACCCGGTAGAAGAACTTCATCGACTCCAGATAGGCCACCAGCTCGCCCTGGGTCCCGGGCTCGACATGGGCCCAGACGGTGTCCCCGGTGTCGACCAGATAGAGGGCGTGCTCGATATGGCCGTTGGAGGAGAGGATCAGCGCCTCGGTCGCCCGCCCCACCGGCAGCTCGGTCATGTGCTGGGTGAGCAGCAGATGGAGCCAGCTGAGCCGGTCCTCGCCGGTGACGGCGATCACGCCGCGGTGGGAGAGGTCGACCAGGCCCGCGCCGTCGGCGAGGGAGCGCTGTTCACGGAAGAGGTCGCCGTAGTGCGCGGCGACACCTTCGTCGGCTCCCTCGGCGGGGACCGCGCCGGGCTGGGACAGCAGAGGGCTCTTCACAGAGGACATGGGGAAAGCCTACGACTCGGTAGTTGAAGCCTCAGCCGTGCAGGAGCGGCAGCGGCCGAAGATCGCGAAGTGCTTGAGATCGGTGTCGAAGCCGAAGCTCTCCCGGAGCTTGGCGGTGAACTCCGCCGCGCACTCGACATCGGCCTCGATCACCCCCGTACAGTCCCGGCAGACCAGATGGATGTGGTGGTGCCGGTCGGCCAGGTGGTACGTGGGGGCGCCGTGGCCGAGGTGGGCGTGGGAGACCAGGCCCAGCTCCTCCAGCAGCTCCAGGGTCCGGTAGACCGTGGAGATATTGATCCCGGCGGCGGTTTTCCGCACCTCGCAGAGGATGCCGTCGGGGGTCGCGTGATCCAGCGCGTCGACGGCCTCCAGTACCAGCTGTCGCTGGGGCGTCAGGCGGTAGCCGCGCCGCCGCAGGTCGCTCTTCCAGTCGGTGCTCACCACGCGTACCAGTGTAGGCAGGCGGATCGCGAACGCCCCCGGCTCGACGGAAACCGGGGGCGTGCGGGGTGCGGCTCAGCGGAGCGCGCGGCTCGGCGAGGGGACCGGCTCAGCGGAAGAAGGCGATGCCGTCGTCCGGAAGGTCACCGAGGTCCTTGGCCCAGGACTCGACCTCCTCGGGGGTGACGGTACGGGCGGCCGTGACCTTCTTCAGATGCGCGGACATGTACGGCCGCAGCGGGACCTCGGGGGTGGCCTTCTCGCCCACCCACATCAGGTCGCTCTTCACATAGCCGTAGAGCCGCTTGCCACCGCTGTACGGGCCGGACGCGGCGGTACGGGCCACGGCGTCGGTCGCCAGGTCGATCTGCGGCTTCTGGTCGGCCAGCTCGCCGTACCAGACCTCCACGATGCCCTGGTCACGGACCATGACGATCTCGACCTTGCGGTCCTTGTCGATCCGCCAGTAGCCGTGCTCGCTCTCCAGCGGCTTGACCTGGTTCCCCTCGGCGTCCAGCACCCAGGAGTGCGAGGCGTACTCAAGGAAGTCACGGCCGTCGTGGCTGAAGGTGACGGACTGGCCGAAGTTGCACTTCTCGGCGCCCGGGAAGTCGGCGACACCCGCGCCCTCCCAGGTACCGAGGAGGAAGGCGAGGGGGACGAGGTCCGGGTTGAGGTCGGACGGAATCTCGATCATGGGCAGCTCTGGCGATCTGTAGAGGCGAGGTGGGATGCGGCCGGCCGGGACGTCAGCGCTGGCCCTGGTACAGCTTCTTCACGGTCAGCAGGGCGAAGGCGCCGACGCCGATGCAGACCAGGACCAGCAGGGCTTCGAAAAACAGCTGCACGGAGTGCTCCTCGGGTGCGCGATGGGCGTTGTACGGGCCGGGCACCAGCCTAATGGGTGGGGGCCCGGCCCTCTCTGCGAGGGCGCCCCCGCACCGGTCCGGCGCGCCGGGGGGCGGGGCCGGGGCCGGACTACAGTTCGGGCCATGGACAAGAAGCTCGTGATCAAGGTGACCGCAGGTGCCGACGGACCGGAGCGCTGCTCCCAGGCGTTCACCGTGGCGGCCGTCGCCGTCGCCAGCGGGGTCGAGGTCTCGCTCTGGCTGACCGGCGAGTCCACATGGTTCGCGCTGCCGGGCCGGGCGGCGGAGTTCGAGCTGCCGCACGCGGCCCCGCTGCCGGATCTGATCGAGTCGATCCAGGCGGGGGGCGGCACGATCACCGTCTGCACCCAGTGCGCGGCCCGCCGGGACATCGGGGAGGGCGACCTGATCGAGGGGGCGCGGATCGCCGGGGCGCAGGTCTTCGTCGGCGAGATCATGGCGGACGGCGTCCAGGCGCTCGTCTACTGACACCCGCGCCGGGCTCCTCGGGGGCTCAGCGGCGGGGCTTCCCGTCCAGCTCGTCCCACCACCGGTCGGACTCGGGGTCGCCGGACGGATCGTCCCACCAGCGGTCGTCCGGCCCCCGCCGATTGGCGACGATCACCGCGATCGGCGGGATCACCATGGCGACGACGCAGAGCGCCACCGCCGCCGGGACCGAGAACAGCCGGACGAACGACCAGGCGGAGACGAAGAGGAAGAGGCAGACGCCCATCAGCACGAAATAGGCACGCCGCCGCCGTGCGTACATGTCTCCAGCGTACGACCGGCGGCGCCGCGCCGCCCCCCTCCGGGCCTCCGTGCCTCCGGAAGCGGGGACAGCCGGGCGCGGGTGTCCGGGCGCGCCGAAGGGCCGCACCCCGGATCCAGTGGCGTCCAACCCCCGGGGGTGCGGCCCTCCGGCCGTTCATGGTGCCCGTCCGCGCGACCGCGCGGTAGGGGCGTCGGCTACGCGTCAGACCGCGATGGCGACCTCGGCCAGACCACCGGTCCGCGCGACGACGGTACGGTCCGCCGTGGCGCCCGGCACCAGGGCGCGCACGGTCCAGGTGCCCTCGGCGGCGTAGAACCGGAACTGTCCGGTCGCCGAGGTCGGGACCTCCGCGGTGAACTCGCCGGTCGAGTCCAGCAGCCGGACATAGCCGGTCACGGGCTCGCCGTTACGGGTCACCTGGCCCTGGATCGTCGTCTCACCGGGCTTGATGGTCGAGGCGTCGGGTCCGCCTGCCTTCGCTCCACACATACTGCTGCTCCAAATGTCCGCGGGTCGGTTCTGCTGCGGGACGGGCTACTTCGCCGCGCCCAGCTCGATCGGCACGCCGACCAGCGAGCCGTACTCGGTCCAGGATCCGTCGTAGTTCTTGACGTTGTCGACGCCCAGCAGCTCGTGCAGGACGAACCAGGTCAGGGCCGAGCGCTCACCGATGCGGCAGTAGGCGACGGTGTCCTTCGCCAGGTCGACCTTCTCGTTCTCGTAGAGGGCACGCAGGTCGTCGTCGGACTTGAAGGTGCCGTCGTCGTTGGCATTCTTCGACCAGGGGATGTTGCGCGCGGTGGGCACGTGGCCCGGCCGCTGCGACTGCTCCTGGGGGAGGTGGGCCGGGGCGAGCAGCTTGCCGCTGAACTCGTCGGGGGAGCGCACGTCGACCAGGTTCTGGGTGCCGATCGCGGCGACGACGTCGTCACGGAAGGCGCGGATCGCGAGGTTCTGCGGCTGGGCGCGGTACTCGGTGGCGGCGCGCTCGGGCACCTGGTCGCCGTCCACGAGGTCCCGGGAGTCCAGCTCCCACTTCTTGCGACCGCCGTCGAGCAGCTTGACGCTGTCGTGGCCGTAGAGCTTGAAGTACCAGTAGGCGTAGGAGGCGAACCAGTTGTTGTTGCCGCCGTAGAGCACGACGGTGGTGTCGTTCGCGATGCCCTTGGCGGAGAGGAGCTTCTCGAAGCCCTCCTGGTCGATGAAGTCGCGGCGGACCGGGTCCTGGAGGTCCTTGGTCCAGTCGATCCGGATCGCGTTCCGGATGTGGTTCTTCTCGTACGCCGAGGTGTCCTCGTCGACCTCGACAAGGGCGACCTGCGGGTCGTCGAGGTGCGCCTCGACCCAGTCGGCGTCGACCAGGACGTCGCTGCGGCTCATGCTGTTTCTCCTCCGGGGCAGTGTGCGGCGGTGGTGCGTGGAGACTGCGCGGTACGCGTGAGAGGCGGCGTAACCGCGGGGGCGGCCCTGATCAGAGGTGGAAGGGCCTCAGGGATGGAAGGGCCGGGGCGGAGAGAGCGCGTGGGACTTCCCGCTCGTCGTACGGGGTCCCGCTCAGACGGCGCGACAGAGCATGGCGGCGACGCGGCACAGGTCGACTGCCCGCCGCTTCGTGAGGTCCGCCTGTCGCTTCATGGGTCCGATCGTAGGGACGAGTCGGCCGCCATGTCACCGTTGTGTCGGATAATGAGACGAGAAAGTCCAGGATGCGGAATGCGGGCCGGTGACGAGCGGTCCGCCGGGGTCGGGCCGAGGCCCGCCGGAGGGCACCCTTCTACCCCTCGGACGAAGTCGTCTCACCATGCGGCCGGGGCGTCCATCGCCGCCCGGTCGCCCCTTCTGTAATGGACGTTCCATCCAGTAGATTCGACGGATGAGGACCAGGACCAGCGCGCCCGGGGCTCCGGGCACCGAGGAGACGGACGCCCTTCCCGGCACCCGGGAGCGGATCGTCCGGGCGGCCTCCCTGCTGATGCAGCGGCAGGGGTACGACGGCACCGGCATCAAGCAGATCTCACAGGAGGCCGGGGCGACTCTCGGCTCGGTCTACCACTTCTTCCCGGGCGGCAAACAGGAGCTGGCGGTCGCCGCCGTCCACCGGGGCGACGAGGAGTTCTCCGCGATCCTGCGGGAGCTGCTGGACGCGGAGCCGGACCCGGCGAAGGCGGTCGTCGCCGTCACCCTCGACCTCGCCGAGGGGCTGCGCGCCTCCGACTGGCGGGACGGCTGTCCCGTCACCGCGACCGCCCTGGGCACCTCGGGCCGGCTGCCCGACATCCAGCGGGCGGCGAGCACCGCCTTCGCCCGCTGGCAGGAGATCGTGGAGACCAGGCTGCGCGCGAGCGGCATGCCCGGCGACGAGGCCGCCGAGCTGGCCGTCATGGTCATCTGCACCCTGGAGGGCGCCGAGCTGGCCGCCCAGGTCTCCCGCGACGAACGGCCGCTGCTGATCGCGGGCCGTCAGCTGGCCCGGCTGATCGGCCCGGCCCGCACGGACCGATCGGCCCGCACGGACTGACCCGCCCGCACGGACTGATCCCTTTCGGGCGCATCCGGCACGGCATCCCCCGCGTCCTCGGTGGTAAGACACCGACCGGGGGGACGGGGATCCATGGCGACGACGGAGAGCGGCGGGGGGACGGTGGACCGCGCCGCCGCCGGTTGGAGCCGGGCCGCGCTGACCGGGGCGAACGCGGTGACGGCGTACGCCCTCGTCCTCGGCTGGACCGGCGAGGGCGCCACCGCCGGGATCGCCGCCATCGCGGCCCTGCATCTGGCGTGGTTCACGGAGATGGCGACCGAGGCGCTGCACCGGCGCCGGCTGGTCTCCGGCTGGTGGTACGCGCCGGTGGTGCTCACGCTGGCGGGGTCGGGGATCCGGCTGCTGACGATGATGCCCGGCTGAGCCACGGGTCCCGCGAGAGCCCGGCCGGGGCGGGCGGGCCGGGGCCTCGGGCCCATCGGGGAGACCCCGGGGAGACGCCTGGGAGACGCCGGGGCCTCAGCCCACCAGCGACACGTCGCGGCCGGTCCCCAGGAAGGTCAGCCCGGTCTCCGACGCCTTCGCCCGGTCCAGCCGGATCCCGGCCGGCAGTCCGTCGATCTGCATCTCGTAGTCGACGGCCTGGCGCAGCTGCCCGTCGTACCCCGGCACCGGGACATCGGGCAGCGAGTCGGCCTTCAGCCGCACCGCGCCGCCCTCGGCGGGCTCGACCGTGCTGTGGACGACGATCTCCTCGCCCGACAGCATCCCCCGGACCGTTTCGGGCACCTCGATGCCCGCGCTCTTCAGCAGCTGGAGCGCCGGTCCGGCTATCTTGACCTGCCCCTTCGCCGCCCGCTCCGGACCCGCGTAGGTGACCGTGGCGCCCTTGGGCGCGGCCTTGGTCAGATCCTCGTACGAGATCCGGGCGGAGCCCTCGGCCCGGCCCGCGACGGCCGTGGTGAAGTTCCCGGCGATCTCCACATCGACCAGTTCGGCCCGTACCTCGGAGACCTCCACGGTGTGGCCCCCGGCCGAGGCGTCCAGACCGGAGACGCTGATGTCCACCGCCTCCAGATGCTTGCCCGCGACCTGGGTGAGGAAGGGGAAGCCCTTGATGGAGACCTCGGGGGTGGCGGAGAGTCCCTGGGTGCTCCGGATCCGGTCGGCCGCCTCACTCTCCGCGATCATGACCGCGATCCGGTCGGCGGCGACGAAGAGGATCCCGAGGACCACGACCGTGATCATCGATATTCGCAGTGCACGCATGGTCCGGTGGTCCCACCCTCTTGTCGTCCGTCGTGTACGCGCCCTTCCCCCCGGCTCCGGGAGGGCCCGGAAACGACGACGCCTTTCAGACATCGACGCCCCGGGCGGGGGCTTCGGTTCCGGTCGCCCCGGGGGGCCGGCCGGGCCGGCTCGGATCAGCGGCCGTCCCGGAACATCAGGTCAGCACCCGTCCCAGGACATACAGGGCGGGCGCGGCGGCGGTCAACGGCAGGGCGACACCGGCGGTGAAGTGGACAAAGCGCGACGGGTAGTCATAACTGGCCACCCGCAGCCCCACCAGGGCGAGCACTCCGGCCGCCAGGCCCAGCAGCGCGGCGTCGGTCGCGCCCAGTGCGAGGAAGCCCGCCGCGACGACCGCCGTCCCGGCGCCCGCGAGCGGCGCGGCCACCAGGGAGACCGGTCCGGGCAGCGGCAGCGCCCGGACCACCACGGCACCGGCGACCGCGAGGGCGCCCGCGACGACGGCCTCGTCCGGCGCTGCCAGCAGGGCGGTCGTGAGGATCGCGAGGGCCGCCGAGACGACCGTCGCCATCAGCCCGGACATCCGCTCGTCCGCCCCGGCGCGGCTGCGCAGCTGGAGGACGAGGGTGATCAGGACCCAGACGCCGAGGGTGCCGAGGACGGCGGTGGGCGCGTGCTCCTTGCCCGCCGCCAGCAGCGCGGCGTCGGCGGCCAGGCCCCCGGCGAAGGCGAGCGCGATGCCCTGGCGCGCGGGCCACATGCCGTTGAGCCGGAACCATCCGGCGGCGGTGACCGCCTGGAGCAGGACCAGCGGTATCAGCAGGGCGTAGGTGTGGACGGCGGCGCCCCCGGCGAGGAGCACCGCGAGACCGGCGGTGAGCACGGCGGGCTGGATGCCCGGCGCGATGATCGGGGAACGCCCCTCGGCACGGGCCCGCTGGGCGTCGGTGAGGCGGACGGAGCCGCTGGTGGTGGGGGTGGTGTACCCCTCGGGCCCGGCGGCGGGAGCCGTGGGCGCAGGGCCCTGGGCCGCGGGCTCCGGCGCGGCGGGTGCCTCGGGCGGCAGCGGCACGGAGCCGGTCACCGGGCGGGCGCCGTGCTGCCGCCGCCGGGCGGGCGCCGCGCCGTGCGGCGGCGGGGTCCCGGCCCCGGGCGGGGCGGACCGGTCCCCGGCCGGCGGCACCGGCGGGAGATAGGCGGTCGCCGAGGCGTCCCCCCGGGGCGCCGGCGCGGGCGCGTCCAGGAGGGCGGGCGGGACGACGGGCTGGTAGGTGGTGTCCCAGGTCTCGCCCTCCCAGGTCTGGGCGGCGGCGTCCTGGTGCGCGGGTGCCGCGGGCTGCGGATAGGCCGGGCCCTGGGGCTGCTGCCCGTACGCCCCGTACCCCTGCGGCTGCTGACCGTACGGATGGGGCTGCTGTCCGTACCCCTGCGACTGCCCGTACTCCTGCTGCTGCCCGTACTGCTGTACGGGATGCTGCTGCGGTACGGGGTGCTGCTGCTGCCCGTACTGCTGCGGCTGCTGCGGATACGGCTGCCGCTGATACGGGTCCTGCGGCTCGGGGGCCCCGGACGGGGGCTGCTGCTCCCCCGGATACGGCGCCGGATACGGCTGTTCCCCGTACGGATACTGCTGATCACTGCTCATGCTGTGCGGTTCACCCTCCTGCGAACGGCGGGAGCACCTCGACCGTGCCGCCGTCGGCCAGCCGTACGGTCTCATGGGCCCGCCCCCCGACGGGATCCCCGTCGACCAGGAACGAGCACCGCTCCAGGACGCGGGTCAGCTCCCCGGGGTGCCGCTGGCGCACCACCTTCAGCGCCTCGGCGAGCGTGCCCGCCGTGTACGGCTCCTCCGGCGTACCGGCCGCCGCCTTGGCCGCGGCCCAGTAGCGGATCGTCCCCGCCGGCATGCGCGACTCCCTTCGTCGGGATCCATCATGGGCCATGCCCGGCGCTCCCCGGGCCGGTGGAGCCGGTGTGCCCCCGGCTGTCCGGCGGTGTCCGCTCCCCGGGTTCCCGTGTCCGTGTCGGTCGGAGCGCTTCGGTCCGGCGGGCATCCGAGGTATTAAGGGGGGTACGAGGGGTTTCGTACGAGGAGCCCCCGGGCGGCGGGCCCGGTCCGTAACGCGTCAGCGGTACGACAAGGGGTGCGCATCGGCCCTCTGCGGCGGACCGCTTCTGCGTTATGGTGGCCGGAAGAGGATCCGGGCGACGCAGCCCCCGGGTCCTTTTGTGTTTCCTGCTCGTTGTTACAGGCAGGTGAACCAACCGTACGAAGCAGGGCCGCAGCACCATGTCCTCGCGGGGACCGAGGAGGAACCGACGCAATGGGCGAGCGAACCGTGCACAGCCATACCAGCCGCAGGGTGCGGACCGGGCGAGGGGCGGGTGGGGCGCGATGAGCACTCTGCTGCTGCTGACCAACGCCCTCCAGCCGTCGACGGAGGTGCTGCCCGCGCTCGGACTCCTGCTGCACAGTGTGCGGGTCGCCCCCGCCGAGGGCCCCGCGCTGGTGGACACCCCCGGCGCCGATGTGATCCTCGTCGACGGGCGCCGCGATCTGCCGCAGGTGCGCTCCCTCTGCCAGCTGCTGCGCTCCACCGGCCTCAGCTGTCCGCTGATCCTGGTGGTGACCGAGGGCGGTCTCGCCGCCGTCACCGCCGACTGGGGTGTGGACGACGTCCTGCTCGACACCGCCGGCCCGGCGGAGGTGGAGGCACGGCTGCGGCTGGGCCTCGGCCGCCGGCAGCTCGGTGTGGACGACTCCCCGATGGAGATCCGCAACGGCGATCTCTCGGTGGACGAGGCCACCTACAGCGCCAAGCTCAAGGGGCGGGTGCTGGATCTGACCTTCAAGGAGTTCGAGCTGCTGAAGTATCTGGCGCAGCACCCGGGCCGGGTCTTCACCCGGGCCCAGCTCCTCCAGGAGGTCTGGGGATACGACTACTTCGGCGGCACCCGTACCGTCGATGTCCATGTGCGGCGGCTGCGCGCCAAGCTCGGACCGGAGCACGAGTCGCTGATCGGCACCGTCCGGAATGTGGGATACCGCTTCGTCTCGCCGGAGAAGGCGGAGAAGGCGGAGCGGGAGGCCCCCTCGGCGAGTGCGCCCCCCTCCCGTCCGGCGGATCCCGCGAGGCGGCACAAGGCGGCCGTACGCCCTGCCCAGAGGTAGGTCACCCCGCGTAGACTGCCGCGCGTGGCCAAGGTGACGCGGGACGACGTTGCACGACTGGCGGGGACTTCGACCGCTGTCGTCAGTTACGTCATCAACAACGGACCCCGGCCGGTCGCCCCGGCCACGCGCGAGCGGGTACTCGCCGCGATCAAGGAGCTGGGGTACCGGCCCGACCGGGTCGCCCAGGCCATGGCCTCCCGGCGGACCGACCTCATAGGCATGATCGTCCCGGATGCCCGGCAGCCCTTCTTCGCGGAGATGGCCCATGCCGTGGAACAGGCGGCGGCCGAGCGCGGAAAGATGGTCCTGGTCGGCAACTCCGACTACCGCCGTGAGCGCGAGGTCCACTATCTGCGGGCCTTCCTCGGGATGCGGGTGGCCGGTCTCGTCCTGGTCAGCCAGGGCCTCACCGAGCAGGCGGCCCAGGAGATCGAGGCCTGGGAGGCGCGGGTGGTGCTGCTGCACGAGCGTCCCGAGGGGGTGGACGACGTGGCCGTGGTCACCGATGACATCGGCGGCGCCCAGCTCGCCGTCCGCCATCTGCTGGAGCACGGCAACGAGTACGTCCTCTGCCTCGGCGGCCCCGACACCACCCCGCCGGTCGGCGACCCGGTCACCGACCATGTCGAGGGCTGGCGGCGGGCGATGCTGGAGTCGGGCCGCTCGGTCGAGGGCCGGATGGTCAAGGCACCGTTCAACCGCTACGAGGCGTATCAGGTGGCCCTGAAGCTGCTGGCCGGGCCCGACCGCCCGCCCGCGATCTTCTGTGCCACCGACGACCAGGCCATCGGGGTGCTGCGGGCCGCCCGTGAACTGCGGATCGACGTCCCCCGGGAGCTGGCGGTGGCGGGCTTCGACGATGTGAAGGAAGCGCATCTCACCGATCCGCCGCTGACCACCGTCGCGTCCGACCGTCCCGCGATGGCGCGGGCCGCCGTCGATCTCGTCCTGGACGAGGGGCTGCGGCTGGCGGGCTCCCGGCGCGAGCGGGTGCGGCAGTTCCCCTCGGGGCTGGTCATCCGGCGCTCCTGCGGCTGCGACTGAGCCGCCGTCCGTGGCCCCGGCGCCCCGGGGCACCCGCTCCCAGGGGCACCGCCTCAAGGGCCGCACACGGGGCACCCCCCGGGGCACCCGTCCTCAGGACCGCACACGGGGCACGCCTCCCGCCGTACCTCGGCCAGCCGCCCGGCGGCGTCGTACCCGAAGACCTCGGTGACCGTTCCGCCGCACCCGGGTGTTCCGCAGAGCCCCTGGGCCCCGACCGTCCCGAGCGGCGGGCCGAGGACGGTGGTGTGGTCGCAGAAGAGACAGGGGAACGGGTGCAGCCCGTTCGGGTTCTCCACATGGGCGACGGCTTCGGGGCGCTCGCACCGAGGACAGAACCAGGCCATTTCCCACCCACTCGGTCGGCCGACGGAGACGGGGCGATCATCCGACGGCCGGGGAGGGGCGGGGGTGCGGTCGGGGGCGGCTTCACCCGTGGATGATCTGTTCGGACCCGCCCCGGGCCGCCCCGCCCGGCGGACCACAGGCCCCCAGGCCCCGGGACCTCGGTCCTCGCCCACCCGCTCAGCCCTTTCCCACCGCTCAGCCCTTTCCCACCCTCTTCTTCGGCCGTTCTCAGCACCGGCTCAGACGGTTCTCATACAGCCGCGCGACAGTCGTGAGCATGACGGACCACTATCGCGACCAGCAGGAACAGGGCCCCCAGCCGACGACCGACCCCTACCCCGGCACCCTCTGGCCGGAGCCGCCCGCACATCCCCCGGCCGCCTCCCCCGCGCCCCGGATCGCCCGTGCCCGGCGGCCCGTCGCCCTGCTGCTCGCGGTCGCCGTGATCGCCGCGGCGGTCGGCGGCGGTACGTTCGCCCTGCTCGACCAGGTCTCCGGGGAGGACGCCCCGGGCCACGCGGCCGCCGCCGTCCAGGGGACCCAGGTCTCCACCGGCTCGGCGGGCACCGTCGCCGGGGTCACCCAGGCCGTCATGCCCAGCACCGTCGAGATCCGGGCGGAGGGCGGCTCCACCGGATCGGGAGTGATCATCACCCCGGACGGCGAGATCATCACCAACAACCATGTGATCTCCGGCTCGGGGACCGTCTCCGTACGCCTCAGCGACGGAGCCACCCGTACCGCGGATGTCATCGGCACCGACCCCGGCAAGGATCTGGCGCTGATCAAGGTCAAGGACGCCTCCGGGCTCAAGGCCGCGACCCTCGGCGACTCCGAGGCGGTCAACGTCGGCGACCAGGTGGTGGCCATCGGCTCCCCCTCCGGTCTGACCAACACCGTGACCAGCGGGATCGTCTCCGCCCTCGACCGCGAGGTGACCGTGGCCCGGGAACCCGGCCTGACGGAGCAGCGGCAGCGGAGCGACGGCTGGCCCTTCGAGTACGGCGGACGGCAGTTCAACGGGGAGACCGGTGAGCAGCGGACCACCTACGACGCCATCCAGACCGACGCCGCGCTCAACCCCGGCAACTCCGGCGGCGCGCTGATCAATATGCGCGGGGAGATCATCGGCATCAACTCCGCGATGTACTCGCCGGCCGCCGCCAACGGCGCCGCCGGGAGTGTCGGTCTCGGCTTCGCCATCCCGTCCGACACCGTGAAGGGCGTGCTCGGGGATCTCCGTGACGGCGACGGCTGAGCCGGGCCCCGGCAGCCCCGCCGCCTCATGGGAACCCGCCCGTCCGGGGGAACCCGCCACTGCGGGGGAACCGGCCGCCTCATGGGAATCTGGGGAGATGACGACTCCCCGTGAAGGCGAACGCATCCTGATCGTCGACGACGAGCCCGCCGTGCGCGAGGCGCTCCGGCGCAGCCTCGCCTTCGAGGGGTACGCCACCGAGATCGCCGTCGACGGCCTCGACGCCCTCGCCAAGACGGAGAGCTACCGCCCCGATCTGCTGGTCCTCGATATCCAGATGCCCCGGATGGACGGGCTGACCGCCGCCCGGCGCATCCGCTCCACCGGGTCCACCGTGCCGATCCTGATGCTGACCGCGCGCGACACCGTCGGCGACCGGGTCACCGGTCTGGACGCCGGGGCCGACGACTATCTGGTGAAGCCGTTCGAGCTGGACGAGCTGTTCGCCCGGATCCGGGCGCTGCTGCGGCGCAGCTCGTACACCCAGCCCGGTGGGGAGCTGTCCGGCGGGGACGGCCACGACGTGCTCTCCTTCGCCGATCTGCGGATGGATGTGGCCACCCGTGAGGTGCACCGGGGCGGCCGGGCGGTGGAGCTGACCCGTACCGAGTTCACCCTGCTGGAACTGCTGCTGGCCCACCCCCGTCAGGTGCTGACCAGGGAGCAGATCCTCAAGGCGGTCTGGGGCTTCGACTTCGAGCCCACCTCGAACTCCCTGGATGTGTATGTGATGTATCTGCGCCGCAAGACCGAGGCGGGCGGTGAGCCCCGGCTGGTGCATACGGTGCGCGGGGTCGGATATGTCCTGCGCGGCGGTGAGGCGTGAGCGGCGGCCTGGTCCGCCGGTTCCGTACGCTCCCCCTCAGATCCCGGCTCGCCCTGCTGGTGGCCACGGCCGTCGCCATCGCCGTGGCGGCGGTCGCCGTCGTCTCCTGGCTGCTCACCCGGGGGCAGCTGTACGACGAGCTGAACACCTCGCTCAAGAACAGCCGGGCCTCCGACCTCCAGGTGAAGCAGGCCGTCGCCGGCTGCGCGGGGCCGCCCGCGGTCCAGAGCACCAGCGAGTTCGCGTACACCCAGATCGTGCTCCCCGACGGCAGCCGCTGTGTCGCCCCGTACTCCATCCCCGTCAAGGTGAAACCCTCGGACCTCGGTGTGGTTAACGGCTCCCTGGAGAGCACCCTCCACAACAGCGTCACCGACCGGGGCGCGCCGGTACGGGTGCATACGTACCGGATGGGTGTCGGGGACGGCCAGGAGTTCACCGTCTCGGTCTCCCGGCCGCTGGACGAGATCACCACCGCGCTCGACCGGCTGGCGCTGCTGCTCACCGGGCTCGCGGGGGTGGGGGTGCTGGGCGCGGGCGCGGCCGGTCTCTGGGTCGCGCGGGCCGGTCTGAAGCCGGTCGACCAGCTGACGGAGGCGGTGGAGCATGTGGCGCGCACCGAGGATCTGACCGTCCGTATCCCGATGGAGGGCGAGGACGAGATCGCCCGGCTGTCGCGCTCGTTCAACTCGATGACGGCGGCGCTCGCCTCCTCCCGGGACCGCCAGGCGCGGCTGATCGCGGACGCGGGCCATGAGCTGCGCACCCCGCTGACCTCGCTGCGGACCAATGTGGAGCTGCTGGCGCGCAGCGAGCGGACCGGCAGGGCGATCCCGCCGGACGACCGGCGGGCGCTGCTGGAGTCGGTCCAGGCGCAGACCGCGGAGCTGGCGTCGCTCATCGGCGATCTCCAGGAGCTGTCCCGGCCGGACGCGGTCCGCAGTGGTCCGCTGACGGTGGTGGGGCTGCACGAGATCACCACGACGGCGCTCTCCCGGGCGCGGCTGCGGGGCCCCGGGCTGACGTTCTCGACGGATCTCTCCCCGTGGTTCGTCCGCGCCGAACCGGCCTCGCTGGAGCGGGCGCTGGTGAACGTCCTGGACAACGCGGTGAAGTTCTCGCCGCCCGGGGGCACGGTGGAGGTCCGGCTGCGCGGCGGCACCCTGACCGTACGGGACCACGGCCCCGGCATCCCGGCGGACGAGCTGCCCCATGTCTTCGAACGCTTCTGGCGCTCCCCGTCGGCCCGCGCCCTCCCGGGCTCCGGCCTCGGCCTGTCGATCGTGGCCCGCACGATCCACCAGGCGGGCGGCGAGGTCCGCCTGGAACCCGCGACGGGCGGCGGCACCCGAGCCCTGATCCAACTCCCGGGCGCCCCGGTGCCTCCACCCGGGAAGCCCTGAGCCCATGGGCGGGCGCCGCCACAGGCTCAGTTGTGGCGGATCAGCGACTCCACCAGCCCCTGCCGCGTCCCCACGAAGTCCAGCGGGACGATCCCGAGCCCCCGCCAGCCGTTCGCCGCGCCGTCCAGGAAGGTGTGGACGCGGGGGTTGAGGTTGTCGGAGTTCCAGCGCGGGGGGAGGTAGGCGGCGGTGGAGACGTGGTTGACGAAGAGCCGGCCCGGCTGGGCGGTCGCCTTGCGGAAGTGGGCCTCGATCTTCGGGTACTTGGCGGCGGGGGCGGCGTTCCAGTCGTCCTGGATGTCGAAGAGCGTGCCGTCGCCCCAGCGGACGCCGGGGAGTCCGCCGTTGTCGGCGAGGAGGACCACCCGGCCCCGGGCCGCGCCGAGCACCGGCAGGCCGTCGGCGATCCGGAAGAGGGGGCGCCAGCCCTTCTGGTCGAGGTAGAGGTCGAAGATCCGGCGGAAGGCGGCGTCGGACTCCTGCGAGTACTCCTGCTTGACCCGCATCAGCACCGTCTCGGAGGGGTGCGCGGCGAGGAAGTCCCGGCAGGCGATGAGGACATCGCCGAACATCATGTTCTGGAACGCGGCGCCATGGTGGATGGCGAAGGAGTCGCCGGTGATCCGGCAGCGGATGTCGAGGAAGCGGACGCCGCTGTTCAGCTGCTCGGCGACGGTGGTGTTCTGGCACTCGGCCCAGGGGCCGCCGAAGCGGGCGCCGGAGTCATGGGTGCCGGGGATCGTCAGCCGCTGGAGCGGGGTGGTGTCCGGGTGGGCCGCCAGCCAGTCGGCGGTGGCGAGGGGGCGGCGTTCTCCGGACCGGTGGGTACGGGTCCGGGGCCGGCGGGGCGCGGCGAGGGCGGCGGACGGCGGGGTGAGGGCGGCGGTCGCGGTCAGGGCCGCGGCGGCGGTGAGCAGGCTCCGTCTCTCCATGACCCGCATCATGTCGTGGACACGACAAGAAAGGAAGAGCGGGCGGGCCGGGTACGCCGGAGGGGCGGCGGGTCCGATGACCCGCCGCCCCTCCTCGTTCACCCACCCGGGAGACAACGCTCCGGAAGCCGGTGCTCCGGGGTCACTTCACCACGGTGATCCGGCCCAGGGCCGGAGGCGCCAGCGGCGCCGTCGCGCTGGAGTTCTTGGCCAGGTAGTCGATGAAGACATCCAGGTCGGAGGCGCCCACCAGCTTGTTGGTGTGCTCCTTCAGAACCGAGAAGCCGTCGCCGCCACCGGTCAGGAACTCGTTCATGGCGACCCGGTAGGTCCGCGCCGGGTCGATCGGCTCACCGTTCAGCCGCACCGAGTCGGTGACGATCCGGTCCGCGCCCGCCTTCGTCATGTCCAGGGTGTAGGTGAAGCCCTTCGACACCTGGAGGATCTTCGGGGAGCCCTGGTTGGAGCCGCTGACCTGCTGGCGCAGGGTCGTGAGCAGCTGGGCACCGGTCAGGTCGACCACATTCATCATGTTGGTGAACGGCTGGACGGTGAACGCCTCGCCGTAGGTCACCACCCCGTCGCCCTCGGCGCCGGAGGCCGCGCGGGTGAGCGGGGCGCGGATACCGCCCGGGTTCATCAGCGCCAGCTGGGCGCCGCCCTTGTCGGCCGGGGAGAGCGCGGCCAGCTGGGCGTCGGCGATCAGATTGCCGAGCGGGCGCTCGGCCTCGGAGAGCGGGTTCTCGATGTCGGCGGCGATATGCCCGACCGGACGGTTGGCGATCGGGCCCGCCAGCGTGTTCCAGCGGTCGATCAGCCGGGTCATGTCCGGCGCCTTGGGGACATCGCGGGTGACGACATGGTTGGCCGACTGCACGGCGGTGCGCACGACATCACGGGTGCGGCGGTCGTAGGTCAGCGTGGTGTCGGTGTAGAGCCGGCCCGCCGACGCCGCCGAGGTCACCATGCGCGGCTTGCCGGACGGGTCCGGGATGGTGCACGCGTACGCCTGGTGCGTGTGGCCGGTGACCATCGCGTCGACCTGGGGGCTGACGTTCTTGGCGATCTCCACGATCGGACCGGAGATGCCGTCGCCGGGGCCCGGGCTGTCGCAGTTGTAGTTGTACGAGGAGGAGGCCGGGGAGCCGCCCTCGTGCAGCAGCGCGACGATCGCCTTGACGCCCTTGCGCTCCAGGATCTTCGCGTACTTGTTGATCGACTCGACCTCGTCGCGGAACTTCAGGCCCTTGATGCCCTCGGCGTTGACGATGTCGGGCGTGCCCTCCAGGGTGACGCCGACGAAGCCGATCCGGACGCCGTTCTTCTCCCAGATGAAGTACGGGTCGAGCAGCGGCCGGCCGTTCTTCTCGTGGGTGACGTTGGAGGTGAGGTACGGGAACTCGGCGCCCTTGAACTTCCGGCCCGGCTCGTAACAGCCCTCGGTGGGGTGACAGCCGCCGTTCTGGATCCGGGCCAGCTCCTTGGCCCCCTCGTCGAACTCGTGGTTGCCGACCGAGGAGACATCGAGGTCGAGCTGGTTCAGCGCCTCGACGGAGGGCTCGTCGTGGAAGAGCCCGGAGAGCATGGGGGTCGCGCCGATGAGGTCGCCCGCGGCGGCGGTGACGGAGTAGCGCTTGCCCTTGCGGGCCTCGCGCAGATGGGTCGCCAGATACTCGGCACCGCCCGCGTCTATGGTGCGGGTGGTTCCGTCGGGGTTGGTGTGGGTGACCCGGCCGCCCGAGCCGGTGGGCGGCTGGAGGTGGCCGTGGAAGTCGTTGAAGGAGAGCAGCTGGACATCGACCGTCCGGCCGTGACCGTGGCCGTGCCCCTGGCCGTGACCGCGCTCGCGGGACTCGTCCGCCCCCGCGGTGGGCATCGCGGCGACCAGGGCGCCGAGTGTGGTGAGTCCGGCCGCCGCCGCGAGTAGGCGACGGCTGCGCTTGCTGGTGGATCCGGTGATGCTGCTGCGCGATCTGGCTGACATCGCTCCCCTTGTGGTCGGCGCCGGTATGCGGGCTGCGAGCGGCAGCCTAGGGTCAACGCGCGTAGCGCGACAGAGGGGTGAGATTACGACCTGATTGCCGTCCTCCCCTTTCCCCGCACCACTCCCTCCCAAAGCGACTCTTTTCGGCCAAGTAGCGGTCTTCGGCCATCGGTGGCCGAACGATCAACCCCGGGACGTCCGCCGGGGTCCCTTGAGACGATGCCGGCCCGGGGCGGCCGGACGGTCGCGGTCACAGTCACCGTCCGGGCCGTGCGCCACCGCCCCGGGCCCGGCAGCGCACGCGGTTCCCGCAAGGCACCACCCGGCCGTTCCTCCCGCTCGTCCCCACGTCCGTACGGCCGCCCGGCGACACCGCGACACCGGACGACCCGTGCCCGCACGGGTCCGAGTGAGGAGCATGAGGATGTACGCACGGAACAGAGTCCGCACGGGTGGCGTGGGGATCGTCGTCGCGGCGGTCACCGCAGGGGCCTTCACCGCCCCCGCCCAGGCGGCCCCCGCGCCCGCCCCGCCGCAGCACCAGGAGATCCAGCGGGCGATGGACGCCATCGTGGCCTCCGGGATCCCCGGGGTCACCGCCCAGCTCCGGGACGGCCGGAAGGTCACGAACAGCGCCGCCGGTGTCGGCAGTCTGCGCACCGGCAAGCCGCGCGGCGACCGGGACCACTTCCGGATCGCCAGCATCACCAAGACCTTTGTCGCCACCGTCGTGCTCCAGCTGGTCGCCGAGAAGCGGCTGAAGCTGGACGACACCGTGGAGAAGCACCTCCCCGGGCTGGTACGGGGCAACGGCAACGACGGGCGCAAGATCACCGTACGGCAGCTGCTCAACCACACCAGCGGGGTCTTCGACTACCTCGGCGACCGGCCGTACCGGGAGAAGTACGTCCTCGGGGACGGCTTCCTGAAGCACCGTTACGACTACCGCACACCCCAGGCGGCCGTCGCCGTCGCCCTGTCCCACCGGCCCGACTTCAAACCCGGCACCCAGTACGCGTACTCCAACACCAACTACATCCTGGCCGCGCTGATCCTGGAGAAGGTGACCGGCAACCGGTACGAGGACGAGGTCCACCGGCGGATCGTCGAGCCGCTGAAGCTGCGGGGCACCAGCGCGCCGGGGAACAGCTCGCTGATGCCGAAGCGCAGCAGCCGCGCGTACTCCACCCTGACCGAGGACGGCAGCGGGCCGGTCCACGATGTGACCCTCCAGAACGCCTCGCAGTCCTGGGCGGAGGGCGACATGATCGCCACCTCGGACGACCTCAACCGCTTCAACCGCGCCCTGCTCACCGGGAAGCTGCTGCCGCCGAAGCAGCTGAAGGCGATGAAGACCCTCAGCCGCCACTCGGACGACGGGGTCTCCGGATACGGGCTGGGGCTCGGCAGGGAGACCACCAGCTGCGGCACCGAGATCTGGGGCCACACCGGCGGCTGGATCGGCTCGCTCTCCGCCTCCTTCACCACGGCGGACGGCTCCCGGCAGTTCACCTTCAACCTCAACGGCGACTGGGCGAACGCCACCGGGTTCCTCCAACTGCTGGACGTGGCCTTCTGCGGCAAGCCCGCACCCGGGAGCCCGGCTTCCCGCACCCCGTCGGCCGGCACCCCCGCCACCGACGCCCTGGACTTCGCCACCCACGCCCGGAACGGAGAGTGACCGGCATGACCCGGAGCACCACCCGGAGCACCCGGAGCACTCGGATACGCACCGTACGGACCCTGCGCACGGGCGCGGTGGGCCTCGCGGCGGCGGCGGTGGCCGCGACCGCCTTCACCGCCCCCGCCCAGGCGGCCCCCGCGCCCGCCCCGCCGCACCACCAGGCGATCCAGCGGGCGATGGACGCGCTGGTCACCGAAGGCGCCCCCGGGGTGGTCGCCGCCACCCGGAGCGACCGGCACGGCACCTGGAAGAGCGAATCCGGCACCGGCGACCTCACCACCGGCAAGCCCCGCAATGTGAACGACCGCTTCCGGATCGCCAGCATCACCAAGACCTTCGTCGCCACCGTCCTCCTCCAGATGGAGGCCGAGGGCCGGCTGAAGCTGGACGACACCGTGGAGAAGCACCTCCCCGGGCTGGTGCGCGGCAACGGCAACGACGGGGCCAAGATCACCGTACGGCAGCTGCTCAACCACACCAGCGGCCTCTACGACTATCTGAACGACCCCGCGTACGCGGAGAAGTACCTGATCGGCGAGGGCTTCCTGAAGCACCGCTACGACACCCTCGCCCCCGAGTTCCATATCGGCGTGGCCATGGGGCACCCCCCGGTCTTCGCCCCCGGCGACCGGGCCGAGTACTCCAACACCAACTACGTCCTCGCCGGGCTGATCATCGAGAAGGTGGGCGGCCGGAGCTATGAGCACGAGGTGAAGAAGCGGATCATCAAGCCGCTGAAGCTCCGCTCCACCAGCCAGCCCGGCAACAGCATCCATATGCCCCGCCCGCACAGCCGCGCGTACACCACCCTCTACCTGGGACCGCAGGCACCGGTCCACGACGGGACCGAGATGAACGGCTCCCAGGGCTGGGCCGACGGCGACATCATCTCCACCACCGGTGACCTCAACCGCTTCTTCAGCGCCCTGATGCGCGGCACACTGCTGCCGAAGAAGCAGCTCGACGCCATGAAGACCACCGTCCCGATGAGCGGCATCGGCTACGGCCTCGGCATCTACACCTTCACCACCAGCTGCGGCACCAAGCTGTGGTCCCACTCCGGCGGCATCGTCGGCTCCCTCTCCCTGGCCGCCACCACCGAGGACGGCAGCCGCCAGCTCGCCTTCAACCTCAACGGCGACTGGGTGGACTCGGGCTCCGCCGTCACCGAGGCCGCCTTCTGCGGCCCCACCGCCCGCACCAAGGCCCCCACCACCACCCAGCTCCCGCCGGCCCTCCCCCGCTGACCCCCACACCTCCCGGGCGGCCCGACCACCCGCCCGGGAGCCCTCACCCGATCCGTGGCCCGGCCGCCTCGCCGCCGTAGGCTTCCCCCATGACGACTGACGCAGTGATCCCGGGGCCCGGACGGCAGATCGAGAGCCTCGACGAGCTGACGGCGGAGCAGGCCGGGGCGGTACTGGCACTGCTCGCGGACGCCGCCGAGGCGGACGGGACGCAGGCCGTCTCCGAGCAGGGCCGGCTCCAGCTGCGGGGCGGCAGGCGCGAAGGGGTGCGGCACCTTCTTCTCACCGTCGGCGGGGAGCTGACCGGATACGCCCAGCTGGAGGATGTCGACCCGGTCGAGGCGCCCGCCGCCGAGCTGGTGGTGCACCCCGCGTACCGGGGGCGCGGCCATGGGCGGGCGCTCGGCAGCGCGCTGCTCGCCGCCTCCGGGAAACGGCTCCGGGTCTGGGCGCACGGCGGCAAGTCCGCCGCCCGCCATCTGGCCCAGGTCCTCGGTCTCACCCTCTTCCGCGAGCTGCGGCAGCTGCGCCGCCCGCTCGCCCCGCTCGACATCCCCGAGCCGGTGCTGCCGCCGGGGGTGACCGTACGGACCTTCGTCCCCGGGCAGGACGACACCGCCTGGCTCGCGGTGAACGCCGCCGCCTTCGCCCACCACCCCGAACAGGGCTCGCTCACCCAGCGTGATCTGGACGACCGCAAGGCCGAGCCCTGGTTCGACCCCGAGGGCTTCTTCCTCGCCGAGCGCGACGGCGAGATCGTCGGCTTCCACTGGACCAAGGTCCACACCGCCGAGCGCCTGGGCGAGGTCTATGTCGTCGGCGTCCGGCCGGGCGCCCAGGGCGGCGGGCTCGGCAAGGCGCTCACCGCGATCGGGCTGCGCCATCTCGCCGACCGGGGACTGCCCGCCGCGATGCTCTATGTCGACGCCGACAACACCGCCGCCCTCGCCGTCTACGAACGGCTGGGCTTCACCACGTACGAGATGGACCTGATGTACCGCACGGAGTCCTGACCCGCTCCCCGCCGGCCCGCCACCCCGGGGTGACCGCAGCCCCGGGTGATCGCCGCTCCGGGTGACCACCCGGTCGCCCGGAGCGGTCACACCCCTGGTGGAATCCGGACAGCACACCCACCCCGCGAAGATCACCCGCACCCCGGCCGCCCCACGCCTCCCACCCGCACCGGCGCCCCGCCGCAGCTCAGGCCCCCGTACCCCGCCCGGCCCCGGCCCGCTTCCTTCCGGTCACCCTGTTGTTACCGGCCATTCAGACGGCGCTGGGACCCTCACCCCATGCAGCCCGCTGCCCCCGACCCGGACCCCGGCCGCCGCCCCCGCGGCCCCTCGCGCGACGGCATGATCATTCCTCTGCCCTCCGACGCGCCTCTCTCCGCCTTTACGCGGAAGAATGGGTTCATGAGTCAGCAGCCTGCCGAGGCATCGGTCCAGCACCCCCAGCCGTCCATCGGCTCCATAGCCGCGCGCCGACCGCACACCGTCGCCGCCACCGTCTCCGATCTGGAGCCGGATCTCGACGCGGACCTCGACGGATACGAGGAGGAGCGCGTCGCCCCCGGCACCGAGCTGCCCCAGGGCCGCTTCCTCGACCGGGAACGCAGCTGGCTCGCCTTCAACGAACGCGTCCTCGAACTCGCCGAGGACCCCACCACCCCCCTCCTGGAGCGCGCCAACTTCCTGGCGATCTTCGCCTCCAACCTGGACGAGTTCTTCATGGTCCGGGTCGCCGGACTCAAGCGCCGCATCGCCACCGGCGTCGCCACCCGCTCCGCCTCCGGACTCCAGCCCCGCGAGGTGCTCGACCTGATCTGGACCCGTTCGCGCGAGCTGATGGCCCGGCACGCCGCCACCTTCCAGCAGGACGTCTCCCCCGCCCTCGCCGACGAGGGCATCCACCTCATCCGCTGGCCCGACCTCACCGAGAAGGAGCAGGCGCGCCTCTTCACCCTCTTCCGCCAGCAGATCTTCCCCGTACTGACCCCTCTGGCCGTCGACCCCGCGCACCCCTTCCCGTACATCTCCGGCCTCTCCCTCAACCTGGCCGTCGTCGTCCGCAACCCGGTCAGCGGCCACCGCCACTTCGCCCGGGTGAAGGTCCCGCCGCTGCTCTCCCGCTTCCTGGAGGCCTCGCCCCAGCGGTACGTCCCGCTGGAGGACGTCATCGCGGCCCATCTGGAAGAGCTCTTCCCCGGCATGGAGGTCCTCGCCCACCACATGTTCCGGGTCACCCGGAACGAGGACCTGGAGGTCGAGGAGGACGACGCCGAGAATCTGCTGAAGGCCCTGGAGAAGGAGCTGATGCGGCGCCGCTTCGGGCCGCCGGTCCGGCTGGAGGTCGAGGAGTCCATCGACCCGTACGTCCTGGACCTGCTGGTACGGGAGCTGAAGATCTCCGACGCGGAGGTCTACCCGCTGCCCGGACCGCTCGACCTCACCGGCCTCTTCGGGATCGCCTCACTGGACCGGCCCGAGCTGAAGTACCCCAAGTTCATCGCCGGGACCCACCGCGACCTCGCCGAGGTCGAATCCGCCTCCGCCCCCGACATCTTCATGGCGCTGCGCGAACGGGACGTCCTGCTGCACCACCCGTACGACAGCTTCTCCACCTCCGTCCAGGCCTTCCTGGAACAGGCCGCGGCCGACCCCGACGTCCTCGCGATCAAGCAGACCCTCTACCGCACCTCCGGCGACTCCCCCATAGTCGACGCCCTGATCGACGCCGCCGAATCCGGCAAGCAGGTCCTCGTCCTGGTCGAGATCAAGGCCCGCTTCGACGAACAGGCCAACATCAAGTGGGCCCGGAAGCTGGAGGAGTCCGGCTGCCATGTCGTCTACGGACTCGTCGGCCTCAAGACCCACTGCAAGCTCTCCCTGGTGGTACGCCAGGAGGGCGACACCCTGCGCCGCTACTCCCATGTCGGCACCGGCAACTACCACCCCAAGACCGCCCGCCTCTACGAGGACCTGGGGCTGCTCACCGCCGACCCGCAGGTCGGCGCCGACCTCTCCGACCTCTTCAACCGGCTCTCCGGCTACTCCCGGCGGGAGACCTACCGACGGCTCCTGGTCGCCCCCAAGTCCCTCCGCGACGGCCTGGTCTCCCGTATCAACAAGGAAGCCGCCCACCACCGCGCCGGACGCCCCGCCTATGTCCGTATCAAGGTCAACTCCATGGTGGACGAGGCGATCATCGACGCCTGCTACCGGGCCGCCATGGCGGGCGTCCCCGTCGACATCTGGGTACGGGGCATCTGCGCCATACGCCCGGGTGTCCCCGGCATGTCCGAGAACATCCGGGTCCGCTCCGTCCTCGGCCGCTTCCTGGAGCACTCCCGGGTCTTCGCCTTCGGCAACGGCGGCGAACCCGAGGTGTGGTTCGGCAGCGCCGACATGATGCACCGCAACCTCGACCGCAGGATCGAGGCGCTCGTCCGGGTCACCGACCCGGCCCACCGCGCGGCGCTCACCCGGTTCCTGGAGACCGGGATGGCCGACACCACCACCTCCTGGCACCTGGGTCCGGACGGCTCCTGGACCCGCCACGCGACCGACCCGGAAGGCCAGCCGCTGCGTCATGTCCAGGAGATGCTCATCGACGCCCGGAGGCGAAGGCGTGCCCAACCCTGAACTGTCCTGCCTCCCCGCCCAGCCGGGGCCACCGGCGCCGGGGCACCGCCCCCGCGCCGGTGCGGCGGACGCCCGCGCCGGTGCGGGGGACCCCCTCACCGGCTATCTGCACACCCACGCGGGCGAGTTCCTGCGCGGGCTGCGGCAGCACGGCGAGAGCGGCGCGGACACCACGGCGGCGGCCGGCGCCGCCCGCTCGCTGCGGAGGACGGCCCGGCGGATCGCCGGGACCCTGCACACCTTCCGGCCGCTGCTCGACCCCGTCTGGGCGGACGGCCTCCGTGCCGAACTCTCCTGGCTCTCCGGCACCCTCGCCCAGGAACACGCCTGCACCGAACGGCTGGACCGGCTGCTGACCGCGCTCTCCCGGCTCTCCGGCACGGAGAACACCCCGGACGGGGACCGCACGGCGCAGGGGCCCCGGGGCAGCGGCGGCCGGGCCCGCGCCGGGAGCGGCACCGGACACGGACAGCTCACCCTCGGCGCCGCCCGCGCCGCCGCCCTGCTGGAGCGGCAGCTGACCCTCGCCCGGAGCCGGGCCCACTCCACCACCCTCCAGGCCCTGGGCTCCGCCCGCTTCCACGCCGTCGCCGACGCCGTCGCCGTCCTCGCCTCCGAACTCCCCCTCGTCCCCGCCGCCGGACCCCTGCACCCCGCCGCCGAGAGCGCCCAGCGGCGACTCCTCGACGCGGCCGACGCCCTGCCGCTCGGCCGCGCCGGACACGCCTACACCGCGGACGCCCTCCTCTCCGGGCCCACCGGCGCCCCCGCCGAGGAGACCCAGGACGCCCCCTGGCACCGGGTCCGCTCCCTGCTGCGGCTGCACCGCTACGCCCTGGAGGTCCTCGGCCCCGGCGCCGACCCGGCCCTGGGAAGAGCCGGCCTCCTCCTCGACCGGCACCGGGACGCCGCCGAGGCCGCCGCCACCGCGGCGAGCGCCGCCCGTACCCCCCGGATCGCCCCCGCGACCGCCTATGTCCTCGGGGTGCTCCACGCCGACCAGCGCCATGAGGTGGAAGCCGCCCGCTTCGCCTTCCAGGAGGTCTGGCAGAACTCCACCACGGTGAGAGCGGGCGCATGAGATACAGAAACAGGCCTGTGAGATACGGAAACCCCAACGGAAGCGCCAACGGAGGCGCCAACGGAAACACACCGGCCGGGGCGGACCGGGCCGGTGGCTACGGGGGCTGAAGGGAGGCCCAATGGCAGCGAACGGAACCGTGCACGCGGCCGGGTGCGTACTCTGGCGGCACTCACCCCACCCGGGCGCGGGTGTGGAGATCTGCCTCGTACACCGGCCGAAATACGATGACTGGTCCCACCCCAAGGGCAAGCTGAAGCGCGGCGAGGAAGCCCGCGCGGGCGCCCGGCGCGAAGTGCTGGAGGAGACCGGCACCCGCTGCGCCCTCGGGCCCGAACTGCCCACCGTGCGCTACCCCGTCGAGGGCCGGCCCAAGGAGGTCCGCTACTGGGCCGCCGAGGCCACCGGCGGCGGCTTCGTCCCCAACGGCGAGGTCGACCGGGTGGTGTGGCTCGACCCGCACGCGGCGCGCGGACGGCTCACCCAGGAGCGCGACCGTGAGCTGGTGAGCGCCCTCCTCGCCGCACTGCGCCCGGCGGACGCCGAGCCCGCCCGGTAGTACCCGTTTCACGGTCCCCACCCCGGACATCACCTCGGTGTGGACGGGGGACATCGCCCGCGACGACGCGCGGGCCCGGGGCACCGGAGGACCCGGCGCGACCGCGGGGCAGCGGTCCGGCGTTCCGGATCCATCGGGCCGGCCGGGCCGGTGCTCCAAGGGGCGATGCCCCGGACCACCGGCCCGGCCGATCGGTGTACGGTCCCGGATCATGCGCGTATCCCCTCCCCGCCGTGCGGACCGGCGCGCCCCCTCCGGGCGCCGACCCGGCCCGGTCCCGCCCATATCCCGGCACGGCTGAGCCCGGCCGACCCGGCCCGGCACAGACCCGGCGGGGGCGCCGAGGGGCGTTCCCCCAGGGACAGGAGCCACCGGCTCGCACCCGCGGTACGGCAGGCGTCCACCGGGGCGTACGGCACCCTCCGCATCCCCTGTTCACACAGCGCGGAGCGGGCACCCAGCCGCCCGACACGGTTCACCTGCCGTTCACTCGCCCCCATGGGCCCCGTCACCTGATCTGCTTAATTTCGGCCCTATGCGGTGACCGGCATCGGACCGGCTCCCCGTCATCACCGACCCACGCCGCGACGGCACGCCCGCACCTTGGACGGGCAGGCGCACCGGCGGGCTTCTGGAAGGAACACTGGAAAGTGAAGCTTCAGCGCAAGAACAGGCTTCGCGCCACCGCGCTCGGCGCCCTCGCCGTCTCCGGCGTCCTGGTTCTCACGGCGTGCGGCTCGGACGACAACGCCGGGAGCGGCGGCGGCGACAAGACCACCGCCGCCTCGAACATCTCGTGCGAGGGCGCCCAGGGCAAGCTTCTCGCCTCCGGTTCCAGCGCCCAGAAGAACGCCATGGACCTCTGGGTCAAGAACTACATGGCCGCCTGTTCGGGCGTGGAGATCAACTACAAGTCGTCCTCCTCCGGTGAGGGCATCGTCGCCTTCAACCAGGGCACCGTCGGCTTCGCCGGCTCCGACTCCGCGCTCAAGCCCGATGAGGTCGAGGAGTCGCAGAAGATCTGCAAGAGCGGCCAGGGCATCAACCTGCCGATGGTCGGCGGCCCGATCGCACTCGGCTACAACCTCTCCGGCGTCGACAACCTCGTCCTCGACGCGCCGACGATCGCCAAGATCTTCAACAACAAGATCAAGAAGTGGAACGACCCGGCCATCGCCGCGCTCAACAAGAACGCGACCCTGCCCGACAAGCAGATCCAGGCCTTCCACCGCTCCGAGGACTCCGGCACCACCCAGAACCTCGGCAAGTACCTCGGCGCCACCGCCAAGTCCGAGTGGCCCTACGAGGCCGAGAAGAAGTGGCCCGCCCCCGGCGGCCAGGCCGCCTCCGGCTCCTCCGGTGTCGCCGCCCAGGTCAAGCAGGTCGACGGCGCCATCGGCTACTTCGAGCTGTCGTACGCCACCTCCCAGTCCATCCCCACCGTGAGCATCGCGACCGGCGCCGCCGCCCCGGTGGCCGCCACCTCGGAGAACGCCTCCAAGGCCATCGCCGCCGCCAAGGTCGTGGGCACCGGCAAGGACCTCGCCCTGGAGCTGGACTACACCACCAAGGCCGAGGGCGCCTACCCGATCGTCCTCGTCACCTACGAGGTCGTCTGCGACACCGGCAACAAGGCCGACACCCTCAGCACGGTGAAGTCCTTCCTCGGCTACGCCGCGAGCGCCGACGGCCAGAAGATCCTCACCGAGCACGGCTACGCCCCGATCCCCGCCGAGATCAACGCCAAGGTCCGCGAGACCGTCGCGGGTCTGAAGTAACGACACCCGGGGCGGCCGGGGGCCCACCGGCCCCCGCCCGCCCCAACCCTCCGGTGCACCGCCGCCAGGGGAGGCCGCCGCTCTCCCCCACACAGACCGGAAAGACCATGGCATCCACCACACCCATAGACTCACCTCCGCCGACGCAGGCTCCGCCGGTCGCCCCGGAGAAGAAGGCGCCCTCCACCGGGCGCGCGGGGGACAAGATCTTCCTCGCGCTCTCCCGGGGCTCGGGCATCCTGCTCCTGGTGATCATGGCGTCGATCGCCGCGTTCCTCGCGTACCGCGCCGCCATCGCCATCTCGCAGGACGAGGGCAACTTCCTCACCACCTTCGACTGGAACCCGGCCGGCGACCCGCCGGTCTTCGGTATCGCGGTCCTCCTCTTCGGCACGGTCCTCAGCTCCATCATCGCGATGGTGATCGCCGTACCGATCGCCGTCGGCATCGCGCTGTTCATCTCGCACTACGCGCCGCGCCGGCTCGCCGCGCCGATCGCGTACGTGGTCGACCTGCTGGCCGCCGTCCCGTCGATCATCTACGGCATCTGGGGAGCCCTCTTCCTGGTGCCGTACCTCGAAGGACTCAACCTCTGGCTGGACGACTACTTCAGCTGGACCTACATCTTCGACAAGACCGAGATCGGCGTCGCCCGCTCGCTCTTCACCGTGGGCATCCTGCTCGCCATCATGATCCTGCCGATCGTGACCAGCGTCAGCCGCGAGGTCTTCCTCCAGGTCCCCCGGATCAACGAGGAGGCCGCCCTGGCCCTGGGCGCCACCCGCTGGGAGGTCATCCGGATGGCGGTGCTCCCCTTCGGCCGCTCCGGTGTCATCTCCGCGTCGATGCTGGGCCTCGGGCGCGCGCTCGGCGAGACCATGGCCGTCGCCACGGTCCTCTCCCCCAGCTTTGTGATCTCGCTGCATGTGCTCGACCCCGGCGGGGGCACCTTCGCCCAGAACATCGCGGCGAAGTTCGACGAGGCCAATGAGCTGGGCCGGGACGCCCTGATCGCCTCCGGTCTCGTCCTCTTCGTCCTCACCCTGCTGGTCAACGGCGCGGCCCGACTGATCATCGCCCGCCGCAAGGAGTACTCGGGGGCCAACGCATGAGCCAGACAGCCGTACAGAACCGGCCGCTCCCCACGCCGCCGCCCCCGGCGTCCCCGCTGACCGCGCGGTCGCTGCCCCGCTGGGCCCCGCTCGGCTTCGCCGCCGCCGCCGCCGCCCTGGGCTGCGGTCTGGGCGCCGTCGCCGGCTGGCAGAGCAGGACCCAGTGGGGCCTGGTCTCCGCCCTCTTCTTCGTGGCCATCTCCTATGTGGCGACCTCGCTGGTCGAGAACCGCCGCCAGGCCAAGGACCGGCTGGCCACCAGCATCGTCTGGGTCTGCTTCATCCTCGCCGTCGTCCCGCTGCTCTCGCTGATCTGGGTGACCGTCAGCCGGGGCATCAAGGTCCTCGACGGCTACTTCCTGACCCACTCCATGGCCGGGGTCCCCGGCTTCGAGGCGGGCGGCGGCGTCTACCACGCCATCGTCGGCACCCTGGAGCAGGTCGGCATCGCCACCGCCATCTCGGTCCCGGTCGGCCTGCTCACCGCGGTCTATCTGGTCGAGTACGGCCGGGGCGCGCTCGCCAAGGCCGTCACCTTCTTCGTCGATGTCATGACGGGCATCCCGTCGATCGTCGCGGGCCTCTTCGTGCTGTCGATCATGCTGATGTTCGAGCTGCCGCCGTCCGGTCTGATGGGCGCGCTGGCGCTGGCCATCCTGATGGTCCCGGTCGTGGTCCGCTCCACCGAGGAGATGCTCAAGCTCGTCCCCAACGAGCTGCGCGAGGCATCGCTCGCCCTCGGCGTCCCCAAGTGGAGGACCATCCTCAAGGTGGTCATCCCCACCGCGCTGGGCGGTATCACCACCGGGGTGATGCTCGCGGTGGCCCGTATCGCCGGTGAGACCGCCCCGATCATGCTGCTGGTCTTCGGCAGCCAGCTGATCAACAGCAACCCGTTCGAAGGCGCGCAGTCGTCGCTCCCCTTCTACATCTGGGAGCAGTACCGCGTCGGCAGCGAGGCCTCCTACGACCGCGCCTGGGCCGCGGCTCTGGTCCTGATCGCGTTCGTCATGCTCCTCAACCTGGTGGCCCGCGGCATCGCCCGCTGGAAGGCCCCGAAGACCGGCCGCTGACCGCGGCTCTCTGGAAGTGATCTAAGAACATGGCCAAGCGAATCGACGTCAGCGGCCTGACCGCCTACTACGGCTCCCACAAGGCCATCGAGGACATCTCGATGACCGTGGAGCCCCGCTCGGTGACGGCCTTCATCGGCCCCTCCGGCTGCGGCAAGTCCACCTTCCTCCGCACCCTCAACCGGATGCACGAGGTCACCCCGGGTGGCCGGGTCGAGGGGAAGGTGCTCCTCGACGACGAGAATCTGTACGGACCCCAGATCGACCCGGTCGCGGTGCGCCGCACCGTCGGAATGGTCTTCCAGCGGCCCAACCCCTTCCCCACCATGTCGATCTTCGACAATGTGGCGGCGGGGCTGCGGCTCAATGGCTCGTACAAGAAGAACCAGCTCAGCGATGTCGTGGAGAAGTCGCTCCGGGGCGCCAACCTCTGGAACGAGGTCAAGGACCGGCTGAACAAGCCCGGCTCGGGCCTCTCCGGCGGTCAGCAGCAGCGGCTGTGCATCGCCCGCGCCATCGCGGTCGAGCCCGAGGTGCTGCTGATGGACGAGCCCTGCTCGGCCCTCGACCCGATCTCGACGCTGGCGATCGAGGACCTGATCGGCGAGCTGAAGGAGCGGTTCACGATCGTCATCGTGACCCACAACATGCAGCAGGCGGCCCGGGTCTCGGACCGTACGGCCTTCTTCAACCTGGCGGCCGTGGGGCAGCCGGGCAAGCTGATCGAGATCGACGAGACCGAGCGGATCTTCGCGAACCCCTCGGTGCAGGCGACGGAGGACTACATCTCGGGTCGCTTCGGCTGACCCGGCCGCCGGAAGCCGACCCCGCCCCCGGGCAGGGGTCCCCCGGCCATCGAGACGTCTTGGCGGTGCTGCATGGCGGTGCCATCGCACGAGGCGAAGGGCCCGCCCCTCTCCCAGGGGGGCGGGCCTCTCCGTATGCCCTGGGTCCCTCTGTACGCCCTGGGTCCCTGCCCGTACGGCCTGGGTCCCTCCGGTACTCCCTGGGGCCGCCCGCACGCCTGGGGGGACGCCCTGGGGCCACCCGTACCCGTACCGGTGGGGTGGGCGCGGCCGCCCGTACCCGTACCGGCTACGCGGGCGGAGCCACCCGTAACGGACCGGTGGTCAGGAGAAGACCAGCCAGATCACGCCGTAGCTCAGCGCGGCCACCGCGGCCGCCGCCGGCATGGTGATGAACCAGCCCAGGACGATGTTCTTGGCGACACCCCAGCGGACCGCGTTGACCCGCTTGGTCGCCCCCGCGCCCATGATCGCCGAGGTGATCACATGGGTGGTGGAGATCGGCGCGTGGAAGAGGAACGCGGAGCCGAACATGATCGAGGCCCCCGTGGTCTCCGCCGCGAACCCCTGGGGCGGATCCAGCTCGATGATCTTGCGCCCGAGGGTCCGCATGATCCGCCAGCCGCCCGCGTACGTCCCCAGCGAGAGCATCACCGCACAGGCGACCTTCACCCAGATCGGGATCTCGTCCCCGCTCTCCTGCACATCGGCGATGACCAGGGCCATCACCACGATGCCCATGGTCTTCTGCGCGTCCTGGAGGCCGTGGCCGAGCGCCATGGCCGCCGCCGAGACCGTCTGCGCCATCCGGAAGCCCCGGCGCGCCTTGTGCGGATTGGCGTTGCGGAAGGCCCACATGATGGCGACCATCACCAGATAGCCGATCACCAGGCCGACCACCGGCGAGACGAACATCGGGATGACGATCTTCTCCAGGATCCCGGACCAGATCACCTCCGTGCCGCCCGCGAGGGCCGCGCCCACCATGCCGCCGAAGAGCGCGTGCGACGAGGACGACGGCAGACCGAAGTACCAGGTGATCAGGTTCCAGACGATCGCCCCGGTGAGCGCGGCGAAGAGGATGCCCATCCCCTGGCTGCCCTGCGGGGTGGCGATGATGCCCTCACTGACCGTCTCGGCCACTCCCTGGCCGAGGAAGGCCCCGCCCAGATTCATCACCGCCGCCATCACCAGCGCGGCGCGGGGCGTCAGCGCCCGGGTGGAGACGGAGGTGGCGATGGCGTTCGCGGAGTCGTGGAAACCATTGGTGTACGTGAAGCCGAGCGCGACACCGATGGTCACGATCAGGGCGAAGGTGTCCACGAGCTTCAGGACTCCTTGACCGCGATGGTCTCCACGGTGTTGGCCACATGCTCGAAGGCGTCGGCCGCCTCCTCCAGCACATCCACGATCTGTTTGAGCTTCAGTACCTCGATGGCGTCGTACTTGCCGTTGAAGAGCGTGGCGAGCAGCTTGCGGTGGATCTGGTCGGCCTGGTTCTCCAGGCGGTTGACCTCGATCCAGTACTCGGTGAGGTTGTCCATGGTGCGCAGATGCGGCATCGCCTCGGCGGTGAGCGCGGCGGCCCGCGCCAGCACCTCGATCTGCTGCTCGACGCCCTTGGGAAGCTCCTCGACCTGGTAGAGGACGACCAGGTCGACCGCCTCCTCCATGAAGTCCATGATGTCGTCGAGGGACGAGGCGAGGGCGTAGATGTCCTCACGGTCGAACGGCGTGATGAACGAGGAGTTCAGCTGGTGGAAGATGGCATGGGTGGCGTCGTCGCCCGCGTGCTCCGCCGCCCGCATGCGCTCCGCGATCTCGGCACGTGCGGACGGTTCGGCCCCGAGCAGCTCCATCAGGAGCTTGGAGCCCGTGACGATGTTGTCCGCGGACGCGGCGAACATGTCGTAGAAGCTCGTCTCCCGGGGGGTCAGACGAAATCGCACGTGGGGTCCTCAGGATGCTCAGGGTTCGGACACGCTGATGCTAGGCGCATTCATCCGGCCACGGCCAACCGGTGTTCCTCAGTGTCGCCCATGGAAACGCCGGATGAGCAGGGGCCCCCACGGGCATCTGCCGACCCTTTGGCGCACGGTTCGGTAACCTATACCCATGAGGGGTATATGACCCCGAGCTTCGGACAGACCATTTTCGGACACAGAGCGCACGACAACGGGAGGAACCGATGACGACCACCGAGGCGGCCGGCCCCCCGGTCACGGACACCACCGCGACGGCGGACGGACCGGCCGGCGGCGACCGGGGTACCGGACAGGACCAGGGACAGGACCAGGGACAGGACGCGGCGCAGGGACACGCGCACCACGGCTACCACCACCAGAAGGACGAGCACCTCAAGCGACTGCGGCGGATCGAGGGGCAGATCCGGGGCCTTCAGCGGATGGTCGACGAGGACGTCTACTGCATCGACATACTCACCCAGGTCTCGGCGTCCACCAAGGCCCTTCAGTCGTTCGCGCTCCAGCTCCTGGAGGAGCATCTGCGGCACTGTGTCGCGGACGCGGCGGTGAAGGGGGGCTCCGAGATCGACGCCAAGGTCGAGGAGGCCACCAAGGCCATCGCACGGCTGCTGCGCACCTGAGCGGTACGGGCCCGGCAGGGAGGGGCCGGTGCGGTACGGGTCCGGGGGACACGGGCCGGTGCGGTACGGGCCTCACGGGTACGGGCCCGAGCGGTACGGAACGAGGGGGCGCCCGGTGATCCGGGTGCCCCCTCCGTCGTCCCCGGGCGTCCCGTCACCGACCTCGCCGGGTGCCGGTCAGCGCGGGCGGCGGGCGACGGCCCGGCGCACCGGCACCGGGGCGCTCCGCCGCGACCTTCAGCACCTCGTCGATCCGGGCGAAGCTCAGCGGCTCCTCCGCGGCCGACGCCGCGATGATCAGATCACCGCACAGCTCGATCTCGGCGAGGGCCACGTGGTCCTGGACCAATGTCGTACTGGGCGGAGCCACGCTCGTTCACCTCTTCCTGCCGGTATCGACCCATCGACTCCCTAGCGTAGGGAGTCGCCGACGGACCGCGCATGGCACGTCCGGACCATTTAGCCCCTGATCCTTCCCGTGTAGATGTCCCGCCGGTCGGGGAGCCGCACCACCACCGGGGTGCCGAAGGCGAACAGCTCCGTGACCGAGGTGACCGGCGCCGTCGCCCCGCGATGGGTGAAGGTGAAGCGGTAGCTCACCTTCCGCAGCCGCCCCTCGTCGTCCAGCAGGACATCGAAGGGCACCACATCGGTGGTGAACCCTTTCACCGCCGCCGCCAGCGCCGCCCGCGCGTACGGACCCGCCAGCCGGGCCGCCCGCGCGATGTCCACACTGCCCCGGTAGTGGCGCACCCGTACCCCGCCGAGGTCCTCCGTACCCACCGCGACCAGCTCCCGGACACCGCGCAGCAGCTCGGCGGCGGCGAGCGGGTCGGTGGCGCCCCCGGTGACGAGATTGCCGTCGGCGAGGGTGGCCGTGTCGACCCGTACCCACTTGTCGGCGGGCACACCCGCGCCCCGGTTCTTCATATAGAGGGCGCCGGCGGTCAGCAGCTCGGTGACCGGACGCCGGTCGTCCGCCCCGGCCGGGGTCTGCGGCAGCACCACCGTGAGCTGGCCGGTACGGCGCCGGAAGTCATAGCCGCCGTGGCCCCGGATGGTCACCCGGGTGCCGCCCGCGGCGGTCTCCATCGCGGTACGGGTACGGGCGCTGCCCGCCGCGACCAGGGTGTCGGCGGCGCCCCGGATCTCGGCGAGCGCCCGAGCCCCGGTACCGGCCGTCTCCGCCGGGCGCCCTCGGCCCGCCGTGGTCCCGGTGGGGACACCGCTCCCCGTACCCGGAGCACCCGGGAAGCCGTCATCGTCGCCCGCGCCGGAGCAGCCCCCGGCCCACATCACCGCGAGGGAGACGACGGCGGCGACCGTCACGCTCCCGCGTCCGTGCCGTCGCACCGCCATCGCCTGCCAACCCCCAACACCGGACCACCGCTGCCGCACCGCGCGACCGCCGTCCGCCTCCCCTAACGAGACCCCCGGCCCGCCCGTCACGCGATCCCGGGTGGGCGCCCCCCAGGGGGGTACGGCCCGCTACCGTGGTCCCCGTGCTTGAGCCCCACGGGCCGGACGGTGCTCCGGCAGCGCATATCGCCACGACCACCGAGCGCGGGGCGTTCGCCCTGGCCCGCTGCTCCTGCGGCTGGACGGGCCCGGCCCGCCGCTCGCGCGAACGCGCCCGTACGGACGCCCACGGTCATACGGCCCCGCAGCCGGCCCCACCCGAGATCTGACCGGGACCCGATCGGGCTCGGTTCGCTCCGGTCGCACTGCCGGCCTGCGGTCCGCCCGGTCGGCTCCGTCCGGTCGGCACTGGTCCCTCCGGTCGCCCCGCTTCGCGCCATGGTGACCCGTACGGGGGCGTCCGGATGGCCGGGCGGCGGCAGGAGCGGTGCGCTGGGGGAAACGGCCCGTTCCGACCCGAGGACCCTCACCATGACGCATCGCTCCATAGCTGGCGGCGGCCGGCTCGCCGCCGTCACCGCCACCGCGGCCATCGCACTCGTCCTGCCCCCGACCGCCTCCGCCGCCGCGGCCGCCTCGGACGGCCCCGGCACCCTGCCCATCGCGGCGGCGACCAAACCGGACGGCCCCATCGAAAGCTCCCTGTCGGTCCTGGGCACGGGGGCCGTGGCCGCCGCCGGGACCGCCGTGATCCTCCGCCGCCATCAGCGCCGCAACCGCAACGGGCGCCGCTGAGCCCGCCCGCCCCAGTACGACACAGGGGCCGCGGGCTTCTCGCCCGCGGCCCCTGGCCTCTGCTGCGTCCTACTTCTTCGTTTCCTTCGCGCGCTCCGGCGTCCGGCTCAGGCCGCGAGGCCTCGCCCGCCGCCCTCCTCCGCCCGGGGCTCCGGAATCCCGAGGGACCCCTTCCGCTGTCCGCCCCGGCCCGCCTTGGGGTTCTTCGCCCGTACCAGCCCGCCCACCTTGGAACCGGCGATGGCCGACACCAGCGGCGTCAGCAGCGCCATCGCCAGCGGGGCGAGCAGCAGGGTCACCGCCGTGCCCAGTGCGAACCCGCCGATGACATCGGTCGGGTAGTGGACACCCATATAGATACGGAGGAAGCCCTCCAGGAAGGCGAGGGCCAGCGCGGCGAAGCCGAGCTTGCGGTGGACCAGGAAGATCCCGACGGCCAGCGCCATCGCCATGGTGGAGTGATCGCTGACAAAGGAGAAGTCCGTCTTCCCCTCGACCAGCACCTCCAACTCCTTGGGGTGGTCGACAAAGGGTCTGGGGCGCTCGACGAAGCCCCGGATCGGGATGTTCACCACGACCGCCGCCGCGGCGGCGAGCGGCGCCCACGCCAGACCGGCGACATTGGCGATGGAGTCCTCACGGCTGCCGATGCTCCGCACGGTCCACCAGGCCACGAGCCCGACCAGGCCGAGCCCGAACATGATCCCGTACTCGCCGATGAAGCCCATGATGCTGTCGACCCAGGGCGGAGCGGCCTTGGAGAGGCCGTTGATCTCATAGAGCAGGGTGAGATCGGGGCCCGATCCGCCGCTCGCCTCGGCGAGCGGAAGCCCTGTCCTCGGCTCCGCGAGGGGATCCCCCATTGCGAGTCCAGCCATCTGCTGCGGCCCCTTGCCTTGTTCGCCCTGAAACTGCTCTGTGTCCGTCCGCGCCCCCGCGCCCGGGACACCCCGGTCGCGATCCGCACGCGGGCAGGCGCACCGCCTTCGCCGCTCCCCCATGACGGCCGCATGGCCGGCACGGCTGCTCCGTCCAGGGAACGGCTGATCTCCGCCGGGTGTTCCGCTCTCCACCCAACGCTCACCAGGACGTTACCGAAGAGAGATACGTCGCCGCAGTTCAGGGCCCTGATTCAGCCGGGCCCTGCCGGGACCGTCCAGGTCTTGGGGAGCCTTTCACAGCTCTTTTCGAGCCTTTCCGGCTGTGGCGGCCGGCTCCGTCAGACCCCTGCGGGCCACTTCGGCAGCGCTTTCGCACCCTCCTCGGTGACCCGGGTGGCCCCGAAGTAGTCCGGGGTGTCGATCTTGTCGAAACGGATCACGGCCCCGGTGCGGGGAGCGTTGATCATATATCCGCCGCCGACATAGATGCCGACATGCCGGATCGCACGGGAGTTGGTGAGGTCGTCCGAGAAGAACACCAGATCCCCGGGGAGCAGCTCCTCCCGGGAGGGGTGCGGCCCGGCGTTGTACTGGTCGTTGGCCACCCGGGGCAGCTCGATGTCCACGGTGCGGTACGCGGCCTGGCTCAGCCCGGAACAGTCGAAGCGCCCGTCCTGCTCGGCCGTGCCGGTGCCACCCCACAGATACTCCGTGCCGAGCTGCTGCTGGGCGAAGTTGATCGCACCCGCCGCCTGCCGCGAGGGTTCGACCCGCCCCACCGGCCGGGCGAAGCTCTTCTCCAGGGTGCGGATGATCCGTACGTAGTTCTGGGTCTCCCGGTACGGGGGGACCCCTCCGTACCGGATGACGGCATACGGTCCGGCGTTGTAGGCGGCGAGCATATTGCTCGTCGGGTCACCGGGGGCCTTCTTCACATATCCGGCCAGTGCGCAGTCGTAGGAGGCGGCCGACGGAATCGCGTCCGCCGGGTCCCAGACATCCCGGTCGCCGTCCTTGTCCCCGTCGATGCCGTGCACGGCCCAGGTGCCGGGGATGAACTGCGCGATGCCCTGGGCGGCGGCATGGCTCTGCGCCCGGGCGTTCCAGCCGCTCTCCTGGTAGAGCTGGGCGGCGAGCAGCGCGGGGTTGATCGCCGGGCAGAGATTGCCCCACTTCTGCACCAGGGACTGATAGCGGGCGGGCACGGCCCCCTTGGCCAGGGCCACCGCTCCGTTCCGCCCGTCGGCGGCGCCGCCGAAGATCCCCGCGGCGGCGGAGAAGGTGCCGACGACCAGCAGGGCGACGAATGTCAGGGCCGCCCCCATGGAGACACCCACGACCAGCCAGGCCCTACGCACCGTCAACCACCCTTCGCTCCGGGGGAGTAGCACATCCCGCATCAGTCTAGGCGGGACGGCCGTCGATCAGGAGGATGCCTTCCGGGCCACCCCTCCGAACATCGCGACCTCGTCGGGCAGCTCGCCCGACCCCTCCCCGGGCCGCCAGCGGGAGCAGGAGACGACCCCGGGCTCCAGCAGTTCCAGGCCCTCGAAGTACCGCTCGACCTGGGCGGGGGTGCGCTGGGTCAGCCGGGGTGTGCCATGCGCGTTCCAGAAGGCGACGGCGGCGTCCACATCGGGCATCGACGGGCTGGTGATGGTGTGGGAGAGCACCAGATGGCTGCCGGGGGCCAGCTCGGCCATCAGCCGGCGCACGATGTCATAGGACTCCTTGTCGTCCTCCACGAAGATCACGACACCGAGGAGCATCAGCGCGACCGGGCGGGAGAGGTCCAGGGTGGCCGCGGCGCGCTCCAGGATCGTGTCGGCGTCGCGGAGATCGGCGTCCAGATAGTCGGTACGGCCCTCGCGGGCGCTGGTGAGCAGCGCGCGGGCGTGGGTGAGGACCAGCGGGTCGTTGTCCACGTAGACCACCCGGGCCTCGGGGGCGGTCCGCTGGGCGACCTCATGGGTGTTGTCCGCGCTGGGCAGCCCGGTGCCTATGTCGAGGAACTGGCGCACCCCCGCCTCGGCGACCAGATGGTGCACCGCGCGCCCGAGGAAGAGCCGGTCGGCGAGGGCGTAGTCGCCTATGCCCGGGTGGATGGCCCTGATCTGGTCGCCGGCCTCACGGTCGACGGGGTAGTTGTCCTTGCCGCCGAGCCAGTAGTTCCAGATGCGGGCGGTGTGGGGACGGGTGGTGTCGATCCTGTCCCGTAAGTCGTCGTATCCAGTCACACGACTCACGGTATCCAAGTCCGCACGCTCGGACAGGGGTTGTGGAAAACTCCCGGACCCGTGCACCGGCCGTCACTCCACCCCCGGGACAGAACATCCGCACCCTCCATCAAAACGGACACAGCGCGCCCGAAACGTGAGGAGCGCCCCAAAGGTGGGGCAACGACAGTCATTGCCCGGAGTCACGCAGCGTGATACACAGAGTGACGGTCCGGGCTCCTCGCGGACCGGGCGGGCCGGGCTCCCCGCAGGTCAGGGCGGCCGGTTCGGTCATACGTGCGGAGATCGGGTAAAGAGACCCGCCAAGTCGGCATACGCGGGCGGTTTCATCAGCGAAGATAGAGCGATGCCCCACACAGCGGGCATGGACAGCGAACAACCCGACAGGGGCGGTGAGTTACCTATGTATCTGGCAGCCGAAAAGGGCGAAATCGACACCATCATTGGCGGAATCGCCCCGGATTGGGGGCCTTTCGGCAGTCTGGGCAATGAGGCCCGGGTGATGATCGAGGTCGTCATGGCGGTGGCCATCCTGATCTGCCTGGGCATCGCGATCTGGGGCGCGGCCAAGCAGCGCATCGGCGCCACGGCACTGCGCGACACCTTCAGCGCGGAACAGGGCAAGGGACTCATCGTCGCCGGACTGACGGGTGTGTTCATCATCGGCTCGCTGGGCACGGTCTTCACCATCGTGTACGGCATGGCCGTCTGACCCCCGCTCAGCCACCCGCCCAGGCCCTCCGCTCCCGCCCCGTGTGCCCGGCCCACCCCCAGAGGTTGCGTCTCCCCGATGTCGAGTCACCACACCGCGCCCGCGCGGCGAGCATCGCGGCTACCGTCTTCGTATGACTCCGTGTCATACGGCATGGAACCGCACGGGGCCGGGGGAGAACATCCGTCCCGGCCGAGCGAGGGGAAGTACGCGAGATGAGCCTCGGTGACGAGCACGGCTACCGCGGCCAGTCGGGCGGCCACCCGGACGACGGCTTCGGCGGCACCGGCCAGACCCGCACCCGGCTGCCCGGCACCGCCGACCCCGACGCCCACCCCGCCCGACGCCCACCGCGCAGCTCCCGCTCGATGATCGCCGTCGTGGCCGTCGTCGTGCTGCTCGTCGCCGCCATCGCATTCGTGAACAGGGACGACGACGGCGACACCCCCGCCGCCGGCTCCCCCGACGCGCGCCCCGGCCCCCACGCCACCGCCGCCACCGGCGTCCAGCCCGTCAAGGCCGAGACCGAGGGCATCCCGACCGGCTACGCCCGCGACGAACAGGGGGCGCAGAGCGCCGCCGCCAACTTCACCACCGCCCTCGGCTCCGACCGGATGTACGACCGTGACCAGCGCCGACGGGTCGTCAGCACCCTCTACACACCCGGCGCCGCCGACAAACGGCACGCCGCCCTGGACAAGGTGTACACAGAGGAATTCCTCAGCGGGATCGGTCTGCGGGCCGACGGAACGGCCCCGGACGGAATGACCTTCGTCAGCCGCTTCACCCCCCTCGGCTCCCAGGTCCAGCGGTACAGCGACACCGAGACCACGGTCGCCGTCTGGTACACCGCGCTGTTCGGCATGGCCGGGGAGAACTCCAGGAACCCGGTCACCCAGAGCTGGTACACGTACACCTTTCAACTGAAGTGGACCGCCGGGGACTGGAAGGTCGTCCGGTACACCCAGAAGGACGGCCCCGTACCGGTCGGCCGTGACCAGACCGCATCCGGCGCCAAGGAGATGGCCGATGCAGTGCAGCAGTTCGGCGGGTTCACCTATGCCCGATAACCGACGCCGTGTCCTCTCCGTCACCGCCGCACTCGCCTCCCTCCAGGCGACAGCGGTCATTCTGGCGTCCAGAGCCATGGCGAACCCCACGCCCGCTCCGTCGACCACCACATCCCCCGGGGCGACCCCGACCCCCCGACCCAGCTCCAACGACCGCTGCGAGCTGGTCGAAGGACCCGCCCGGGAGTACTGCGGAAACGGTGAGCCCGGCGGAGCCCGCGGCGGACTCAACCCCACCGACGCCGCCGACCCCCTCGGCGCCCTCGGCCGGGCCTGCACCGACGCCGCGTCCTGGACCGTCGACACCCTCTCCAAGGCCGTGAAGTCCACCGCCACCGTCGACTTCACCAACCCCACCTTCCTCTCCCAGTACGCCGTCGTCTTCGCCGCCACCACCGTCCTCACCCTCGTCCTGTGGCTGCTCGCCGTCGCCAAGCGCGCGATCCGCGGCGTCCCCTTCACCACCGCCGTCTCCGAGGCCATCGGCTTCCTCTGGCTGACGGTGCTGGCCTCCGCCTTCACACCGCTGATCCTCTACACCCTGGTCTCCGCGACCGACGGGATCACCGAGGTCATCACCGGCGGCACCGACGAACAGACGGACAAGTTCTTCGGCAGCTTCTCCGCCGCCCTCAAACAGGGCAACGGGATCGGCGGCGGGCCGATCATGCAGATCGTGGTCTCCCTGGTCACCATCGTCGCCGCCGGTGTCCTCTACCTCGAACTCTTCATCCGCGCGATCGTGCTCTACGTCGGCGCCCTCCTCGGCGTCGTCGTCTACTCCGGGCTCGTCGACAAGAACATGTGGGGCAATGTCCGCCGCTGGGCCGGCATCATGATCGCGATCATCCTGGTCAAACCGGTCATCGCCATCGTCCTCGGCCTCGCGGGCGCCCTCACCGACTCCGCCGACAACGACGCCATCTCCTCCATCGTCTCCGGCCTCGCCATCATCATCCTGGCGATCGTCGCCTCCGCGATGATCTACCGCTTCGTCCCCGGCTTCGGCGACGAGATCGTCGCCTCCCGCAGCAACCGCATCCAGGGCGGCGTCGAGAACCGCGCCGCCGCCGTGATGAGCTCCCCCGCCGCCCTGGTCTCCCAGGGCATCAAGACCCACAGCTCCCGCGGCGGCGACGGCTCGGGCGGCGGAGGCGGCGGCACCGCCCCCCGCCCGGCCAACCCCGTCAGCGGCGGAGTCGCCGCCCACAGCAGCCGCCCCGGCGACACAGGAGGCGGAGGAGGCGGAGGACTCCCCTCCGGCGGGCTCCCCGGCGGAGCCGCCGCGCCCCCGCCCCGCGCGCCCCGCCCGACCACGAACACCCCGCACACCAACCGCAACAGCACAGGAGGAGGAGGGCGTTGACGCAGTCCCACGCCATCACGCCCCGCCGGACCTATCTCATCGGCCGGGCCCGGCCGAACGCGGTCATCGGCAAGAACCGCGAGACCGGCGAGATCGCCCTGATCGTCGTCGGCGCGTTCCTCGGCATGATGAGCGGACTGCTCGTCCCCATGCTCACCCTGCGGATCGTGGCCCTGGTCGGCTTCCCGATGCTTGCCCTCGCCGCCGTGTACGTGCCGTACAAGCACCGCACCTTCTACAAGTGGTTCGAGATCAACCGCAGCTTCAAGCGCACCGTCCGCACCAACGCCGTCTACCGCTCCGGCGCCACCGAGGCCGGCACCCACCTCGACGGCCGTGAGGTCGAGATCGGCCCGCCTCCCGGCATCGGCCGCATCAGCTGGCTCTCCGCCCCCTTCGGCCCCGACGAGATCGCCGTCCTCCTCCACGCCGACCGCCGCACCGTCACCGCCGCCATCGAGATCGAGGGCCCCGGCGTCGGCCTCCGCGACAGCGAGGACCAAGAGGCCCTCGTGGACCGCTTCGGCACCCTCCTCAAGCATGTGGCCAACGGCGACGGCTTCGTCACCCGGCTCCAGATGCTCGCCCGCACCCTCCCCGCCGACCCCGACGCCCACGCCAAGGACGTCGCCCAGCGCGGCGACGCCCACTCCCCCGAGTGGCTCCGCGACTCCTACGACCAGCTCCAGTCGATGGTCTCCACCTCCAGCGAGCAGCACCGCGCCTATCTCGTCGCCTGTATGCACTACACCCGTGAACTGGCCGCCGAGGCCCAGGCCATGGCCCGCGCCGCCCGCGCCTCCACCACCGGCGGCCGGTTCCGCAGGCTCGACAAGGACGCCGGACTCGCCGTCGTCATGGCCCGCGAGCTGACCGACATCTGCGCCCGGCTCGCCGAGGCCGACATCCGGGTGCGCCAGCCGCTCGGCCAGAGCCGGCTCGCCTCCCTCGTGCACTCCATGTACGACCCGGACCACCCCATCGACCACATCCAGGCCATGACCAAGCGCAACGCCTGGCCCGCCGAGCTGGACGCCATGGAGCCCACCTACCTCCAGGCCAAGACCCGCGAGTCCTCCACCCGCGCCCCCTGGTGCCACGCCACCGCCTGGGTCAAGGAGTGGCCGATGACCCCCGTCGGCGTCAACTTCCTCGCCCCCCTCCTCGTCCACACCCCCGATGTCATCCGTACCGTCGCCGTCACCATGGACCTCGAACCCACCGAGGTCGCCATCGAGCGGATGCTCACCGAGAAGACCAACGACGCCGCCGACGCCAGCCGCGCCGCCAAGATGAACCGCACCGTCGACCCCCGCGACGTCGCCGCCCACGGCCGGCTCGACCAGCGGGGTGAAGATCTCGCCAGCGGTGCCGCGGGGGTCAACCTCGTCGGGTACATCACGGTGTCGTCGCGTTCACCCGAGGCCCTGGCCCGGGACAAGCGGACGATCCGGGCCTCGGCCGGGAAGTCGTATCTCAAGCTGGAGTGGTGCGACCGCGAGCACCACCGGGCCTTTGTGAACACCTTGCCGTTCGCGACCGGCATCCGCCGTTAGGGGCCTTGATCCTCATGCGTGATCCGCTGTCCGCCGCCACCGAGGCCTTCACCTCCTTCGTCTTCGGCAAGGTGGAGACGGGCCGGCTGCCCGTACGCACCTCCACCGGACAGGCCCAGGCCGTCTATCTGCCCACCGCCGCCCCCGGCCTCGGCGACTCCGGAGTGATCATCGGGCGTGAGGTCTACAGCGGCAAGGGGTACATCTACGACCCCTTCCAGCTGTACGGTCAGCAGCTGCCGGCCCCCCACTGGCTCGTCCTCGGCGAGTCCGGAAACGGCAAATCGGCGCTGGAGAAGACCTATGTCCTGCGCCAGCTGCGGTTCCGCGACCGCCAGGTCGTCGTCCTCGACGCCCAGGGCGAGGACGGCGTCGGCGAATGGAACCTGATCGCGCAACAGCTGGGGATAACCCCCATCCGCCTGGACCCCATGACCGCCCTCGACGGCGGCATCCGGCTCAACCCCCTCGACCCGTCGATCACCTCCACCGGCCAGCTGGCGCTGCTGCGCACCATCATCGAGGTGGCGATGGGCCACGGCCTGGACGAACGCGCCGGCTTCGCCCTCAAGGTCGCCCACGCCTATGTCAACGAGACCATCACCAACCGCCAGCCCGTCCTCACCGACATCGTGGAACAGCTCCGCCACCCCGAGGCCGAGTCCGCGGAGGCCATGAATGTCGACATAGACGATGTACGGGCCTGGGGTCTCGATGTCGCCCTGGTCCTCGACCGCCTGGTCGACGGCGATCTGCGCGGCATGTTCGACGGCCCCACCAGCGTCGGCATCGACCTCGACGCCCCCCTGATCGTCTTCGACCTCTCCCATATCGACCGCAACTCGATCGCCATGCCGATCCTGATGGCGATCGTCGGCGTCTGGCTGGAGCACACCTGGATCAGGCCCGACCGGAAGAAGCGCATCTTCCTGGTCGAAGAGGCCTGGCACATCATCAACTCCCCCTTCGTCGCCCAGCTCTTCCAGCGGCTGCTGAAGTTCGGCCGCCGGCTCGGCCTCTCCTTCGTGGCCGTCGTCCACCATCTCTCCGATGTGGTCGACGGCGCCGCCGCCAAGGAGGCCGCCGCCATCCTCAAGATGGCGTCCACCCGGACCATCTACGCCCAGAAGGCCGACGAGGCCCGCGCCACCGGCCAGGTCCTGGGCCTCCCCCGCTGGGCCGTCGAGATCATCCCCACCCTGACCCCCGGCATCGCCGTCTGGGACGTCAACGGCAATGTGCAGGTGGTCAAGCATCTGATCACCGAGGCGGAACGGCCCCTGGTCTTCACCGACCGCGCCATGACCGAGTCCTCCGTACCCGCCGGACCGACCCTCTCCGAGGAGCTACAGGCCGCCGAGTGGGAGGCCGAGCAACGCGCCGCCCTGATCGAGCGCCACCAGTACGGATCCCCCGACCCGTCCCCGTCCTCCGAGTCCACGGTGGCCTGAGATGCGCGACCAGCGGCACCCCCGGCACCCCCGCCCCGGCCAGGACGGGACCGGGGGCGTCCCGGACGGACTGCTGCTGGGCGTTCTCGTACTCGGCGTCTGCTCCCTGCTGGTCACCTGGACGGCCACCGGGCTCGCCGCACTCCTCAGCCATGGCTCCTGGCCGGACGGTGTCACCTTCCTCGACGCCCCTCCCGCGCTCCGCTCACTGATCACCGAGCCCCAGGATCTGGCCGCCGCCTGGCCCTCGGCCCCCGAGGGAGCACTCTCCGGGTACGGGCTGTTCTGGGGCCTCGCCATCGGCGAGCTGATGCTTCTGGGGGTCCTCGCCATCTTCGTGCTGGGCACCCTGGCCCGCTGGAAGGCGGTACGGGCCAACCGCCACCCGGCCCCCGTGCCCCGCCAGGAGTACGACCCCGGCGACCGCGGGTACGAGCCACCGCCCGGCCGGCCGGTCCCGCCGCTGGTCAAGGAGGCTCCCCGGCAGCCGTACCCCGGCCCGCGGACACCTCCCCCGGCGCCGCCCCGGCAGCGACCGGAGCCGGAGCCCGCACCACCGGTCCCGTACCCGACGGCCGGGACCCCGGGCCCCCTCGTACCACCGGTACCACCGTCGCCGCCCGCCCCGCCGCACTCTCCCCACCGGGTGGTGTACGGGCCCGGCGGCATCCGCCGGGCCGCGGCCGTGGCGGCCCTGCTGGACGCGGCCGGACCGGCGCTCGTCATCACCTCCGACCCGTCCGTCTGGGCCGAGACCAAGGACGCCCGGGCCAAGCTCGGCCCCGTCCTCGTCTATGACCCGGGCCACCTCTGCGACACCCCCCACCGTCTCCACTGGTCCCCCACGGCGGGCTGCGAGAACGCCGACACCGCCGCGGTACGGGCCGCCGCCCTGCTCGCCCCCGTCCGCCCGCGCGCCCTGCTGGACGCGGCGATGGCCGACAACGCCGAGACCCTGCTGCGCTGCTGGCTGCATGCCGCCGCGCTCGACGGCCGCCCCTTCAAGCAGGTCCACCGCTGGGCCCAGGGCGGCGGCGCCCAGGACGCCGTCCGTGTGCTGCGGACGAACCCCAAGGCCGCGAGCGGACTCGCCGGGCTTCTGGAGGCCGCGCTGACCGCGCATCCCGAACGCCGTGAGGTCGCCCAGCAGTTGGTGGCCAGGGCGTTCGCCGCGCTGTCGTCGGTCCATATCCGTCAGGCATGCACCCATAACCGAACTGATGCGCTCACATTGGATTCTTTTGCGGACGAGGGGGGAACTCTTTACCTGGTGGGCGAGTCCATCGAGGACCCCCGGTCCCACCCAGGAGCGATGCCACTGCTCACGGCACTGGCAGCAGACGTGGTCGAGCACGGCCGCCGCATGGCCGCACGGTCATCCGCCGGCCGGCTCGACCCACCAATGAGCCTCGTCCTGGAGGACATCGCGGCGGTCGCCCCGCTCCCCCGTCTCCCCGAGCTGCTGGCCTCGGGCCATGACCACGGACTGCCGACCCTCGCCCTGCTCCGCTCGCCCGAGCAGGCCCGCGCCCGCTGGGCGGAGCCCCTGCCCCGCTGAGAGCCCGAGAGCCCGAGAACCTGCGGCACGCAGGCTGCGACCTCTGCGGCCGGCGCCCTGGTTCGGGTCAGGCCCCTCCCCCGGTCGGGTCGAGGTCGGTTCGGTGCGTTCGTCAAAAGGTCTGGAACGCAAAATAGCCCCGGCCCCGACACCCATCAAAGGGTATCGGGGCCGGGGCCCAAAATTTGTTCGGCGGCGTCCTACTCTCCCACAGGGTCCCCCCTGCAGTACCATCGGCGCTGAAAGGCTTAGCT
>NZ_JBEPCY010000044.1:0-59944 GCF_040299965.1 Streptomyces sp. NPDC000594 | reverse complement strand
GTCCGGAGCACCCGGGTGCTCCGGACACCCCGGGGGCACCCGGGTGCCCCGGCGGGCATGCGAAAGGCCCGGTTCCGATGACCGGAACCGGGCCTTTCCCCTGAGCGGACGACCAGGTTCGAACTGGCGACCTCAACCTTGGCAAGGTTGCGCTCTACCAACTGAGCTACGTCCGCATGCGCCGTGGCGCGCTGACCACTATACCCAACCCCGATCGCGGGCGAGGCGCACCGCGGAGTGCCGGTTCTCGGCGCCCAGCTTCGAGACGGCCGACGAGAGATAGTTCCGTACGGTCCCCTGCGACAGCGAGGCCCGCCCGGCGATCTCCGCGATGGGCGCCCCGTCCGCCGCGTACGCCAGGACCTCGGCCTCCCGGGCGGTCAGCGGGGAGTCCCCGGCGGAGATCGCGTCGGCCGCCAACTCCGGGTCCACATAGCGGTTTCCCGCATGGACGGTCCGGATGATCTCGGCGAGCCGCTGGGCGCTCAGAGTTTTGGGGACAAACCCCCGCACACCCGCCTCCAGTGCCCGCTTCAGATGCCCCGGCATGCCATGGCTGGTGACGATCATCGTGCGGCAGTGGGGGAGTTCGGCCCGGATCGATGTGGCGACACTCACACCGTCCGCGCCCGGCATCTGGAGATCGAGGACCGCGACATCGGGGCGGTGGGCCCGGGCCATCGCCAGCGCCTCGGTGCCGGACGCCGCCTCGGCGACGACCTCCAGATCGTCCTCCAGGGAGAGCAGCGCGGCCAGCGCGCCCCGGATCAGATGCTCGTCGTCGGCGAGCAGCAGTCGTACGTTCGTCATGCGGCGCTCCCGGAATCCGGCCGGCTCCCCGCCGTGGCGCCGGGTGCGTCCACGGTACGAGGCGTGCCCCCGGTACGAGCCGCGTCCACGGTACGACCTGTGCCCCCGGTACGAGGTGGTGTGCCCGCGGTACGAGGTGTGCCATCGGCCGTACGGGAGGAGCCGCCACCCGGGGCCGCCCCGGGGACACCTGAGGCCCCGGGCTCCCGGCCCAACGGCACGACGGCCCCCAGCGGCACCCGCGCGCTCAGCCGGAAGCGTCCGTCCCGCCCCGGCCCCGCCTCCAGTTCGCCGCCCACCGCCGACAGCCGCTCCCGCAGCCCCGCGAGCCCGCTCCCCGGACGCCCCCGGTCCGCCCCTGAGCCCGTGCCGGAGCCCTCGTCCGCCGCCCCCGCCCCGTCGTTCTCCACGACCAGCCGCGCCGAGCCCGCCAGCTCACCGACCGAGATGGTGCACCGCCGCGCGTCCCCGTGCCGCAGCACATTCGTGGCTGCCTCCCGGACCACCCACCCCAGCGCCGACTGGACATCGCCCGGCAGCTCGACCTCGCCCACCACCACGGTGCAGGTGATCCCCGCCGCCTCCAGGACCCCCCGGGCCCCCTCCAGCTCGATCCGCAGATCCGCCTCGCGGTACCCCCGTACCACCTCGCGCACCTCACGCTGGGAATCCTGGGCGATCCGCTGGACCTCCAGCATCTGGTCCACCGCCTCCGGCCGCCCGCGCCGGGCCAGCCGTACCGCGAGTTCGCTCTTGAGCGCGACCACCGCGAGATTCCGCCCCAGCACATCGTGGAGATCCCGCCCGAACCGCAGCCGCTCCTCCGCGACCGCCAGCCGCGCCTGCACATCACGCGCCTCGCGCAGCTCCCACATCACCGCGAGCATCCACATCGAGACCCGTCCGGTGGCCGCCATCCAGCCGCTGACCACGGTGATGAAGACGGCCGTGAAGAGCCGGTCCCCCGCCGACATCGGGGTCAGCGAGACCAGACCGTAGACGGCGGGCAGCAGCGCCAGATGGCAGAGGGCGGTGTTCCGGTTCCGTACCAGCAGCGCGAGGACGGCGGTGACCGGCAGCACCGTCACCGACAGCAGCATCGGCAGCGTGGCGAGGATCCCGGGCATCCCCGCCGCCATCGCCAGGGCGCACTGGAAGACGAGCAGCGCGCCGGCCGCCCCCGCCGACCACCACAGCAGGGGCCGGGGCACCCGGCCGATGCCCAGATAGGCGTCCATGGCCCGCCGGGCCAGCCGGGCGCAGAGGAACCCCTCGCCCAGTGCGAGCGCCACCCCCAGCGCGATCAGCGGCCAGGCGGCCGCGGCCTGGACATCCGGGGAGAACATCAGGGCCGCCGCGGTCAGCGACCCGGTCCAGACAAGGACATAGATCGTGCCACGGGTGTAGAGATCGACCTTGGCCAGCCCGCTGCGCCCGCGCCAGCGTCCGCCCCAGCTCTTCACCCGTACACCCCGCACAGCTCTACCCCACTCCTCCTCGGTCCGCCGGTCCCTGGTGACTCAGCGCCGGGGCTCCCAGCGGAACCACCGCTGAACAGCAAACACCGACACCGCGGCCCAGACCAAGGCACCGACCAGGGCGACGGTCAGCTCGCGGCCCTCGACCCCGCCGAGCCAGCCGGCCCGTACCAGGGTCATCACTCCGGTGAGCGGGAGGAGTTCGCAGATCCGGGCCATGCCCTCGGGCATCACCGTCAGGGGGACGAGCAGCCCCGAGCCGCCGAGGGAGAGCAGGAACATCGGCATGGTGGTGAGCTGGGCGCTCTCCACGGTCCGGGTGAAGGAGGAGATGACGGCGGCCAGCGCGACGCAGACCAGCACCCCGAGCACGATCCCGGCGGCCAGCAGTTCGGGCCGGTCGGGGGCGCCGACATCCATGAGGACGACCCCGGCGGCCACCAGCAGCACGCACTGGGTCAGTGCGATGCCGACGGCGGGCAGCGCGGTCCCGGTCAGCACCTCGGTGTCCGAGACCTCGCCGGTGCGCAGCCGCTTGAGGACCAGGTCCTCCCGGCGGGCGACATAGGCGGAGACCAGGTTCATATGGACGACCAGGATCAGGATCATGCCGATCCCGCCGGTGAGGGAGGCCTCGGCGATGCTCATCCCGGCCTCCGCCTCGTCGATCCGCTCCATCGAGCCCTGGATCGCCATCATCATGATCAGCGGCATCAGCAGGGCGACGAAGAGGGCGGAGCGATTGCGGACCAGCAGGGTCAGCTCGGCGCGGCCGAGTGCGGCGAGCCGGCCCGTGGCGGTGGTCCTGCGGGCGGTGGAGCCGGGGCCCTGGGGGGCGGCTGTCGGCCCCGCGATCGTGCTGTTCCGTGTCATCTCACACACCCGCCATGTCCGTCTGCGCGATCTCCAGGAAGGCTTCTTCGAGCGAGGCCGACCGCGCGTCGAGCCCCTTCAGCCGTACGTTCGTCTCCGCCGCCCACCGCAGGAGTTCGCCGAGCGAGCCCTGGAGGTCATGGGTGCGGATCGAGATCCGCTGTCCCTCGGCGGCGGCCCGCAGGGAGAGCGGCAGCCGGGCCGGTGCCACCCCCTCGGGCAGCTCGAACCGGATCCGGGCGGGCCGCTCCGCGGTGACCTCGGCGGGGGTGCCCCCCGTCACGATCCGGCCCCGGTGCATGATCGCCAGCCGGTCCGCCAGCGCCTCCGCCTCCTCCAGATAGTGGGTGGTGAGCAGCACGGTGGTGCCGGTGTCGCGCAGCGCCCGGACCAAGTCCCAGGTGTCGCGGCGGCCTTCGGCGTCGAGTCCGGTGGTCGGCTCGTCGAGGAAGAGCACCTCGGGGCGGCCGAGGAGGGCCAGTGCCAGGTCCAGCCGCCGCCGTTCGCCGCCGGAGAGCTGCTTGACGCGGACCTTGGCGCGATGGCCGAGGCCGACCAGGTCCAGCGCCTCGGGGACGGGCCGGGCCCCGCTGGTGCAGCCGGACCACATCCGGGCGGTCTCGGCGACGGTCAGATCGGAGGGGAAGCCGCCTTCCTGGAGCATCACCCCGACCCGGTGGCGGACGGCGTCCCGTTCGCGGTACGGGTCATGGCCGAGCACCCGGACGGTGCCGCTCGCGGGGGCGGCCAGCCCCTCCAGCAGTTCCACGGTGGAGGTCTTGCCCGCGCCATTGGTGCCGAGCAGGGCGAAGATCTCGCCGCGCGCCACCTCGAAGCTGATGCCGCTCACGGCCTCGTAGCCGCCCGCGTACCTCCGCCGCAGCTCGTCCACCGTGATCACGTACTGGTCTGTGGTCATGTCCTCAGCCTCCCGCCGTGCGGAGGGCCGGGGCAGTGCGTGCTGTCATGGCTGTTCATGACAAATGTCATGGGTTTTAGCGTGCCCCTGACAAGGCGCCCCTGACGAAGCTGGAGTGAAGGCAACGAAAAAGACCCGGTTCCGAAGATCGGAACCGGGTCTTCACCCTGAGCGGACGACCAGGTTCGAACTGGCGACCTCAACCTTGGCAAGGTTGCGCTCTACCAACTGAGCTACGTCCGCACTGCTCCCGCGCCAGCTCTCACTGGGCGGTGCGACCACCACTCTACCTGATCCACTCGCGTGGTCGGTAAGAGATCGGTCAGAGCGGGTGACAGGAATTGCACACTGCGCCTTCCCCCTGGAAGGGGGATGTTCTGCTACTGAACTACACCCGCACGCTGCTGAGGTTCTTTCCCTTTCGGGTGTTTCCCCCTCGGCGTGATCCATACTTTAGCCCACGGTGGGGGGTGCGGCGCAACTCAAGATCGGACCGGGGCCGCACGGGCCCCGGGCGGGGCTCAACCCGCCTTGCGGAAGGCCTCGTAGACCGCCTTGGGGATCCGCCCCCGGGCCGGCACGTCCATCTTGTTGGACTGCGCCCAGGCCCGGACCGCCGCGGGCGCGGGCTCCAGCGCGGTGTGGGTGTACGCGACCGCACGCGGCCCCGGTCGCCCGCGCGCGCCGGACTGCTTCCGCCCGGCCGCCAGGTAGGGGGCGAGAGCCTTGCGCAGTTTCTTGGCATTGGCGGGATTGAGGTCGATCTCGTACGTCTTCCCGTCCAGGCCGAACCTGACCGTTTCCGCTGCCTCTCCTCCGTCGATGTCGTCGGAGAGCGTGACCACGACTCGCTGTGCCACGGATATCGGTCCTTTCCCGCGGTACCCCGCCGGTCCACCCGGGCGCTCGTGATCACCTGACGGCTCTCCGTCGGCTGCTCGCCCGTGCTGACATGCTGGGATACCGGCATTCCGGCTGTCGAGGGTTTTTTGGTGCTGTTCCCTGTATTCCTTTGTACGCGAGCGGGCGTACATTGTGAAGCCCACCCAATTGTCTGCGCGTGTCCGATCAATGCGGACTGGAATTTTCTTCCGGATTTCCGCGCTCCGTTGCCCCGTCCGTGTTCCTTCATGACCGGCTCCGATATCCACCCATATCTACGCGAGTAGATTTCTCGGACGGGTACGCTGAGCGGACCGCCCTCGCAACACATCACCGGGAGTGCCCGTGGCACGCGTCGTAGTCGACGTCATGCTCAAGCCCGAGATCCTCGACCCGCAGGGACAGGCGGTGCAGCGCGCACTGCCCCGCCTCGGATTCGACGGTATCGCGGACGTTCGTCAGGGAAAGCGTTTCGAGCTGGAGGTGGAGGGGCCGGTGGACGACGCCGCCCTCGCCCGCATCCATGAGATGGCCGAAACGTTCCTCGCCAACACCGTCATCGAGGACTTCGTCGTCAAGGTCGAGTCGTGACCGCCACCCCGTCACCCTCTGTGGTCGGCGGCAACACCCGGATCGGGGTCGTCACCTTCCCCGGGACCCTGGACGACCAGGACAGCCTGCGGGCCGTACGGCTCGCAGGGGCCGAGCCGGTCTCCCTCTGGCACCGTGACAAGGACCTCAAGCAGGTCGACGCCGTGGTGCTGGCCGGAGGCTTCTCCTACGGCGACTATCTGCGGGCCGGGGCCATTTCCCGGTTCTCGCCGGTCATGGAGACCATCATCGACCAGGCCAGGGCCGGCCTGCCGGTGCTCGGCATCTGCAATGGCTTCCAGATCCTCACCGAGTCGCATCTGCTGCCCGGTGCCATGCTCCGCAACAACCACCTCCACTTCATCTGCCGCGACCAGCGGCTGCGGGTGGAGAATGCCGGGACCGCCTGGACCTCCGATTACGAGCAGGGCCAGGAAATCTCCGTCCCGCTGAAGAACATCGACGGCCGCTATGTGGCCGACGAGCGGGTCCTGGACGAGCTGGAGGCGGAGGGGCGGGTCGCCTTCCGCTATCTGGGGTCCAACCCGAACGGCTCGCTGCGGGACATCGCGGGCATCACCAACGCCGAGGGCAATGTCGTCGGCCTGATGCCGCACCCGGAGCACGCCGTGGAGCCGCTGATCGGCACCGGCCGCACCGACGGTCTCGCCTTCTTCACCTCGGTCATCAAGAAGTTGGTCACCTCATGACGCTGGACACCGTCAAGCACGCCACCGGCACCCCGGAGGCCGAGCAGCCCTGGGCCGAACTCGGTCTGAAGCAGGACGAGTACGAGCGCATCCGGGAGATCCTGGACCGCCGTCCCACCGGCGCCGAGCTGGCGATGTACTCGGTCATGTGGTCCGAGCACTGCTCGTACAAGTCGAGCAAGGTCCATCTGCGGCAGTTCGGCGAGAAGGCCCCCGAGAACGACGCCCTGCTCGTCGGCATCGGCGAGAACGCCGGGGTCGTGGACGTCGGCCAGGGGTACGCGGTCACCTTCAAGGTGGAGTCGCACAACCACCCCTCGTACATCGAGCCCTACCAGGGCGCGGCCACCGGCATCGGCGGCATCGTCCGCGACATCCTGGCCATGGGCGCCCGCCCGGTCGCCGTGGTCGACCCGCTGCGCTTTGGCGCCGCCGACCACCCCGACACCAAGCGGGTGCTGCCCGGTGTGGTCGCGGGCATCGGCGGCTACGGTAACTGCCTCGGGCTGCCCAATATCGGCGGCGAGGCCGTCTTCGACCCCTGCTACCAGGGCAACCCGCTGGTCAACGCGGGCTGCATCGGGGTGATGCGGCACGAGGACATCCATCTCGCCCAGGCGTCCGGCGTCGGCAACAAGGTCATCCTCTACGGTGCCCGCACCGGCGGCGACGGCATCGGCGGGGTCTCCGTCCTCGCCTCCGAGACCTTCGACAGCACCGGCCCGGCCAAGCGCCCCGCCGTCCAGGTCGGCGACCCCTTCCAGGAGAAGCTCCTCATCGAGTGCACCCTGGAGATCTTCGCGGAGAAGCTGGTCGCGGGGATCCAGGACCTCGGCGGCGCCGGGCTCTCCTGCGCCACCTCCGAGCTGGCGAGCGCCGGCTCCGGCGGTATGCGCGTGGAGCTGGACACCGTGCCGCTGCGCGACGCGACCCTCTCGCCCGAGGAAATCCTCATGAGCGAGTCGCAGGAGCGCATGTGCGCGATCGTCGAGCCCGACAAGGTCGCCCGCTTCCTGGAGATCTGCGAGAAGTGGGACGTCATCGCCACCGTCATCGGTGAGGTGACCGACGGCGACCGGCTGGAGATCTTCTGGCACGGCGAGCAGATCGTGGACGTACCGCCGCGGACCGTCGCCCATGAGGGTCCCGTGTACGAGCGCCCGTACGCCCGCCCCGCGTGGCAGGACGCCCTCCAGGCCGACGACGCGGGGCTGCTGCCCCGCCCGGAGACCGCCGAGGAGCTGCGGGCGCAGGTCCTGAAGGTCGTGGCCTCGCCCAACCAGGCGTCCAAGGCATGGATCACGGACCAGTACGACCGTTTCGTCCAGGGCAACACCGTGCTGGCGCAGCCCGAGGACGCGGGCATGATCCGTATCGACGCGACGACCAACCTCGGTGTGGCCATGGCCACCGACGGCAACGGCCGGTACGCGAAGCTCGACCCCTACACCGGCACCCAGCTGGCGCTGGCGGAGGCGTACCGCAATGTCGCCGCCTCCGGTGCCCGGCCGCTGGCCATCTCCAACTGCCTGAACTTCGGTTCGCCCGAGGACCCGGGCGTCATGTGGCAGTTCGCCGAGGCCACCCGCGGTCTCGCCGACGGCTGTCTGACCCTGGGCACCCCGGTCACCGGCGGCAATGTGTCGCTCTACAACCAGACCGGTGACATCGCGATCCACCCGACGCCCGTGGTCGCGGTCCTCGGTGTGATCGACGATGTGACCCGCCGTACCCCGATCGGCTTCGGCGAGGAGGGGCAGCTGCTCTATCTCCTCGGCGACACCCGCGAGGAGTTCGGCGGCTCGGCCTGGTCCCAGGTGATCCACGACCACCTCGGCGGGCTGCCGCCGGCGGTCGACCTGGACCGGGAGAAGCTGCTGGGCGAGATCCTGATCTCGGCCTCCCGCGACGGCATGATCGACGCCGCCCACGACCTGTCCGACGGCGGTCTGATCCAGGCGGTGGTGGAGTCGGCGCTGCGCGGCGGCAAGGGCGCGCGTCTGGTGGTGCCGGACGGGCTGACCCCCTTCACCTTCCTCTTCTCGGAGTCGGCGGGCCGCGCCATCGTGTCGGTGCCGCGCAGCGAGGAGCTGCGCTTCACGGACATGTGCGGCGCGCGTGGGCTGCCCGCGACCCGGATCGGTGTCGTGGACGGTGACACGGTCGACATCCAGGGCGCGTTCACGCTCCCCCTGGACGAGCTGCGCACCGCGCACGAGGAGACGATCCCGGCGCTGCTCGCGTAGTTCCCGCAGTCGCGACAGGCCCCCGCTTCCCGGTTCTCCCGGGGTGGGGGCCTGTCCCGTTCTCTGGGGCGGGGGCTTTTCGCGGTCCCCGGGACGGCTCCTTGCGTGTGATTACGTAATTACGTATATTCAGCATCATGGAGCTGGAGGAGCGGGTCGCCGCACTGGAGCGCCGCATCGCGGCACTGGAGGGGCGGCGCACGGACACCCCCGAGCCCGTCGGTGGCGACTTCTGGGCGCTGGAGGCGTTCAAGGAGCGGCTGACCGACACCGGCCCGGCGGGGGAGGACGGCGGGGTGGTCTTCACCGGCGCCGTCCGGCTGCCGACCGATGAGCGGTACGAGTGGCAGTACGGCGCCCTGACCGGCGAGGTGCTCGACCAGGACTGGACGGAGGCGGCGGACTCCTTCGCCGCGCTCGGCTATCCCGTACGGCTGCGGCTGCTGCGCGAGATCCTCGGCGGCCGGAGCTCCGCCGCCGAGCTGGCCGAGCTGGACGGTCTGGGCACCACCGGCCAGATCTACCACCATCTGCGGCTGCTGACCGGCACGGGCTGGCTTCAGGCCGCCGGGCGCGGCCGGTACCAGGTGCCCCCGGCCCGGGTGGTGCCGCTGCTGGTGGTCCTCACGGCCGCCCGGCCCGTCTAGACGGGCTTCCCGGTCCGATAGACGGGCCTCCCGGTCCGAGGACCGGATGGATCCACGGAAACACGCACATCTTGGGGGAGACGACATGTCCGTACCGACCGGAAAGCTGTTGATGGTCCTGCTCCGGTTCGCCGGCAGGCTCTTCGTCGTCCTGTTCCTCTGTCTCGTCCTCACCCCCCTGCCCGTCAGCTGGTGGCTGGTGGCGGCTCCCTGGGTGGTGATGATGGGCGCGATGCTCGCCCTGAGCCGGCGGGGCGACCGGGAGCACCGTGCCCGGGTGGCGGTGCCCCCGGGGGAGCCAGGGGGAGTGCCCCCCGCGGTGGAGACCGAGGCGCCGGTACGGGGCCGCTGGTCGGCGACGAACAGCCCGGCGGACAAGGTGCCCAGCCATGGCCTCCACGCCTATGGGCAGACCTATGCCATCGACCTCACCGCCGAGCCGGAGCCGGTGCCCGGACCGGGCGGCGGTGGCGGGCGCCCCGGGTTCTCCCTGTTCTGGCCGGTGGTCCGGCGCAACGAGAGCTTCCCCGCCTTCGGACAGCCGCTGTACGCGGTGGCCGACGCCACCGTCGTCGAGGTCCACGACCGGCAGCGCGACCACCTCAGCCGTACCTCCCTGCTCTCCCTGCTCTATCTGATGCTGCTGGAGGGCACGGTCCGGGAGCTGGTGGGCCCGTCCCGGATCATCGGCAACCGGGTGGTGCTCGACCTCGGGGACGGTACGTACGCGCTGTACGCCCATGTCCAGCGCGGCTCGGTGACCGTCCGGCCGGGTGACCGGGTACGGGCGGGGCAGCCGATCGCCCGCTGCGGCAACTCGGGCAACTCCACCGAGCCGCATGTCCACTTCCATCTGATGGACGGGCTCGACCTGGACACGGCGCGGGGGATCCCCTTCCACTGGCGCGGGGTCGGGGTCCCGGCGGGCAAGGAGATCTTCACCGTGGACTCGTCCGCGGGCCAGGAGCGCTCGTCCGCCGAGGCCGTGACCGGGGCGGCCGACACTCCGTCCGCCGTCACGACCTAAGCTCTTCGCCATGCCAGTGGACAGGCGACGCGCCCGTAGCTATGACCTCGCGAGGACCCGTGGCGCGCTGCTCGCGCAGACCACCGCGCTGCGGACGGGGATCGCCGCCCTCGACGCCGACCGGCTCGCCCGGCCCACCCGGTCGGCCGGCCGGACCGTATCCGACCTGGTCGCCCATCTCTCGCTGCGCCTGGGCTCCCTGGCCCATGAGCTGACCCTGCCCGAGCCGCCGAGGGCCGAGCTGACCCTGGCCGAGTGGCCCCCGTACAGCAACTCCCCGTACAGCAACTCCTCGTACAGCAGCTTCTCGTACAGCGGCTCGCTCCCCGGGGTCGTGGCGGGCGAGGCCGTGGCGGCGGCGGGGGAGGATGTGATCGGCGCCTTCGGCCGCGCCGTGGAGCGCTTCGAGGAGGCGCTGGCCCAGGTACCCGCCGGGGACCGGCCGGTGGCGACCCGGCCGGCGCCCATGCGGCTGGTGGATCTCCTGGTGACCCGCTGTGTGGAGGCCGTCGTCCACACCGACGACCTCAACGACGCGACCGGGCTGGAGATCCCGTACGACCGTCAGGCGCTCGCCGCCGCGACCCGGATGCTCGCCGACGCCCTGGCGGCGAAGGCCCCGGGCGGTGCGGTGGAGGTACGGATCCCGCCGTTCGCGGTGGTGCAGTGCGGGGAGGGGCCCCGCCACACCCGGGGCACCCCGCCGAATGTGGTGGAGACGGACCCGCTGACCTGGGTACGGCTGGCCACCGGGCGGACCGACTGGGCCACGGCCCTCGGGGCGGCGCGGGTCTCCGCGAGCGGTGAGCGCGCGGATCTCTCACAGCTGCTGCCGGTCCTCGGCTGACCTCCAGGACCGGACCCTCCGGCCCTCCGGGACCCGGGCCCCCGGCGCTGGAACCCCCGGCTCCGGTCCCCGGGCCCCGGCCCGGCACCCGGGGCGGCGCGGAACCGGAACGCCATCGTCTCCGTCCCAGGAGCATGCGCCGTCACCTGAGTGCCACCCTCACCGCCCTGGCCCTGCTCGCCCTCGCCGCCTGCGGCACCGAGAACGGAGCCGGTGGCGACAGCGACCGCGGCTCCGGCTCCGGCTCCGGTTCCGGAAAGGACGCCGGGAAGGACTCCGGCTCCGTGGCCCCACCCGATCTGCCCCTGACCGGGGTCCGCTGGACCGTCGACAGCGTCACCGCCGACGGACGGAAGTCCGCCGCGCCCGCCGGTGCCTATCTGGAGATCACCAAGAAGGGCCGGGTCCAGGGCCACAGCGGCTGCAACCGCTTCAGCGCCGCCGCCGACCTCACGGGCACCACCCTCACCGTCCAGCCCGCCGAGCGGACCACGGTGGCCTGTACCGACGGGCCCGGGGCCTTCGAGCGCACCCTGGACGCCGCCCTCACCGGTGAGCTGAAGGCCGCCCTCGACGGCGACCGGCTCACCCTCAAGGCCTCCGGCGGCGACTCCATAGCCCTGAGCGCCACCAAGCCCGTCCCGCTGACCGGTACCACCTGGATGGTGAACTCCCTGCTCACCGGGGATGTCGCCGAGTCGATGCCCGCCGGTACGGAGCAGGTGGCCCGGCTGGTCATCGCCCCGGACGGCACCGTCAGCGGAAGCCTCGGCTGCAATACCTTCCGGGGCCGTGCCAAGGTCACCGACAGCACGATCGAGCTGGGGCGGCTCGCCGCCACCCGCAGGCTCTGCACCGGCCCCGCCGAACAGGTCGAGGCCCATCTCCGCAAGGTCCTCGACGGCACGGTGGGCTATGTCCTGCGCGACGGCGGGCTCGCCCTCACCGGCCCCGCGAACCAGGGCCTCCATGCCGTCCCGGAGCCCACCCCGAAGCGCTGACCGGCGCCGGTCCGGGCCCGTCCGCGCCGGTCGGCCGGGGGGTCCGGCCGGGGAGCCGGATCGCCGGGAGACCCCTCCCCGGTTCGGACCAGTGTCCGGACTCGCCTACACTCGGTCCCGTGCCACGTGGTGACGGTCGACTCAATCACGATCTGCTCCCTGGAGAGAAGGGCCCCCAGGACGCCTGCGGCGTCTTCGGTGTCTGGGCTCCGGGTGAAGAGGTCGCAAAGCTCACGTACTTCGGGCTCTACGCCCTCCAGCATCGGGGCCAGGAATCTGCGGGAATCGCGGTCAGCAACGGCTCCCAGATCCTCGTCTTCAAGGACATGGGCCTGGTCTCCCAGGTCTTCGACGAAACCTCTCTCGGCTCACTCCGCGGTCATATCGCGGTGGGCCACGCGCGTTACTCCACCACCGGGGCCTCCGTGTGGGAGAACGCCCAACCGACCTTCCGGGCCACGGCGAACGGCTCCATCGCCCTCGGTCACAACGGCAATCTGGTCAATACCGCCCAGCTCGCCGAGATGGTCGCCGATCTGCCCCGCCGGGACGGGCGGGCCACGCAGGTCGCGGCCACCAATGACACCGATCTGGTCACCGCGCTCCTCGCGGGCCAGGTCGACGACGAGGGCAACCCCCTCTCCATCGAGGCCGCCGCCACCCGGGTCCTTCCCGAGGTGCGCGGTGCCTTCTCGCTCGTCTTCATGAACGAGTCCACCCTCTACGCGGCCCGTGACCCGCAGGGCATCCGCCCGCTGGTCCTCGGCCGGCTCGACCGCGGCTGGGTGGTCGCGAGCGAGTCCGCCGCGCTCGACATCTGCGGTGCGACCTTCGTCCGGGAGATCGAGCCGGGCGAGCTGATCGCGATAGACGAGAACGGCATCCGCACCTCTCGATTCGCGGATGCGAAGCCCAAGGGCTGTGTCTTCGAGTATGTCTATCTCGCCCGCCCCGATACCGATATCGCCGGGCGGAACGTCTATCTCTCCCGTGTGGAGATGGGCCGAAAACTGGCCAAGGAAGCACCGGCCGACGCCGATCTGGTGATAGCCACCCCGGAGTCGGGCACCCCGGCCGCGATCGGTTACGCGGAGGCCAGCGGCATCCCCTATGGCTCCGGACTGGTCAAGAACGCCTATGTCGGGCGGACCTTCATCCAGCCCTCCCAGACCATCCGCCAGCTCGGTATCCGGCTGAAGCTCAACCCCCTCCGGGATGTGATCCAGGGCAAGCGGCTGGTCGTGGTGGACGACTCCATCGTCCGCGGGAACACCCAGCGCGCCCTCGTCAAGATGCTCCGTGAGGCGGGCGCCGCCGAGGTCCACATCCGGATCTCGTCGCCGCCGGTCAAGTGGCCGTGCTTCTTCGGCATCGACTTCGCCACCCGTGCGGAGCTGATCGCCAACGGGATGACCATCGAGGAGATCGGCGCCTCGCTCGGCGCGGACTCGCTCTCGTACATCTCCATCGACGGCATGATCGAGGCGACCACCATCGCCAAGCCGAACCTCTGCCGCGCCTGCTTCGACGGTGAGTACCCGATGGAGCTGCCCGACCCCGAGCTGCTGGGCAAGCAGCTGCTCGAAACCGAGCTGGCGGGCGGTGCCGACGCCGCCGACGCGCTCCGCCGCCCGTAGCACGCCTGTTGCCACGCCCGTAGCCATCGCTGCCCCGCCCCGCAGGAACGAACGAAAGCCTTCTCTGCCATGACTGCCGAGTCCTTCGACCTCGCCCAGCAAACGGACGCTCACACTCCGGATCAGGGAGCCGCCAGCTACGCCGGAGCGGGCGTGGACATCGAGGCGGGCGACCGCGCCGTCGAGCTGATGAAGCAGTGGGTCAAGCGGACCAACCGCCCCGAGGTCCTGGGCGGCCTGGGCGGCTTCGCCGGGCTCTTCGACGTCTCCGCCCTCAAGCGGTACGAGCGCCCCCTGCTCGCCTCCGCCACCGACGGCGTCGGCACCAAGGTCGATCTGGCCCGCAGGCTCGGGGTCTACGACACCATCGGCCACGACCTGGTCGGCATGGTCGTGGACGACATCGTGGTCTGCGGCGCCGAGCCGCTCTTCATGACCGACTACATCTGCGTCGGCAAGGTCCACCCGGAGCGGGTCGCCGCGATCGTCAAGGGCATCGCGGAGGGATGTGTCCTGGCCGGCTGCGCCCTGGTCGGCGGCGAGACCGCCGAGCACCCGGGACTCCTCGGCGAGGACGACTTCGATGTCGCGGGCGCCGGCACCGGTGTGGTCGAGGCCGACCGGCTGCTGGGACCCGATCGCATCCGTACGGGGGACGCGGTCATCGCGATGGCCTCCTCCGGCCTTCACTCCAACGGGTACTCGCTGGTCCGCCATGTCCTGCTGGACCGGGCCGGGATGGCGCTGGAGGCCGAGGTCGCCGAGTTCGGCCGGACCCTGGGCGAGGAGCTGCTCGAACCCACCCGGATCTACTCGCTGGACTGTCTCGCACTGACCCGGACCACCGAGGTCCACGCCTTCAGCCATGTCACCGGCGGCGGGCTCGCCAACAATCTCGCCCGGGTGATCCCGGACGGGCTGCACGCCGTGGTCGACCGTTCCACCTGGGCCCCCGGTGCGGTGTTCGACCTGGTCGGCCGGGCGGGCCGGGTGGAGCGCCTGGAGCTGGAGAAGACCCTGAACATGGGCGTGGGCATGATCGCCGTGGTGCCGGGTGAGACCGCCGATGTGGCGCTGACCCTGCTGGCCGACCGGGGCGTGGACGCCTGGATCGCGGGTGAGATCACCGAGCGCGGCGACCGGACCACCGGGGCCGAGCTGGTGGGCGACTACGCGGTCTGACCGCCCGACCGCATCCGGGTGCGGGTCCGGGTCCCTGTCGGGATCCGGACCCCCGGCCGGAGCCGAACAGCACAGAACCCGGTCCGGATGCTCCGGACCGGGTCAGTGGTCTCGACCGGCGTCAGGCGCCGCGGCGCTGCGATGACGCGTCCGACTCTTCGTCGTCGTCATCGTCGTTGTACATGTCCGCGTACCGTGCGTACGGGTCGTCTTCCTCATCGTCGTCCTCGAACGGCTCCGGGTTCGGAGGCTGGCTCGAAGTCGAAGCGCCCAGCTCGTTGGCCAGACGCGACAGGTCAGTCCCGCCGCTGTTGTACTTCAGCTGGCGGGCGACCTTTGTCTGCTTGGCCTTGGCCCGGCCGCGCCCCATGGCTCGACCCCCTCGGTGACGGGGCTCGACGGCCCCAGAGTCTTGACACGCGTTCATGAGTCGGAACGGACTCTCCGCGGAGAGACCGGCCCGTAGGGCTTCAACGGTACCTGCTTCCGCAGCCATACGGTACGCCGCCCGCATGACGTGCCACTTCGCAGAACCCGCGAGGAGCCCCGTCCTCGCTGGTCAACTGCGATATTAACCTCTTCTCGGCACTCGACCCGCCGACCGGGGTGAGTCCGCGTCCCCCGAGCGGCGGGCCGAGGCCCCGGGAAGATCAGCGCAGCCGGGCGTCGGCCATGCGCTGCTCGGCGATCCGGTCGGCCGCCACGGCCGGCGGAACACCATCACTCTTTGCTCGTGCGAATATTTCCAGCGTGGTGTCGTAGATCCGCGCCGCCTTCGCCTTGCACCGGTCGAAGTCGAAGCCGTGCAGCTCGTCGGCGACCTGGATGACCCCGCCCGCGTTCACCACGTAATCGGGTGCGTAGAGGATCGAGCGGTCGGCGAGGTCCTTCTCGACCCCGGGGTGGGCGAGCTGGTTGTTGGCCGCGCCGCAGACCACCCGGGCGGTGAGCGCGGGGACGGTGCCGTCGTTCAGCGCTCCGCCGAGTGCGCAGGGGGCGTAGATGTCCAGCCCCTCGACCCGGATCAGGGTCTCGGTGTCCGGCACCGCCGTCACATGCGGGAATTTGGCGAGAATTCGCTGTACGGACTCCTCGCGCACATCGGTGATGATCACCTCGGCGCCGTCCTCCACGAGGTGCTGCACCAGATGGTGGCCGACCTTGCCGACACCGGCGACACCGACCCGGCGCCCGGCGAGCGAGGGGCTTCCCCACAGATGCGCCGCCGAGGCGCGCATCCCCTGGAAGACCCCGTACGCGGTGAGGACCGAGGAGTCGCCGGCGCCGCCGTGCTCGGGGGAGCGGCCGGTGGCCCAGCGGGTCTCCCGGGCGACCACATCCATGTCGGCGACATAGGTGCCCACGTCGCAGGCGGTCACATAGCGCCCGCCGAGCGAGTCCACGAACCGGCCGTAGGCGAGCAGCAGCGCCTCGGACTTCAGCGTCTCGGGGTCGCCGATGATCACGGCCTTGCCGCCGCCGTGGTCGAGCCCGGCGAGGGCGTTCTTGTAGGACATGCCGCGGGCGAGGTTGAGCGCGTCGGCGACGGCGTCGGCCTCGGTGGCGTAGGGGTAGAAACGGGTTCCGCCGAGGGCGGGGCCCAGGGCGGTGGAGTGGAGCGCGATGACTGCCTTCAGGCCGGACGCGCGGTCCTGGCAGAGGACGACCTGCTCATGTCCGCCCTGATCCGAGTGGAAGAGGGTGTGCAGGACATCCGCGGAGGCTCCGGTCACATCGGTCACGGTGGTGACTCCCAAGGTACGAAGCGGTGAGTGGCGAGGACCCATCCTGTGGGTGGGGAGGGTCCGACAGTGGATGAGGGTATGTCCTTCCTGCCCGGCTGGCGGGTCCGGTGCGCGGGATCACCCCCGGGCGGGCGAAGCGCGTGGAAGGATTTACGCATGCCAGCGGTGTCGTCGGTCCTCGTTCCCTATGCGGCCTATCTGCGGGTGTACGAGCCCCTGGCCGCCTTCCCCCCGGCCGAGCGGGAGCGCTGGGCGCGCTATGCGCGGGAGGGCCGGGCCCCCACCGCCCAGGACGAACTCCGACGCTCACTGGCCGATTTGGTACCCACCCCACCGGTGCCGGTGCCGGTCCACGAGAGCGGCGACGCCTTTGTCGTGGAGGCCGACGGGGTGGTGCGGATCTGTCCCTGGGGGACCCGGCTGCGCGGCTGGCTCGCCCTCCAGGAACTGGCCGAGCAGCTGCCCGCCCCGCTGCTGGACGTGGTGCTCCCGCCGGTGGTGCGGGGCCAGGCCGCCGCCGACTGGGAGCGGTGGCGCGAGCGGCATCCGGACGCCCGCCCCTGGATCAGGAGCGCGGTCTGGCAGGTGCCGGTGCGGTGGTTCGTCCTCTTCGACGACGGCGAGCGGGAGTACGAGCCGCCGGGCCCCGGCGGCCCGGTGCTCCGGTATCGCACCGCGATGGTGGAGGCCCGCCGGAGGGTGGCCCGGACGCTGCGGACGCTGCGCGAGTCGGAGAGCCCGGGGGCGCTCGGCGAGGGGCTGCTGGAGGTGGGGAAGTGGCTGGAAGAGTTCCATCCGCGCTCCCTGGTCGAGCTGGACTACGGCGGGCTGGTCCATGCCCTGCCCCAGGCCAAGCTCGCCGACGACCGGTCGGCCGCCGATCTCGCCGAGGGGATCGCGGCGCTGCGGGAGGGTGATCAGGAGGCGGCGGGTGAGGCTTATGCCCGGCTTGTGGGCCGTTGGCGGGCCGTGAAGGACCTGCAATTCGCAAACTGAGCGAATATGTGGATGATTGAGGCCCTCCGTTCAGGCCCTAGGTCCCGATCCGGGCCTTTGCCTCAAGCGTGACGGACTGCACTAACTGGGCTCTTGCGCCTATCGCCTACCCTCGTGTCAAAATAGGACAAGGAGTCCGGGGAGGGTTCCTTCCGTCCAACTAAGGGCGGATTGATTTGCATTGCGCTCAATGGGGGGTCTGGTGGCTCCTGCTCACTCTGTGACTGATCGTCACTGTGACGTGACTGTCCGCTATGGCATGGTCCATCGACGTTCAGCCACTGATGGACACCTCGGAGGGCAATTCCGTCGGTTTGGCCGACGTGGCTGGACAGATGGTGTAGTTGTAGTGCCGAGGACAAGCCGTTCGTCCTATAACCGACTCGGCCTGCGTCTGCCATTTCGGGCAACGTGGGTCAAGGTGCAGAATTTAGAGGAAAGAACCGAGAAGGTTCGGTTCTCCCGAGGAGGCCGCTCATGACCGCTCGCACCCCTGATGCCGAGCCGCTGCTGACCCCGGCTGAGGTTGCCACGATGTTCCGCGTGGACCCGAAGACGGTCACCCGCTGGGCGAAGGCAGGCAAGCTCACGTCGATCCGTACGCTCGGCGGACACCGCCGTTACCGCGAAGCTGAGGTACGGGCGCTGCTCGCCGGTATCCCGCAGCAGCGCAGCGAGGGCTGAACTCCTCGCTGACCGGGCCATTCCGGGACCCCCATCCCGGTAGTGCCCCACCGAAGCACGACATGGCGGGTGTCTGCCCCAACAGGCTCTGTCATTGATCGCGCTGGACTCCGCCGGGTCCAGCGCGATTTTTTTGTGCCCGCCGAGGGCCTCCGGGCGTCCCCGGGGAGCGGTCGCCGGGCGGCCGGCGGGGGGTTCCCGAGGGTCCGGCCGGGGGTCCCCGGGAGTCCGGCGAAGGGTGTGTCCTGCACGGAAAGGGGCCCGGGGGAGTCTCACCGAACGGTGCAATTGCACATATTAAATTGATTGCATGTAGGTCATGGGTAAGCGCCGGGGTTTTGAAAACCCATACCGTGACACCCGTCACATCGCACAACGCTTGCCCTATCGAGTGTGGCCTCTCCGGAGCCCGGTGGGACCGGGCCGAAGTCACTCTCCGTCGGGACCTTCGTCCCGGGTCTCCCCGGGCGCGGCCGAGGGCTCCGCGCACCGCCCCGCCGGGGCCGCCGCCGGGCTCTCGCCGGGTCCGGCGGCCGGCGGGCCGTCAGAAGCCCCCACAGGGGCCCCGGGAGGGCCTTCGGAGGGAGCGGGGACGAGTCCGGGCCGGAGCGTCCCCGGCTCGTTCTCGGACGGCTCCATCGCGAGCCGCAGCAGTCGATGGCAGACCGGGCAGTCCCGGGTGAGATGCCGATAGCCGGACCGATAGCCGGACGCGGCCGAGAGATGGGCCCGCAGCAGGGCCTTTGTCTCGTGCCGCCTCGCAGTGGCCGCCGCCATGCACGTCACCTCCGCCGGTGAGGGGCGCGGGCCCGTGCCGAGCCTTAAGGAGTGGGTACAGGCGCGGCGATGGCCCGTCAAGACGGCGTACCCGATCGGGGCCGGTACCGATCGGCTCCGGGCGCGCGTCCCGCACACGGCGAAGGCCCGCGCCGTCGCCGGTGCGGGCCTTCTTCACTGCGGTCCTGACGGGATTTGAACCCGCGGCCTCCACCTTGACAGGGTGGCGAGCACTCCAAACTGCTCCACAGGACCAGGTTTCGCAGTCCGAATTTCTTCGTTGGGCTGCGAAAAGAGACTCTACAGCAGCCTGGGGCCACTGGTCGAACTCGCGGTGGGTGACAGGACCGTCACGGCGCCAGGGCGTCGATCGCCTTCACGATCCGCTTGTCGGAGACCGGGTACGCGGTGCCCAGGGCATGGGCGAAGTAGCTCACCCGCAGCTCCTCGATCATCCAGCGGATCTCCCGCACCTCCTGCGGTACGGGTCTGCCCCGCGGCAGCTGCTCCAGCAGCCAGGCGTACTCGTCCCGCATCTCCTGGACCTTCTCCATCCGGGTGGTGTCCCGCTGGACGGAGGTGGGCATCTGCTGGAGCCGGCGGTCCGCCGCGACCAGATAGCGCATCAGGTCCGGCAGCCGCCGCAGCCCCGTCAGGGTGACGAAGCCCGCCGGCATCAGCGCCGCCAGCTGCTGCCGTACGTCCTGGACGTTGTTGATCAGCGCCAGGCTGTTGGTCGCCTTCAGCCGGCGCTCGCACGCCTGCCAGGCGGCCAGGACCTGCTGGACCTGGCCCACCGTACGGACCGTGGTGTCCACCAGGTCGGCGCGGACCAGGTCGTACAGCTTGCGGTACGACTCCTCGTCCCAGGCCGGGCCCCCGTGGTCGGCTATGAGCCGGTCCGCCGCCGCCATGGCGCAGTCCTCGAACAGCGCCTGCACCGAGCCGTGCGGATTGGCCGAGAGCGCCAGCTTCTGCTGGTTGCTCAGCTTGTCCGAGGCGAACTTCGCCGGGTTGACCGGGATGTTCAGCAGGATCAGCCGCCGGGTGCCCCGCCACATCGCCTGCCGCTGCTCGGCCTCGGTGTCGAAGAGCCGCACCGCGACGGTGTCGCCCTCGTCCACCAGCGCCGGGTACGCCTTCACCGGCTGACCGGCCCGCCGGGTCTCGAAGACCTTCGTCAGCGACCCGATCGTCCAGTCCGTGAGCCCGGTGCGCTCGATGGAGCCGCCCTCGGGCCCCGAGGAGGCCGCCGCGGCGGCCCGGGAGAGCGCCTGCCGGGCCTTGGGGCGCAGCTTCAGCTTCAGCGCCTCCAGATCCTTGTCCTCGGCCAGGGTGCGGCGCCGCTCGTCCACGATCCGGAAGGTGATCCGGAGGTGGTCGGGGACCCGCGCCAGATCGAAGTCGTCCACCGAGACCGGCACGCCGACCATCCGGTGCAGCTCACGGGCGAGCGTCACGGTCAGCGGCTCCTGGAGCGGCACCGCGCGCTCCAGGAAGGCCCGGGAGTAGTCCGGCGCGGGGACGTAGTGGCGGCGGATCGCCTTCGGCAGGGAGCGGATCAGCTCCACCACGACATCCCCCCGCAGCCCGGGGATCTGCCAGTCGAAGCCCTCGTCGGTGACCTGGTTGAGCACCTGGAGCGGGATGTGGACGGTGACGCCGTCCGCGTCCGCGCCCGGCTCGAACTGGTAGGTCACCCGGAACTTCAGCCGGCCCTGCCGCCAGGAGTCCGGATAGTCCTCCTTGGTGACCGCGCCCGCCCGCTCGTTGATCAGCATCTCCCGCTCGAAGTCGAGCAGGTCGGGTGTCTCGTGCCGCTTCTGCTTCCACCAGGAGTCGAAGTGGGCCCCCGAGACGACATGCTCGGGCACCCGCTGGTCGTAGAAGTCGAAGAGGGTCTCGTCGTCGACGAGGATGTCCCGCCGCCGGGCGCGGTTCTCCAGCTCCTCGACCTCGGTGAGCAGCTTGCGGTTGTCGGAGAAGAACTGGTGGTGGGTCCGCCAGTCGCCCTCGACCAGGGCGTTGCGGATGAAAAGATCCCGGGAGGTCTCGGGGTCGATCCGGCCGTAGTTGACCTTGCGCTGGGCGACGATCGGCACGCCGTAGAGGGTGACCTTCTCGTACGCCATCACCGCGGCCTGGTCCTTCTCCCAGTGCGGCTCGCTGTAGGTGCGCTTGAGCAGATGCTGGGCGAGGGGTTCGACCCACTCGGGCTCGATCCGGGCGTTGACCCGGGCCCAGAGCCGGGAGGTCTCCACCAGCTCGGCGGACATCACCAGCCGGGGGGGCTTCTTGAAGAGCGCGGAGCCGGGGAAGACGGCGAACTTGGCGCCCCGGGCGCCCAGGTACTCGTTCTTGGCGTCGGTGTCCTTGAGGCCGATGTGCGAGAGCAGTCCGGCCAGCAGCGAGACATGGACACCGGCCTCGGGGCCGTCGTCCTCGTTGACCTGGATGCCGAGGGTCTTGGTCACCTGCCGCAGCTGGGCGTAGATGTCCTGCCACTCGCGGATCCGCAGATAGTTCAGATACTCCTGCTTGCACATCCGGCGGAAGCTGGCGGAGCCACGCTCCTTCTGCTGCTCGCGGATGTACCGCCAGAGGTTCAGGAAGGCGAGGAAGTCGGAGGTCTCGTCCTTGAAGCGGGCGTGCTGCTGGTCGGCCTGGGTCTGCTTCTCGGCGGGCCGCTCGCGCGGGTCCTGGATGGAGAGCGCGGCGGCGATCACCATGACCTCGCGGACACAGCCGTTCTTCTCGGCCTCGACCACCATCCGGGCCAGCCGGGGGTCGACCGGCAGCTGGGCGAGCTGCCGTCCGAGCGGGGTGAGCTTCTTGCGGGGGTCCTTCTGGACCGGGTCGAAGGCGCCCAGCTCCTGGAGGAGCTGTACGCCGTCGCGGATGTTGCGGTGGTCCGGCGGGTCGATGAAGGGGAACTTCTCGATGTCGCCGAGGCCGGCGGCGGTCATCTGGAGGATGACGGAGGCCAGATTGGTCCGCAGGATCTCGGCGTCGGTGAACTCGGGCCGGGCCTCGAAGTCGTCCTCCGAGTAGAGCCGGATGCAGATGCCGTCGGAGGTACGGCCGCAGCGGCCCTTGCGCTGGTTGGCGCTGGCCTGGCTGATCCGCTCGATGGGCAGCCGCTGGACCTTGGTGCGGTGGCTGTAGCGGGAGATCCGGGCGGTGCCGGGGTCGATGACGTACCGGATGCCGGGGACGGTCAGCGAGGTCTCGGCGACATTGGTGGCCAGAACGATCCTGCGGCCGGTGTGCGGCTGGAAGACCCGGTGCTGTTCGGCGTGGGAGAGCCGGGCGTACAGCGGCAGCACTTCCGTGCTGTGTCGATCAGCGGCTCCGCCGCGGGGGTAGTTCCTCTTGTTGAGCGCGTCCGCCGTGTCGCGGATCTCGCGCTCGCCGGAGAGGAAGACCAGGATGTCGCCCTTGCCCTCGCCCTGGAGCTCCTCGACGGCGTCGCAGATCGCGGTGATCTGGTCGCGGTCGCTCTCCTCGTCCTCGTCCTCCAGGAGGGGCCGGTAGCGGACCTCCACCGGGTAGGTCCGCCCGCTGACCTCCACGATCGGCGCGTCGCCGAAGTGGCGGGAGAACCGCTCGGGGTCGATCGTCGCCGAGGTGATGACGACCTTGAGATCGGGGCGCTTGGGCAGCAGCTGGGCCAGATAGCCCAGCAGGAAGTCGATATTGAGGGAGCGCTCGTGGGCCTCGTCGATGATGATCGTGTCGTAGGCGCGCAGCTCGCGGTCGGTCTGGACCTCGGCGAGCAGGATGCCGTCCGTCATCAGCTTGACGAAGGTGGCGTCCGGGTTCACCTGGTCGGTGAAGCGGACCTTCCAGCCGACGGCCTCGCCGAGGGGCGATTTCAGCTCCTCCGCGACCCGCTCGGCGACCGTACGGGCGGCGATCCGGCGCGGCTGGGTGTGGCCGATCATGCCCCGGACGCCCCGGCCCAGCTCCAGGCAGATCTTCGGGATCTGGGTCGTCTTGCCGGACCCGGTCTCACCGGCGACGATCACGACCTGGTGGTCCCGTATCGCCTCCAGGATCGTGTCCTTCTTCTGGCTGACGGGGAGCTGTTCCGGATAGCTGACCGGAGGGACCCGCTCCGCGCGCCGGGTCATCCGCTCGGCGGCCTTGCGGCCTTCGGCGGCGATCTCTTCCAGCACGGCCTGGCGGGCGTCGGGCTTACGGATGCGGCGAGCGCCTTCGAGACGGCGGCCGAGCCGGTGGGAGTCCCGCAGCGAGATCCCGGCCAGCAGCTTCTGAAGGTCGGCGAAGGAAGTAGACATACGGATCCCAGGATCGCACCCCTGTCGGAGCACTGGCGAACGCATTTCGTGCCCGGGCTGGTGCAGTATGGAGCGGATCATTCTGATCGGCTCACTCAGCCGCCGTCGGCCCCCCGGGCCGCCCCGCCGGAAGGGACAGCTCCGCCATGCCGCTGAGCAGCGACGCGCAGGGCCGGCTGCCCCTGACGGCGGCCGTGCTGTCGGCGCTGGTGCTGGCGCTGCTGGCGCTGGCCTGTCCGGTGTCCGCCGATACGGCGACGGCGGCGCTGAAGGCCCCGGTGGCGAGCGCGCCGGGCGAGTCGGGCTGTGGCAAGGGCGCACCGGAGGACGACCGGGGTGCCCACCCCTCGCCGCCGCCGCGCTCGCCGTATCCGTACCCGTACGAGCAGGCCCCGCCGGAGTGCGCGGCGCACGGTACGGGGGCCCTGGCGGTGGGGGACGGTCCGGCGCCGGGGGTGCTTCCCGACCGGGGGCCGCCGCCGCTTCCGCCGCCGACACCGGAGGAGCTGTCGGTTCTGCGGGTGTAGACCGCCCGGCGCCGACACCGGGCCCTTTCTGTTCCGGTCCGCTGTGTCGGCTCCGTGTGTCCGTCCGCCCCGCCTCTCCCACCTCTCCCGCGTTCGCGCGGGTTCCCCTCAGGAGAAACGAACCGCCATGCCCTCTTCCTCCCCTTCCTCCTCGTCCTCCTCTTCGCCGTCTCCCGCCCCTCGTGCCAAGCGTTCACCCCGTTCCACTCGCAAACCGGTGATCATCGGCGCGGGGGTCGCGGTCGCCGCGCTGCTGCTCGGCCTCGCCTCGTACACCGCCACCAGGCCCGAGGAGCGCACCACCGACGCCACCGCCTCCTCCGCACCCTCCGGCGGCGCCCCGGCCGAGGCCCAGGACCCGGCCTACGCCCAGTACGCCAAGCTGGCCCGGCGCGACGCCGGTGACCCGCTCGCCGTGGGCCGCGCCGACGCGCCCGTCGTGATGATCGAGTACGCCGACTTCAAGTGCGGCTACTGCGGGAAGTTCGCCCGGGACACCGAGCCCGAGCTGATCGAGAAGTACGTCGAGAGCGGAGTGCTCCGTATCGAATGGCGCAACTTCCCGATCTTCGGGAAGGAGTCCGAGGCCGCCGCGCGCGCCGCCTGGGCCGCCGGACAGCAGGGGCGCTTCTGGGAGTTCCACGCGGCGGCCTACGCGGAGGGGGCCAAGGAGAAGGGCTTCGGCACCGACCGGCTGGAGACGCTCGCCGAGGAGGCGGGCGTCAAGGACCTGGACCGCTTCACCCGTGACCTGGACAGCGACGACGCGAAGGCGGCGGTCGCCCGGGACCAGGAGGAGGCATACGGACTCGGCGCCACCTCCACACCGTCCTTCCTGATCAACGGGGCCCCGGTGGCGGGCGCCCAGCCCAAGGAGACCTTCACCCAGGCGATCGAGGCGGCGCACCGCGCGGCCCCGGCCACCGGCACGGGCCCGTCCGGGAAGGGTTCATCGGAGAAGGCCGGGCGATGACCGATATCGGCTATCTCGCCGCCTTCCTGGGCGGTCTGCTCGCGCTGATCAGCCCGTGCAGCGCCCTGCTGCTCCCCGCCTTCTTCGCGTACTCGCTGGACTCGGCCGGAAAGCTGCTGCTGCGGACCGGGATCTTCTACGCCGGTCTCGCCACCACCCTGGTCCCCCTCGGGGTCGCGGGCTCCTACGCCGGACGCTTCTTCTACGGCAACCGCGATCTCCTGGTCGCCGTCGGCGGCTGGACGATCATCGGCCTCGGCGTCGCCCAGATCCTCGGCCTGGGCTTCGCCTCCCGCCGGATGGCCGAGGTCTCCGGCCGGCTCCGCCCGGTGACCGCCGCCCCGGTCTACGCCCTCGGCATGGTCTACGGCCTCGCGGGCTTCTGCGCGGGCCCGATCCTCGGCAGTGTGCTGACCGTCTCCGCGCTCAGCGGCAGCCCCGTCTACGGCGGACTGCTGCTCGCCGTCTACGCCCTGGGGATGGCGGTCCCGCTCTTTCTGCTGGCGCTGCTCTGGGACCGCTTCGACCTGGGCCGCCGCCGCTGGCTGCGCGGACGCCGCCTGGAGCTGGGCCGCTTCCGGCCGCACACCACCTCGCTGGCCTCGGGGCTCTTCTTCATCGTCCTCGGCACGCTCTTCCTCGTCTTCGACGGGACGACGGCGCTGTCGGGGCCGGTCTCCGTGGACGACTCCTTCGCCGCCGAGCGCTGGGCGGGCGAGGTCGGCGGCTCCGTACCGGACTGGGCGCTGCTGGTGGGTGTGGTGGCGGTGGCCGTGATCGTCCTGGCGGTACGGGGATGGCGCCGCCGGGACGCCGAGGAGGCCCAGGCCCGGGAACCGGCCTGATCGGCCCGACCGGCCTGGACCTGTTTGGACCGGGCGGCCTCCGGCGGGACACCCCGCCGGAGGCCGGCCGCCCGCCCCGCTTCCGCGGGCCCTCAGCGTCCGCGGGTCCGCCGCCCCTGGCGGCTCCCGGCCCGGGTGGTCTTCCGCCGCTGCCGGGCCTCGGCCTTGCGGGTCTTCCGCGACGCCGGCTCCCCGCCCCGGGAGCCCCCCGGCACCGGCTGGTCGTCGCCCGGGGCGACGGGGCCCAGCTCCCGGTCGAGGATGGCCTCGTCGTCGCCGTAGGCCATTTCCTCATGACACATGAGGAGATCGCGCCAGTCCGTGAGGCCCAGATCGATGAGGTCGTAGATCTCCCGCAGCTTGCCTTCGGCACACAGCACGACGGTGGCCATCAGCCGCTCCACCCCGCCACCCCTGGTGCTGTCCCCGAGCCTCCCGATGAATTGCCGCAGCAGCCCGGCCACCCGCTGTGCCGTCTCCGGATCGGGAAAGTCCCGCTGGATCCTCCGCCACAGCCGTGCGGTGATGACATCGTCCATGGCTCCCCCTGGGGCACGCTCGTCCAGGCGTCCATCCTGGCGAACGGGTGAACGACCCCCACCCCGGCTCGCCCCGGAGTGACCGGGATCACCCCGGCCCGACGCCCGGTGGCCCGTCGTCGCCCGGTGCCCCGCTCAGCAGCGCCTCGACCGCCTCCGCCGTCCAGACCCCGGCCGCCCCCGGCGCCCCCGCGAGATAGCGGGCGACGGACCCGGTGTCCCAGGCGTCCGCACTGCGGAGCCCCGCCGCGAGATGGCGCAGATAGGTCCCCGAGGGGCGATTCCAGGCCATATCCGCGCACTGCCAGGGGGCGGTCAGGGTCAGCACCGGGAGCCCGTCCAGCAGCCCGGGGCAGATCAGCGTCTCGTACCGCCCGGGTCCCAGCCGTGCCCGACCCTCGTGGAGCACGGTCCGCAGATCGAGATCGGTCCCCGGGCTCCGGTACATCTCCTGCGCGGCGATGTCGGCGAACTGCCCGGCGGTGATCAGATGGGCGTGGGCCCGGACGACGGAGCCCGGCACATCGGGGTCGTAGAAGGCCCGGCCGCCGGACCAGACCTCGGACTCGGTGGCGAAGTAGAGCACCCCGGGGAGTTCGACCGGAACGCTCTCCCGGGGCGCCCGGTGGTCCCGGCACCCCGGGCAGTTCCGGGCCGCGCCGGGGGGCCGTCCGCCCGCGATGTAGTACCCCAGCCGCGCCGGGTCGGTGTTGGACCCGTACGCCGCGTACCAGACCCGCTCCGGCGGCACCCCGGGCCGCCCCGGGTCCACGGGGAGTCTCGCGCTGGGTCGCCGGACGGTACGCACACCCGTACCCCTACCCCCGTACGGGAGGGTGGTACGCGAAAACCCCCGCCGGATGCTTCGGACGGGGGTTTCGGCCCTGGAAGGGCGAAGGTGGCTGGGGCCGGGGTCGAACCGGCGACCTTCCGCTTTTCAGGCGGACGCTCGTACCAACTGAGCTACCCAGCCGAACGACCACGAGGGTCGCAGCGGTCCTGACGGGATTTGAACCCGCGGCCTCCACCTTGACAGGGTGGCGAGCACTCCAAACTGCTCCACAGGACCAAGCTTTGTGCGAGCACAAGTCTCGCACAGGTTGTACGTGCCCCCAACGGGATTCGAACCCGTGCTACCGCCTTGAAAGGGCGGCGTCCTGGGCCACTAGACGATGAGGGCTAAGGGCCCGCCTGGGCGCTTCATCAGCGCGTCGGGGACGTGAGAAGCATATGGGATGGCAGGAGGTATCGCCAAAACGCTTTTCACGGCGGGCCCGCGGCGGGCACGGCGTGGGCTCCCGGGTGCTTCGTACAGGCCCCGCACGGGCCCCGCGCAGGGCGGCCGGGTCACCGCCCCCGGGGCCGGTTCTCGTCCGGCAGATGCCTGCTGACCTCGGCGGTCGTCAATCCCAGTCCCCCCAGGGTGATCTCGTCCCACGCCTGGAGCCGCCGGGTGTCCCGGTCCAGATAGAGCACCGAGGCCCGGACCCGTTCCGGCTCGTCGTTCTGGAGGGCGCGCAGCCCGCCGCCGCCGGTGGAGCCCTCGGTGCGCAGCCGGGTGCCCCGCTCCAGCATCTCGTTCACCCGGCGATGGATATGCCCGGCGAGGACCAGCGGGACCGCGCCGTCGGTCTGCCGGGCGACGGCCGGGTTGTGCGCCACGGCGATATCGGCGGGGGTGCCCGCCCGGGTCTGGTCGCGCAGCGCGGAGGCGAGCCGGATCCCCGCCATCCGCTCGGCCCCCTCGCCCCGTACCGCCCCCTCCGAGCGGTCGGGGGTGAACTGCGGATCCCCGGTGCCCGCGATCCGCAGCCCCGCCACGGTGACGGCCCTGCCCTCGTCGAGCACCCGGACGTTCTTCATCCGTTCGAGGTACGCCTGGGTGGTACGGGAGTCATGGTTGCCGCGCACCCAGACATAGGGCGCTCCCAGGTCCGCGATGGGGTCGAGGAAGCCGTTCTCGGCGGCGGTCCCGTGGTCCATGGTGTCGCCGGAGTCGATGATCACGTCGATGCCGTACTGCTCCACCAGGGTGCCGATCACATGCCAGGCGGCGGGGTTGAGATGGATGTCGGACACATGGAGCACCCGGGTGGTCAGCGGGTCCGGGCGGTAGGTGGGAAGGCTGGAGGTGGCCTCGTACAGCTTGGTGACATTGGTGACCAGTCGGGCCAGTTCCCGCTGGTAGACATCGAAGTCGCTGACGATGGACCGGGCGTCGCCGACGAGTGAGGGCGCCCCGGTGAGCAGTCCGGAGAAGTGGGGCTCCAGCATCGACTCGGGTTTCCAGGTGGCGGCGGCGGTGGCCCCGGAGGCGATGAGCAGCGTCAGCGCCAACCCGCCCGCCGCCAGGGCCCGGCGGGGGCGGCGGTAGACGGCGAGACCGAGGGCGGTGGCCCCGACGACGACGGCACCGGCGGAGCGCACGACGAGTTCGGTGGTGCCGGCGGCGACATCGCGGGCCACCTCGTCCTGGAGGCCGGAGAGCCGTTCGGGGTGTTCCACCAGGGCCTGGGCGCGTACCGGGTCGAGCCGGTCGACGGCGACCTCCAGCCGGACGGGCGCGGTGTGGGAGTCGATTTCGAGGGCGCCCAGCGGGGCGATGTCGATGGTGGTGCCGCCGTCGAGGGCGGGGCGCAGGGCCATCCGGGTGTCCATGGGGCCGACGGAGGTCCGGACGCCGCCCGCGATGAGGAGCCCGAGCCAGGCGCCGGCGACGACGACGGCGACGAGGCCGAGGGCGTGCGCCCAGGGGCGGCCGGGGGCTCGGCCCCCCGCCCGTCGGATGCGGCGCCGTGTCCGGCCCCGCGTCCGGCCCCGGACCCGATCGCGGAACCGGTCTCTGACCCGATCTCGGAGCCGATCTCGGAGCCGGTTCTCACACGGGTGCTCGGCGGCGGGTACGCGTGCCATGGGGCGCGTATGCCCATCGCGCCGACGCCGTATGCGGTGGCGCCGCCCCGCGTCATACGGGCGCAACCGCCTATACGGGCGTACCCGCGGACCGGCACGGTCCCCGGCGGGCGGGTGCGTGACAATGGCCGGGTGCTGGAAATGACGCGCGAGGAGTTCGAGGAACTGGTCGCCGAGGCGCTGGATCGCATCCCGCCCGAGCTGACACGCCTGATGGACAACGTGGCGGTGTTCGTGGAGGACGAACCGTCCGCCGACGATCCCGAGCTGCTCGGGCTGTACGAGGGGACTCCGCTCACCGATCGCGGCGAGTGGTACGCGGGGGTGCTGCCGGACCGGATCACGATCTACCGGGGGCCGACCCTGCGGATGTGCCAGAGCCGGGAGGAAGTGGTCGAGGAGACGGAGATCACGGTGGTGCACGAGATCGCGCATCACTTCGGGATCGACGACGACCGGCTGCACGCGCTGGGGTACGGGTGACCCCAGGGCTCCCGGGGCTCCCGGGACCCTCCGGCTCTTCCGGTTCTCCCGGGGCGTCCCGGTCCTCCCGGGGTGAGCCGGTCGACCCGGATGTGGATCTGCGGGTGCCCGCCCAGGGCGCCGAGGCGGCCGGGGCGCGGCTGCCGCTCCTTCTCGCGGTGATCGCGGCGGGCGGGGTGGCCGGGTCGCTGGCCCGTTATGGACTCTCCCTCGCCGTGCCCTGGTCCGGCACCGGCTTCCCCTGGGCCACCTTCATGATCAACGTCGGGGGATCCGCCCTGATGGGCGTCCTGATGCCGCTGATCGCCGAGGACGGCCGCCGGGCCCATGCGCTGGTGCGCCCGTTCGCCGGGGTCGGCGTGCTGGGCGGGTTCACCACCTTCTCGGCGTACGCCGGGGAGTTCCACACGCTGATGGAGCACGGCCGCCCCGGGACGGCGCTGCTGTACGCGGGCGCGACGGTGGTCTGCTGTGTGGCCGGGGTGCTGCTCGCGGCCACCGCCACCCGGGCCTGGACCGCCCGCCGGGCCCGCCGGGTCCGCGCCGCCCAGGACGGGCGGCGGGGCCGGTGAACTGGCTGCTCGTCGCCGCCGGCGCGGCCGTCGGGGCGCCGCTGCGCTATCTGACCGACCGGGCGGTGCAGACCCGCCGGACGACGCTCTTCCCCTGGGGCACGCTGACCGTCAACCTCCTCGGCTGTCTGCTCCTTGGGCTGCTCACCGGTGCGGCGGTGCCCCCTTCCGCGTACACCCTGCTCGGTACGGGGCTGTGCGGCGCGCTGAGCACGTACTCGACCTTCTCGTACGAGACCCTGCGGCTGGCCGAGCGGGGCCGGCCGGGACTCGCGGCGGCGCAGGTGGCGCTGTCGGTGGGGGTGGGGATCGGCGCGCTGTACGGGGGAGTGGCGCTCGGGAGCGTTCTGGCGGGGTGACACCCCGGGTGCTCGACGGCTGTCACGGGGTGCTCCGCCGGGCACGGGCGCGCCGGTTCCGCCCCGGGCCCTGGCACGGGTCGTTGTCCGGGTTCCGTGCCGGGTTCCGGTCCGGTTCGTCGTCCGGGTCGTGTACTTGTCAGGCGTGGGGGCGTGTCCCCGGCGGGGCGCGGGGAGTTGGGCAGGGGGACCGTCGTTCCGTTCCCGCTCCGTCCCGGAGGTGCCGTCGTGCGCCCTATGTCCGCCCCCGGCCGTCTGGCTGTCGCGTTCGCCGCGTCGTTGGCGCTCGCAGCCTCGGCGGGCTGTATGAGCGTGAGCGACGACAAGGGCGGCGGTCGCCGCCCCGGCCCCAGTACCCCGGCGGACCGGCAGGACACCGTCCCCGAACCCGACGGCGGCCATGTGGGACCGGGGGAGCCCCCGCTGGGCGGCGCGGGCGGCCGTCCCGCTCCTTCGGGGACCGGCACGCCCGGGACGGACGGCGCCCCCAGGGCCTCCCGGAGCCCGAGCGGCGGCGATCCGGCCACCCCGTCGGCCAGGCCCTCCCACGGCGGCCGGGCGACCCCCCGGCCGAAGCCGCCGGTCCCGGAGCCGACCCGCAGCGGTGGCGGGGTCGAGCCCTCGGCGACACCCCCGTCCGCCACCCCGGCGCAGCCGTCGCCGGAGCCCCCGAAGGAGACGCCGCAGCCGTCACCGACGGGAAGCGCGGCGGAACCCTCCGCGACGGGGGCGCCCGAGGTGCACGCGGGGGCGCTGCGGATGCCGGTGGCGGAGGACCGGGGCCCGCGCGTCGAGCCGGCGGTGGACGACGACCGGGGGGCGCGTGCGGAGCGGCCCGTGGCCGTACGGGTGTGACCGGCGGCGGTACGGGTGCGGCGTCCGTACGGGTGTGGGGGCGGGTGTGCCCAGGGTCACCCCGGTGGCGGTTTGCCTTGGATGGGGGAGGGTGCGTATGGTGGTAGATCGTTTGATCCCATTGCCCGGCGCCGACAGTGTGCGCCGTGTGGCGCGTACTCTCCCTAGCCGTGGCTGACCGCATCGAGGCGGTCGATATGCGAATTCACGGAGTTTGGGCGCGTGCCGAGACTCCGGAAGGTTTCGCATTTCGCATGTCCAACATTAATTCTGATCACGCCGTCATGCCCGCCAACGACGAGGTCGAGGCTGCGGCCGTGACCGAGGCGGCCGACATCATCGAGATCGCCGAGCTCGACCAGGCCGTCGAGGCCGCTGACGCCATCGAGACCGCTGAGGTCATCGAGGTCGACGAGGTCGACGAGGTCGTCGAGACCGACGAGATCGCCGAGGCCGCTGAGCCCACCATCACCTTCGCGGACCTGGGTCTGCCCGAGGGCGTCGTCCGCAAGCTGGCGCAGAACGGTGTCACCACCCCGTTCCCGATCCAGGCGGCGACCATCCCGGACGCCCTGGCCGGCAAGGACATCCTCGGCCGTGGCCGCACCGGCTCCGGCAAGACCCTCTCCTTCGGTCTGCCGCTGCTGGCGACGCTCGCCGAGGGCCGCACCGAGCGGAAGAAGCCCCGCGCGGTCATCCTCACCCCCACCCGTGAGCTGGCCATGCAGGTCGCGGACGCCCTCCAGCCGTACGGCGATGTGCTCGGCCTGAAGATGAAGGTTGTCTGCGGCGGTACGTCGATGGGCAACCAGATCTACGCGCTGGAGCGCGGTGTCGACATCCTCGTCGCCACCCCGGGCCGGCTGCGCGACATCATCAACCGCGGCGCCTGCTCCCTGGAGAACACCCAGGTCGCCGTCCTCGACGAGGCCGACCAGATGTCCGACCTGGGCTTCCTGCCCGAGGTCACCGAGCTGCTCGACCAGGTCCCGTCCGGCGGTCAGCGCATGCTGTTCTCCGCGACCATGGAGAACGAGATCTCCACGCTGGTCAAGCGCTACCTGACCAACCCGGTCAGCCACGAGGTCGACAGCGCCCAGGGCAATGTCACCACGATGACCCACCACGTCCTCGTCGTGAAGCCGAAGGACAAGGCCCCGGTCACCGCCGCCATCGCCGCGCGCAAGGGCCGCACCATCATCTTCGTCCGCACCCAGCTGGGCGCGGACCGTATCGCCGAGCAGCTGCGCGAGTCGGGCGTGAAGGCCGACGCGCTGCACGGCGGCATGACCCAGGGCGCCCGTACGCGGACGCTGGCCGACTTCAAGGACGGCTACGTCAACGCGCTGGTCGCCACCGACGTCGCCGCGCGCGGTATCCACGTGGACGGCATCGACCTGGTCCTGAACGTCGACCCGGCCGGTGACCACAAGGACTACCTGCACCGTTCCGGCCGTACCGCGCGTGCGGGCAAGTCCGGCACCGTGGTCTCGCTCTCCCTGCCGCACCAGCGCCGTCAGATCTTCCGTCTGATGGAGGACGCGGGCGTCGACGCCTCGCGTCACATCGTGGGCGGCGCGGGCGCGTTCGACCCGGAGGTCGCCGAGATCACCGGTGCGCGTTCGCTCACCGAGGTCCAGGCCGACTCCGCCAACAACGCCGCCAAGCAGGCCGAGCGTGAGGTCGCCGACCTCAACCGTCAGCTGGAGCGGGTGCAGAAGCGCGCCGTCGAGCTGCGCGAGGAGGCCGACCGTCTGGTGGCCCGCGCGGCCCGCGAGCGCGGTGAGGACCCGGAGACCGCCGTCGCCGAGGTGACCGAGGCCGCCGAGGCGGAGCTGGAGGCCGCTGTGGCCGCCGCTGTCGTCGCCGAGCAGCCCGCCGAGCGTCGTGACGAGCGCGGCAACTACGAGCGCCGGGGCCGTTCCTCCGAGCGTCGTGACGACCGCGGTGGTTCTTCCTTCCGCCGTGACGACCGCGATGACCGTGGTGGTTCCTCGTTCCGCCGCGATGACCGCGGTGGCTCCTCGTCCTCGTTCCGTCGTGACGACCGTGGCGGTTCGTCCTTCCGTCGTGACGACCGTGGTGGTTCTTCCTTCCGCCGTGACGACCGCGATGACCGTGGCGGTTCTTCGTTCCGCCGCGATGACCGCGGTGGGCGTCCGTTCGAGCGTCGTGACGACCGTGGCGGTTCCTCGTCCTCGTTCCGTCGTGACGACCGTGGTGGCTCTTCCTTCCGCCGCGACGACCGTGACGACCGCGGTGGTTCCTCGTTCCGTCGTGACGACCGTGGCGGCTCCTCCTTCCGCCGCGACGACCGTCCCGCCTCCGCGGGCCACCGTGGCAGCGACCGCCCGTTCAACCGCGACCGCCGCGACGACCGCCCCGCCACCGGCGGCTTCCGCTCCGGCACCTCGGACCGCCCCTACGGCCGCCGCGACGACCACCGTGGCGCCGGCTCCGGTTCCGGTTCCGGCTCCTCCTTCCGCCGCGACGACAAGCCCCGCTGGAAGCGCAACGGCTGACCGCCGCTGATGTGACCCCCGACAGCGCCCGTGCCTCCCGCACGGGCGCTGTCTCGTCCCCCCTCTCCACCGGCTTTCCCGCCCCGCGCCACCCCGCTGACGGGATACCCGATCGGCTCAGGCGCCGGGGGCAGCTATGCTCGGGGGTGACTCGTGGAGGGCCGTTAGCTCAATTGGCAGAGCAGCGGACTTTTAATCCGTTGGTTGTGGGTTCGAGTCCCACACGGCCTACCGGTTGCTGCGGTTTCGATACCGCTCTGACCTGCGAGTTCCATGGCCCGGCCGGAGACTTCCGGCCGGGCCATCGTCTTTCCGCCACCTTCCCACCGTCTTTCCACCGGCCTGGTGGGCCTGCTGCGTGCCCTGTGCGTGCCCCGACGGGCGGTCAGCCGTGCCTCGGGAGCCACAGGATCCGGCGACACGGCTTCGCGTCACCCGTTGGCGGGGCGGGCTCCGTGTTCGGCGGCGAGCGTGTTGAGACGGGTGGCCATGGCCGTGTCGAGGGCGGTGATCGTGCCCCCGGCGTCATGGGTGTTGAGGGCGAAGCCGATCGTTCCGTAGAGGATGGTGACCTCGGCGTGGTGGTTGGCCTCGTCCTCGGCGGTGGCGACAGCGGCGTAGAGGGCGGGGACGGCGGATCGGTCGGCCTTGAAGGTCGCGGTGAGCTTTCCGTCCCGGACGGTCCAACCGGAGAGGTCGGTGAGGGCCCGGTCGAGTTCGGTGGCGGTCAGCGGGGTGGCGGCCATGAGGGCTCCTTCGTTTAACGGTTTTGAACGGCCAGTGGCTTGAGTGCCTTGACCAGGCGGTCGCCGATGGGGTCGCCGCGCCAGCGGCTCATACTTTCGCGGAGGGTTTCCAGCTCCTTGCGATGGCGGGCGGAGCGCGTCTGGGCGGCGATCCCGGCGGACTCGGCGGCCAGGGTGACGGCGTGCTCGGGCTCGCCGGTGGCGGCGTACGCGGCGGCCTGGCGGGCGAGGTAGACGCCGGTGTCGCGGCGGGCGGCCGGGGGCATGTCGGCGTTGATCCGGTCCCAGATGCGCTGAGCCTCTTCATACAGGCCCATCCGTCCGTAGCAGGTGGCCCGCTGGACCTCGAAGAAGTACGGATTGCGGTGCGCCGCACCCCAGGGGACGGAGGGGTCCACCGTCACGACCGTCCGGGACGCCTCGTCGAGGGTCCGGTCGACCGCTGCCCGCTCACCGAGCAGGGAATGGCCGTGTGCCTGTTGGTTCAGGATGTTGACCCGGATGCGGTCGGAGAGCCGGTGTCGTTCACCCAGCCCGCCCCTGCACAGGTCGACGGCTGCGCGGCCGTCGGCGAGATCGACCCGGAGGCGGGCCATGTTGGAGACGGCGTACGCGGTCAGATCGGCGCTCCCGGTCATCTGGGCGTCCGACTGGGCGATGCCGTGCCAGTACGCGGTCGAGTCCCAGAGCCCGGCGTCCTGGTGGAGCCAGGCGGCGAGGACGGCGTAGGTGACCCCGACCTGGATCAGTTCCTCGCGTACGGGGCCGCTGGCGGCCCGGGAGAGGTGGCTGATCAGCCGGTACTGCTCGGTGACGGTCCCGATGAGGTCGCGGGGGCCGAGCATCATGTCGGCGGCGTAGTGGCCTTCGAGTTGTTGGTAGAAGTAGCCGACCAGGGCCGGGTCGATGTCCCGGGGCCGGAGATCGGCAGGGCTCACGATGCCGAGCGCGGCCACCGAACCGGCGGCCAGGAAGCTGCGGCGTTCCATGGATGATCCCTCCTCCGCAGGGCGCAGACGGGCGGGGTGACCGGGCGGGGGAGCGAAACCGAGGTGCTCGGGGCCGATGCCGAAGGCCGCGCGCAGAGCGGCGGCGGTGTCGGGCCGGGGCCAGCCGGGCCGGTCGGACTCCCAGCGCCGGTAGGTGCGCACGCTGACGGTGAAGTACGGATCCCCGAGCGCGAGCCGGCCCGCCTTGCTGATCTCCTCGGCCGCCTTCTCCTGGGACAGCCACCCGTGGTCGAGCCGTGCCGCCCGCAGCCTGTCGTTGGTCCTCACCGTGTCCCCTTGCGTTCGACCCCTCCAACGTAACGCTCAACTGATCGACTCATACCCGGCGTTACGGGTGTTCTGTGCGTCTGTTCGAAGTGGCCGGTGAGTGGCCGCTCAGCGTCCCGTGGGTTTCCTGGCCGCCCGGTGGGGTCCGGCGGTTCCCTGGAACGGTCAGCCACTCGCCACCCCAGGGAAGAGGTGAAACCGGTGTCCCGACCCCTCTGCACGGACGCCGCACACGAAAGCCCCCGGGAGTCTGGGCCCCGTACCGACGACCGGGTACGGCCCTCCGAGGCCGTGCGGGTGTTTCGCAGCCGCCACGGCGACCCCACTCGCTGTACGGCCGACGAGCGGACGGTGTTCCTCTCCCTGGGCGGCGCGCGATGAGCGGCAGGCACGCCGCCGACCGCCCCTCGCGCCCCGGTCTCGCCGCTCTGCTGCTCGGCGTCATCGGTGTCGTACCGCCCTTCCTCCTCCTCACCCCGCAGGTGGTCGACGCGGCTTCGCCCATGAAGCCCATGCCGGTAGTCGCCGCCGACACCGAGCCGTCCGCCGCTTCCTGAGACTGCCCCGGGCAGGGGACAGACCCACCTGCCGGACCTCTGCCCGGGGCGCACATCCCCTGGCCCATGGCCAGGGGACCGCCCGAGCACCACTACGACGAAAGGGAAACCCTTCATGTCGCTCCTGCTGGAACGCGTCCCGTCCCTGTCACACGAGATCGCTGCCGAGCCGGCCGGACTGGCCGAGACGCGGCCGTTCGGGCTGGACAGCCTGACCAACCCGATGCCGGTCCATGGCCACCGTCCGGTGCTGACCGTGGACCCGGTCAGCCAGCTCTCCCTGATCGATGGCCTCCCGACCGGCGCCCACCCCACCATGAGCAAGACCTCGTGCAACACCGAGTCGGACGGCAAGGACGCCATCGCCGTCGACACGGACCAGAACGACGACGAGTACGACGACTGATGACGTTCCGCGCCAGTCAGGGCACGCGCGGCGGACTCCCGCCGCGCGTGCTCGTCGTCACCCACGCCCTGGACCCCACCGCTGACTTCGTCCTGCGCGAGCTGAACGAGCGGCGGGTCCCGTTCTGGCGGACCGACCTCGCCGACTTCCCCACCCGCACCACTCTCCGTACGGAGCTGGGGGCTCACGGCCGGTGGACCGGTTCTCTGCACGATGACGCCCGAGGTGTCGACTTATCGGAGCTACGGGCGGTGTGGTGGCGCAAGCCCACCGTTCACGAGCTGCCGGAGTCGATGAGTGGCCCGGAGCGCCGCTTCGCGGTCGGGCAGGCCAAGCGGGCGATCACCGTCCTCGGCTCGCTGCCCGGGGTGCTGTGGGTGAACCGGCCGCAGGCGAACGTCGACTGCACCAAGCCGGTGCACCTGGCCGCCGCCGTGGCCAGCGGGCTCCAGGTGCCGGAGACGCTGATCACCAATGATCCGGCCGCCGTGCCGTCGTTCGCCCGGCGGTGCGGCGGACGCATCGTGACCAAGGTGCTCGGCGGGATCGTCCACACCGAGGGCGGGACCCGGGGCCAGCTCTACACCCGCCGCGTCCCCGAGGAGCAGTGGCGCGACCCCCGGATCGCGCTGACCGCGCACCTCTTCCCGCGGGAGATCACCGACCGGGCGTACGAGGTCCGCGTCGCCGTCGTCGTCGGACGGCTCTTCGCCGCCGCGATCCACGCCCCGGTTGGGCACACCGGGCCGGACTGGCGCCAGGACTCCGACGCCTTCACCCACACCGCCGTCCATCTGCCTGCCTCGATCGGGGGCGCGGTAAGCGAGATGATGCGCCGCCTCGGCCTGGTCTTCGCCGCCCTCGACTTCATCGTGGACACCCGGGGCGTGCACTACCTGGTCGACGTGAACGCGGGAGGGCAGTGGGCCTGGATCGAACCCACCCGCGAACCGATCACCCACGCCATCGCCGATCTCCTTCAGAAAGGCTCCACCCGCCGATGACGAGCGCTTTCACGGATCAGGCCGCCGCCGGGGCCCGCCACGCCCTCGCCCAGGCCCTCACCGACGCGGGCGACCTCACCGACCCGGACTGGCGCCGGGCCTTCGAAGAAGTCCCCCGCCACGTCTTCGTCCCGTACTTCTACGCACCCTCCGGGGAGCGCGTCTCCGGCGACGAACGATGGTTCACCGCCGTCCACGAGGACCGCAGTCTGGTCACCCACCGCACGGACGGGGCCGCGACCTCGTCCAGCTCCCAGCCGTCCCTCATGGCCACCATGCTCGAATCGCTTGCTGTGGCGGACGGGATGAACGTCCTGGAGATCGGCGCCGGCACCGGCTACAACGCCGCCCTCCTCGCCCACCGCCTCGGTGAGGACCGTGTCACCACCGTCGACATCGCCGAGGAAATCACCGGCCCCGCCCGCGAACGCCTGGCCACCGCCGGATACCGGCCCACCGTGATCACCGGCGACGGCTCCCTCGGCGCCCCCGACCGTGCCCCCTACGACCGGATCATCGTCACCTGCGGCCTGTCCACCGTCCCCCCGGCCCTGCTCCAGCAGCTCACGGACGACGGCTTCCTCCTCGCCCCGCTCGGCAACGCCCTCGCCCGCATCCACCCCACGGGACCGGGCACGGCTACGGGCCGCTTCCTCCCCCACGGCGCCTTCTTCATGCCCCTCCGCCACACCCCGACCGACGGCGTTCCGCCCCGCCGTCCCCGCCTGCCCACCGGCCCTGGCCGCCCTTCCACGCTTCCCGCCGAGGCCATCGCCGACAACCACTTCCGCTTCCTCGCCGGCATCGCCGTCCCCGGCCTCACCTGGCAGTACGACTTGAGCGAGAACGGCCAGATCACCGGCGCCCGCGTCTGGCACCCCGACGGCTCCATCGCCCGCGCCCACCCCGACACCACGGTGACCGAGGCGGGGCCCCGACCTCTTTGGGGCCTCCTTGAAGAGGCTCACCGGACCTACCTGATCGCCGACCGCCCCGCTCCCGACGACTACGGCATCACCATCAGCGTTGGCGAACAACGCGTCTGGCTCTCCAACCCGGCTGGGCCAGGTTGGAGCCTGGGCACATGGCACGGATGAGAAACAGCCTCAGCAAGTCATGAGGGCTTGCTGAGGCCGTGACTGCTTACTGGATCATGGCGGCAGCCAGGCTGGCGGCAAGATGCCACCAGCCGGGGTTAGACCACCAAGGCTCGTGATGTTCCAGCACGATGACGAGCATGTATCTCTCCCGTGGAATCGAAGATGGCCCACTCGGGCTCTCTCTGCCTGGGGGAACGAGTTCTCTGGCGGGGAGTCTCTCCCCATGTAGGAACAATCCACTTGGTGGTGAATACCTGCTGTCTGAAGCTCGGGCTGGTGCGCGAGCATCATTCAGTTGTGTGGCGCTGCCTGGACGTGGAGACACGCGTGGCGTTGAACCGGGGCACCCGGTTCAACGCCACGCGCGTGTTGATGACCCGCAGATGCGGGGACGACTCAGCGGCTTGGCAAGTCCCGCCAAGCGGATTTGGATCACCCCCGCGTGCGCGGGGCGGAGGTTCGGCGGCCAGGAAGCTAGAGGAAAGTAGAGGAAAATATAGGCACCAACACAGGAGTGTTGGGCATCTTCGAAGGGTGTTGTCTTCTGTACAGGGTTGCCGCCTGCGTGAGCGGATGCGGCAGCATGGGGCCACTCGGAAGTGGAACGGGTGGCATTGGTGCCCCTACTGGCTGGGCTGTTGGGGAAAGGTAAGGGTCGGAGAGCCTTAAGGCCAAGGTGGGCCTTCCGTGTGCTCGTGCGTGGGTGGGAGGCCCGGCTCCTGATGCTGTACGCCCTCTACACCAGGGCTCGTTCCAGCAGGGGGGACCGCTTAATGGTTTAAACGGCCAGCGCTTTGAGTGCCTTGACCAGTCGATCGCTGATGGGTCCCTCACGCCGCCTACCCATGCACGGGTGGAGGGGGACGGGCTACCGCGCGGCTGAGGCGACCGGGTTGGTCAGGGTGCCGATGCCGGTGGCGGAGACCTCCACGGTGTCGCCGGGGAGGACCGGGCCCACTCCGGCGGGGGTGCCGGTGAGGATGATGTCGCCGGGGTCCAGGGTGACGGCGGCACTGATGTAAGCGATCAGGTCGGCGACCGGGGTGAGCAGCTGAGCGGTACGGGCGTGCTGGCGGCGTTCGCCGTTGACATGGCACTCGATCTCCAGGTCCGCCGGGTCGAGGCCGGTGGTGATCCAGGGGCCGAGGGGGCAGAAGGTGTCGAACGCCTTGGCCCAGGAGGGCTGGCCGTCCGCCTTCTGGATGTCCCGGGCGGTCACATCGTTCGCGCAGGTGTAGCCGAACACCTGGGAGAGCGCTTCGGCGGCCGGAACGTCCCGGGTGGTGCGGCCAATGACGACGGCGAGTTCGGCTTCGTACTCCACCTGCCGGGACTGCGCCGGATAGCGGATGGGCTCACCCGGCCCGATCACGGCGGACGGCGGCTTGAAGAAGAGCCGGGGCACGGCCGGTGCGCCCATGCCCATCTCGGCGATGTGATCGGCGTAGTTCCGGCCCACGGCCACGATCTTCCCGGGTTGGACGGGGGCGAGAAGCCGTAGGGCGTCCAGGGGGACCGAGCGCCCGATGGGCCGGGCTTCCTCCCGTACCGGGTCCCCGTCCAGCACCTCCACCGTGGTGCCGTTCACCCGGCCGTGCCGGACCGCACCGGGCGACGCGAAGCGCACGAACCGTTGAGCCTCCATGGACCCGGATCGTAGGCAGCCGGTGGCGCCGGGGGAAGATCCCCCGGCGCTGGCCCGTCCTCTGCCGCCGCGACGGCCCGTGAAGTGGGGCCCTTCGTTTAACGGCTTTAAGCAGCGAGTGGCTTCGGGGCCTTGACCAGGACCAGGCGATCGATGCGCTTAAAGCTCTTAACTCCCGTGTACGCGAAGGTTTTCGGTCGTCCTCGGCAACGCGTCCCCGCAGACCAGGGGCCTGCGGCGGCCCCAGGGCCCAGGAGGCGCGGGTGGGGTCCGGGGTGCCCCTACGGGGGAACCCGGGTTTTGGGAAAGGCCGGATTTCGGCTCGGCGGCGGGGAGGGGGCAACGCGAGGGGGCGGGGGTGGGTCCTGTCGGGGGACCGCGTGGGTGCGCGGTGGGGAACGGCAGACAGGGGAGTCGCATGTCCCGGCAGAACCACGGGCCCGCGCGGGCGATCGGCACCGTACTGGCCGCGGCCGTCACCGTTGGGCTGCTCTCGGCGCCGGCGGGGGCCGGGGAGGAGCGGGGGAGCGGGGTGCAGGGGGTCATCGAGGCGGAGGTGCGGGCGGGGATACCCGGGGTGATCGCCTCCGTCGAGGACGGCCGGGGGCGGGTCTGGCGCGGGGACGCCGGGGTCGCCGATCTGCGGACGGGGGAGCCGCGCCGGGCGTACGACCGCTTCCGTATCGGCTCGATCACCAAGAGCCTGGTCGCCGTCGTCGTCCTCCAGCTGGAGGGCGAGGGGCGGCTCGACCTTGACGACACCGTGGAGAAGTGGCTGCCCGGCGCGGTCCGGGGCCATGGCCACGACGGGGCGAAGATCACCGTCCGCCAGCTGCTCAACCACACCAGCGGCATCCGTGACTACGCCTCCGACCAGGAGTTCTTCGACCGCTACATCGGCCGGGACTTCCTGCGGAACCGCTTCCACCGCCACACCCCCGAGAGCCTGGTCGCCCGGGCCATGCGGGGTGCGCCGGAGTTCGCCCCCGGCAAGGGGTGGAACTACTCCAACACGGAGTACATCCTCGCCGGGATGATCATCGAGAAGGTCACCGGACGGTCCTACGAACGCGAGGTCGAGCGGCGGCTGCTGGGGCCACTGGAGATGCGGGGCACCTCATTGCCCCGGCGATCGACGGCGCTGCCGGGCCCGTCCGGGCGGCACTACACCAAGGTCCCCTGGGGTGACCCCGCCGGAACGGTGCACGATGCCACCGAGTTGAACGCCTCCTCGGGCTGGGCGGCCGGGGACATGATCTCCACGATGGGCGACCTCCATCGCTTCGCCCGTGCGCTGATGGCCGGCCGGCTGCTCCGCCCCGCCCAGCAGGCGGAGCTGACCACCACCGTGCCCAGCTCCGAGAGCGGCGCCCGGTACGGCCTCGGGATCGCCCGGCAGAAGCTGTCGTGCGGGGTCGCCGTGTGGGGACACGCCGGAGGGATCCATGGCTCCCGTTCCGGGATGTACATCGCCGAGAGGAGCGGTCGCTCCCTGGTGCTGAACGCCAACGGCGAGTGGGCCGGCGGTTTCCGGGCCGCCGTGGAGGCGGCCTTCTGCCCGGGGGACGGATCGGAGACGCGACCGGAGGCCCGACCGGGGGCCTGACCGGTTCAGCCGCTCGCCGGGCGCTCGCCGCGTGTTCAGCCGTTCGCCGGGCGTGCGCCGCGCGCGGTGACCAGGGAGGTCAGACGCGCGGCCATGGCCGTGTCGAGGGCGGTGATCGTGTCCCCGGCGTCATGGGTGCTGAGGGCGAAGCCCACCGTCCCGTACAGGATCGTCACCTCGGCGTGATGGTTGGCCTCGTCCTCCGCCGCCGCCACCGCCAGATAGAGCGAGGGAACGGCGGAACGCTCGGTCGTGAAGGTGGCGGTGAGCCGCCCGTCCCGGACGGTCCAGCCGGGGAGGTCGGCGAGGGCCCGGTCGAGTTCGGCGGAGGTCAGCGGGGTCGCGGACACGGAGACTCCTTCGGAAGTAGGGCGGGGCGCATGGCGCGATGGCCATGAGACCGGGATCGTAGGTCGATGACGGGTCGCCCATCGACCGCCGCGCCGGGGGTGCCGCGGTACGGCCTCCCGTGTCCGGCGCCGGGCGCGCTGCGGTACGGCGTTCGGCGCCCGGCGCGGGGAGTTGGCGGTGCGATACCGTCCGCTTTTCACACCACCATCAGGGGGAGACATGCGTACCAGGGCTACCACCACGATGACCGCTGCGGCCGTTCTTCTCGCCGTGCTCACCGGTTGCGGTGACGACGGGGAGAAGAAGGGCGACGCCGCGGCCTGTAAGGCGGCCGTGCTCAAGGTGATGGAGGACGCGGGCGAGGGCAGGATGCCGACCGGCGACAAGCGTCCCGGCTCCTGCGAGGGGCTGAGCGAGAAGGAACTCCAGGATCTGAGCGCCGACGCGGTCAAGGAGTACACCAAGAAGAAGACCGAGGAGCTGACGAAGGATCTGGACGGCCTGGGCGAGGACGCGACCGACGCGGTCGACAAGGAGCTGGACGACGCGCTCAAGGACCTGGAGGACGCCGGAGCGCAGTGACGCCCGACGCCAACGGCCCCTCGGCACGGGCGTGACAGGGACGGCCCCGGCGCCGGTGCCCGGCCGGCGGTCGGCCGACAGGTGGCCGACGGTTGGCCGAATAGTACGTGGTGCGTAGTACGCGTCACGAAGCATGATCGACGCCATGCACACCCAGGACGCCCGGACACTGGTCCTCTGCACCCTTGTCGACGGGCCTTTGCACGGTTACGCGATCAACACCGCCATCGAGAAGCTCTCCGGGGCCAAGCTGGGCCCCGGCAGCCTCTACGGTGCCCTCGGCCGGCTGGAGGCCAAAGGACTGGTCGAGCCGGTCGAGGGTACGGGCAGGGCCCGCCCGGTACGGATCACCCCGCAGGGGCGGGCCGTGCTGGAACGGGAGGCCCGCTCGATGGCCCGGGTGACCGAGCAGGTCTTCGAGTCCGTGCCCCCCGACGAGACGCACTACCTCGACCGGGTCGCCGCGAGCGAGGCGGGACGGGCCTACAAACCCGTCCTGCTCCAGGCCCTGGAGATCCGGCCCGGCGACACCGTGCTCGACCTCGGGTGCGGGCCCGGCACCGATCTCGCGGACCTCGCCCGCGAGGCCACCGCCCAGGGCGCCCCCGGCGAGGTGATCGGCATCGACATCAGCGAGGAGATGGCCGCCCGCGCCCGGGAACGGACCGCCGCCCTGCCCGCCGTCGACATCCGGGTCGCCGATCTCCACCGCCTGCCCTGCCCCGACGCCTCCGCCGACCGGGCCCGTACCGACCGGGTGCTCCAGCATGTCGCCGACCCCGCCGGGGCGCTCGCCGAGATCCGGCGGGTGCTGCGCCCCGGCGGACGGCTGGTGATGGGCGAGCCGGACTGGGACTCGCTGACCGTCGACCACCCCGACCGGGAGATCTCCCGGGCCTTCACCCGCTATATCGCCGATCAGGGGATCCGGAACGGAACCCTCGGCCGGGAGCTGCCCCGGCTCGCCGTCGGCGCCGGATTCACCGTGCCCGTCGCGCTCCCCATGGTCTCGGTCCTCCGCGATGTCCGCGCCGCCGATGAGCTGCTGGGGCTCAAGCGGAACACCGAGCGCGCGGTCGCCGCCGGATTCCTCACCGAGGAGGCGGGGCGGGCGTGGCTGGACCATCTGGCCACCGGGCCGTTCCTGGCGTCGGTGACGCTGTACATCGTGGTGGCGGAGGTCCCGCCCGAGGACATCCCGGCCGTCACCGGCTGACGGGTGCCCCCGGGCCCGTACACCGGACCGTGAAATCCGTGGGTACGGGTCCGGGGGCCGGCGGCCGGACTACGGTGCGGGCTCCCAGCTCACCGTGGTCGTCGTGCACCCGGCGGCGATGACCAGCAGCTGGTCCTGCTCCGCCTCGTCCAGGGTCAGGCCCCAGCGGAGTTTGGTCGCGGTCCACTCCGCCGCGTACCGGCACAGCGCGCTCTCGGCCGGGGGCAGCCACTGGGCCGGGTCCTGGTCGGACTTGGCACGGTTCGACCGGGCGGTGACCGCGACCAGCGAGGACGCCTGCCCCTGGTCATTGGCGTACGCCTGCCGCCGGGCCGGGGTCCAGGAGTGGGCGCCGGAGTCCCAGGCCTCCGCCAGCGGCACCATGTGGTCGATGTCCAGTGCGGAGGCCGGGGTCACCCGCTGCTCGTCGTAGTACGACCACCAGGCGCCGCCCGACAGCGCGCACCGGGCGCCGACCGTCGGCGCCGTGACGGCCTCCGCGATCAGGACCTCGTTACGGGTGTTGCAGCCGTCGGACGGGTTCAGCCCGGAGTTCCAGTGGCGGAAGAGGTCCCGGTCGTACCCGGTCCGGCTCTCCGTCCCGACCGTCAGCAGGCCGACGGCCACCCCCAACCGCGCGCTCTCGGCCCGTGCGGGCGATGCGGCCGCTCCCGCCGGGCCGGTCAGCAGCAGCGGCGCCAGCGTGAGCGACCCCACGACGAACGGCAGCACACGGTGGAGGCGACGGAGGCGACGGGGGCGAGGGGGAGTGGTCGAGGCGGTAGAAGCGGGTGAAAGGGGTGAAACGGGCGGGGTGGTCGGAACGGTCCGAGCGGGTCGAAGGGTCGGAACGATCTGTCTCAGATAAGTGATCACGCCACCGGGAATAGGGGCAGATCACCCCGAAGCAGGGCAGCGAAACGAACGGTTGCTCCGGATGGGGGCAGGAGTTCACCCGTTCCGCCCCGTCGGCGGTGCCCCGTACGGCTCAGGCGGGTGTCCGGCGCGACCGCCGCTGACGGACGGATGTGCGCACCGGCACACCGGCGGGGGGACCCGGGCGAGATGTCCGCCTCATGCGGGTCAATCCCCCTTCCCGGCCCGTGACCCAAGCCCCTGTCGGCCGTTTGACCCGGCATGACCAAGACTCAGCGCGCCCTCGCCGCCGTCGTTCTCGCCGCCGGTGCCTCCGTGCTCTCCTTCGGGACCGCCGTCGCCACGCCCGTACCCGCCGCCGCTCCCGCCGCCCCCGCGACCACCCCCGCCCCGCCCGCTCCCAACCCGCATGGATCCGCCGTGGAGCAGCTGCTGACCGGCGTCAACGACCTGAGCCAGCTCCAGCAGCTGGGTGCCGTCACGGATGTGCCCAACCAGCTGGCCGCCCCCGCCACCGACCAGCTCGCCGTGCTCACCGACCCGGTCGCGGGCCTCGCGGGCGCCGTCCAGCCGTAGTACCCCCGGGTCCGGAGGTGCTCCGGACCCCTGACCGAACGCCGCCCGGGGACGGACCCGGGCCCCTCGCCGGGGCACCTTCGGGTGCCCCGGGCGCGTTTCCGCCCCCCGCCGTGGATGTCCCGGGGATTCCGGGTTGACCTTTACGTAACGTCAACTTCTACCGTTTCGGGCATGGAGTGGTCGATCCAGGAGATCGCCCGGCGTGCCGGGACGACGAGCAGGACCTTGCGGCATTACGGGGATCTGGGGCTGCTGCCCCCGACCCGGGTGGGGCGCAACGGCTATCGCTACTACGGGCCGGAGGCCCTGCTGCGGCTTCAGCGCATCCTGCTCCTGCGTGAGCTGGGGCTCGGGCTGCCGGCCATCGCCGATGTGCTGGAGGGGGAGCGGGACACCGGCGCCGCCCTCCGGACCCATCTGCGGCTGCTGGAGCTGGAGCGCGACCGCGTGGGACGGCAGATCGCCTCGGTGCGGACCACTCTCCACAAGATCGAGAGAGGAGAGGACCTCATGCCCGAGGACGTACTGGACGGTTTCGACCACGCACGGTACGAACAGGAGGTGACCGAACGCTGGGGCCGGGAGGCGTACCAGCGCGGTGACCAGTGGTGGCGTTCGCTGAACGACACCCAGCGGCGCGAGTACCACGAGGAGCAGACCTCGATCGCCGAGGGCTTCGGCCGGGCCCTGGCCGGGGGTCTCGCCGTCGACAGTGACGAGGTGCAGCGGCTCGCCCATCGGCAGTTCATCTGGCTGTCGGCGATGGAGACGCCCTCGAAGGACCGTTTCCTCGGTCTGGGCGAGCTGTATGTCGGGGACGATCGCTTCGCCGCGCACTACGACCGGTACGGCGCCGGTACGGCGGTCTTCGTCCGCGACGCGATGGTCGTGTACGCCGAGCGGAACCTCACCGACGGCGGGTGACGACCCTGTTCCGCCCGGGGTGACGACCCTGTCCGGTCCGGGCGGCCCGCTCCCGCCGCCGGCTCCCGCTGTCCGCTCCGCCCCGATGAATGGGGGCAGAACCGATCAAACGGGACCAGGTCGGCCGCCCGGAACCCCTCCCGCGCACGATTTTTGAAAGTGATCGCATCCCGCGCCCGAAAATGGAGTGGATCTTGCTCCGCATGGCGTAGAGTTGGGTTTACCGACGCGGGGTGGAGCAGCTCGGTAGCTCGCTGGGCTCATAACCCAGAGGTCGCAGGTTCAAATCCTGTCCCCGCTACTGAGACCGTGGCCCGGCACTTCGTTCAGAAGTGCCGGGCCACGGTCGTTTCCGGGTTCGGGTGCCCGGGTGGCGGCGCTCGCCCACTTGGCCGGTGGTGGCTCGCCCCGCCCGCCGATTGCGGCCAGCCTGAAGAGGGCGCGGTCACCGTGTCCGCGGCGGTCGGCGGACCGGTGCCCCGGTACAGGAGAGCCCCCTTGACCCAGCCCGAGCAGGAGCGAGACGGCGGCGGTCGCCGCTTCGTCCGGATGCTGCCCGCGCTGATGATCGTGGTCGGCACCGTCTTCGACCTGCTCACCCCGCCCCGCTACACGGCCGCCCCGATCTTCACCGCGGCGCCGCTGATCGCCGCCCCGTTCTTCTCCTTCCGGGCCACCCTGCTGACCGGTGTCGTGGCGACCGTCGGGATGGTCGCGCTCCACTCCACCAATGGCACGGCGGACGAGCCGACCACGTACACCGAATTCGTCACCGTGATCACGGTCTCCGGCCTCGCCCTGCTGATCAACCGGGTGATCCAGCGCGGCAGCGAACAGCTGGCCTCCGCGCGGGTGATCGCCGAGACGGCGCAGCGCGCGGTGCTGCCCACCCCCGCCGAACGGATCGGTGGGCTGCGGATCGCCGCGCGGTACGAGGCGGCGCTCGCCGACGCCTTCGTCGGCGGTGATCTCTTCGCCGTCCAGGACACCCCGTACGGGGTCCGGCTGGTGGTCGGCGACGTCCGGGGCAAGGGGCTCGGGGCGGTGGAGGCGGTCGCGGTCGCGATCGGGGCGTTCCGGGAGGCGGCCGAGCAGGAGGGCACCCTGGAGGGGGTGACCGGGCGGCTGGAGCGGGCGCTGATCCGGGAGGCGCAGCGGCGGGAGACGCTGGACGCCGTCGAGGCGTTCACCACCGCGGTCCTCGCCGAGATCCCCCGGGGCGCGGGGATCGTCCGGCTGGTCAACCGGGGTCATCCGGAGCCGCTGATGCTCCATGGCGACGGGGCGCTGGATGTGCTCGAACCGAGCGAGGCGGCGCTGCCGCTGGGCATGGTCGAGCTGGGCTCCTGGCCGGACCGGGCCGAGGAGTATCCGCTGCCGGCGGGGGCGACCCTCTTTCTCTTCACCGACGGGCTCTCCGAGGCCCGGGACGGGACGGGGCGTTTCTACGATCCGGCCGCGCGGCTGGCGGGGCGGGTCTTCCCGGGTCCGGGGGAGCTGCTGGACGAACTCCTGGACGATGTGCGGCGGCATACGGGGGGCGGTGCCACGGACGACATGGCGCTGCTCGCGGTCGCCCGGCCGCCGGAGGAGCAGCGGACCGGGCGGCGGTTCGGGGCCACCCGCAGGACGACCGACGACGGTCCGCCCGGCCCCGGCGAGGTGAAGGCGACATAAGGAGACGCACGCTCCGTAGCCGATGGACACCTCTCCGATAACAATTGATAAACCGTCAGATATGTGATCCGTCCCGACGGTCGTTCAAGTCGCCCGATTCCGCCCTCATATGTCGGGGTAAGTGGATGGCAAAGAGATTAAAGATCGACCGGAACAACTTGGAATACGGTCCGCGTGTCTATTAACGTTCGATAACGCAGCGCGGTCGTCCCAGCCGTCGTCAGGACGGCGCCGTGCGCACGCGCCGAATCCCGCAAGGGAACCGGGGAACCACCTTTTGGGGTGAATCGGACTTCTTCCACCATGCTGTCCGCGGTGGAGGGTGCCCGTAGGAGACCTTCCTGCTCCGAACCCGTCAGCTAACCCGGTAGGCGAGAAGGAAGGAAAGGAGCACGCCTCGGTGGCGTCCAACAGCCCTGCCCCGGAAACGCCTTTCAGGCCCGGCGTCTTCAGCGACGAGGGGGCGGCTCCGTCCCCCGGTGTCTGGAACCCCACTGAGGAAACGGTTCACCCGGTCCGCGGTCGTCACCGCCATCGTGTGATGAAGCAGCGCGGCGGTTTCGCCCGCAGCTCCACGGTGCTCGGTGTCGGCGTGATCGCCGCGGTCGGCGCGGGTGGCATCGCCACCGCGCAGAACAAGCCCGCCGTCTCCATATCCCTTCCCGATGTGGGCTCGCTCATGCCGGGCTCCGACGATTCCTCCGAGGTCGTCGACGAGAACGCCTCCTACGCCGCGATGGGCCTCGCGGCCCAGCAGGCCGACAGCCAGACGGCCGCCGAGGCGCTGCGCTCCCGGATCCTGGCGCAGGCCGACGACCAGCAGTCGAGCGCCGACGACGCCGCCCGCGCCGCCGCCGAGCGGGACGCCGCGGTGAAGGCCGCCGCCGACGCCAAGAAGGCCGAGCAGGCTGCCGAGCGCAAGGCCGAGGAGAAGAAGAAGGCCGAGGCCAAGGCCAAGGCCGAGCAGAAGAAGAAGGCCGAGCGGGAGAGGAAGGCCAAGGAGGAGGCCGAGCGCCGGGCCAAGCTCGCCAAGGCCTTCGCGCTGCCCACCTCCTCGTACACGATCACCGCCACCTACGGTCAGTCCGGCTCCATGTGGTCCTCGGGCCAGCACACCGGCCTGGACTTCGCGGCCCAGCGGGGTACCCCGGTCAAGGCCGTCGGCACCGGCACGGTCACGGCGGCCGGCTGGGCGGGCCCGTACGGCTACCGCATCCTGCTCAAGCTGCCCGACGGCACCGAGATCCTCTACGCACACCTCCACTCCATGTCGGTGAGCGCCGGCCAGCAGGTGAGCGCGGGCCAGACGATCGGCATCGTCGGCGCGACCGGCAATGTCAGCGGGGACCACCTCCACCTGGAGGTCAAGACCGGGGGCGGCGCGGCCGTCGACCCGATGGCCTGGCTGCGCGCCCAGGGCCTCAACCCCTGATCTCCGCGGGGGTCCCGGTATCCACCGGGACCCCCGCTCCCCTTCTTTTCCGCGCTCTTCCCGCGCTGATCCCCCGTGGCCCGATGCCCGGACGCCCGCCCGTACCCGCGTCGTCGGTCTGCCGCGCCCTGATCCCCGGCGGCCCTGGTGCACACCCCCCGATGCCAGGGCCGCCGGTCCCTTTTCCGGCTCCCGGCTCCCGGCTTCCGGCCGTGGGCGAGTCAGACGCGGTACGGGTTGTAGGTCTCGTAGTCCCGGTGCGGCGGCGGGACCAGTACCCGGCCCGTCGCCCGCGCGGCATAGGTCAGGGCGGGTGCCGCCACCGCCTTCCGCTGCCACATGTGGTGCAGCAGCTCCTGCTCACGGGCGGTGAAGTCCGGCCCCGCCGTGCCCCGCTCCGCCCGGTGCCGCAGAAAGGCCAGCGAGGTCGCGAACCGCTGGTACTCGGAGACCGCGTGGGCCGCCGCCGGGCCGTGCGCGTGCCGGGCCACGCCCTGCGCCATCGTGCGCGCCTTCATCGAGGACAGCGCCTGCGGCTCCGCCGGGGCCAGCCATCCGGCGATGGCGTACTTCGGCAGCTCGGCGGCTATCGTGCGCAGCTCGTTCTGCCGGGACCGGATCGCCAGCCAGGTCAGCAGGGCGAAGGAGGGCACCATGAACATCCCGTACACCGCGTAGAAGCCGAGCGGTCCGAAGTACGAGGCGGAGCCGTTCCACAGGGCGTGGGTCCCCATCGCGAGCAGCACCCCGACGAGCGGCGGCAGGATCCGGCGGGCCCTGCGGTGGCGCGGGGCGGTGGCGGCCAGGCCGAAGCCGATCCCGGCGAGGACGGTGAAGAGCGGATGGGCGAACGGGGACATCACCACCCGTACGAAGAAGGTCGCCGCGGTCAGCGCCGGCAGGCCGGAGTAGCCCAGGGCCTGGTCCTCGCCGAAGGCGTTGCCCAGATAGAGGATGTTCTCGGTGAAGGCGAAGCCGGTGGCGGTGAGCCCGGCGACGACCACGCCGTCGACCACCCCGGTGAACTCCTTGCGGCGGAAGAAGAAGAGCAGGGCGATGGCCACCGCCTTGGCGCTCTCCTCCACGATCGGGGCGACGACCGTGGCTCCGAGGGAGTGGGCGCCGGTGGGGTCGGCGGTGGCCGTGGCTATCCAGCGGGTCGCGAAGGTGTTGGCCAGGATCGCGATCAGGGCGGCGGCGAAGGCGCCCCAGGCGAAGGAGAAGATCAGGTTCCGCCAGGGGGCCGGCTCGACGCGGTCCAGCCAGCGGAAGGCGGTGACCAGCAGCGGGACCGGCAGGGTTGCCAGGCCGAGACCGACGAGGAACCCCTCGTGGCCGGTCTCCTTGCGCACCAGCCCCAGGATCACCAGCGCACACAGGGCGAGGGCGGTGACCAGGACCCCGATCCGCATCGCTCTGGAGCGCCAGAGCCGGGAGGCCCGCCGGGGCTGATAGCGCCAGCGGGACCGCTCGGGTACGGCGTCGAACACCGGCTCCTGACGGAGGGCGGGCACGGCGGGGCCCCGGCGGTCCCGGGCGCTGGGCTCGGGGTCCGTCGGGCTGGGCTGAGGGTGGTGCGGGAGCGGCTCGGGCACCCAATGACCCTAACGACGCGCACCGACACCTGGCGAAGCACTTCCCGCGAGGGGCCCGAGGAGGGCCCGATGGGGGCCTGGGGGCGGGGCCTGAGGGCGAGGACCGGGGGCGGACCCGGGGCGGGCTCAGACGGTGTCCGGAGCCGTGGCCTCCACCCGGCGGAACAGCAGATCGTGCACGACATGTCCCTTGTTCAGGCCCTGGCCCTCGAAACGGGTCAGCGGCCGGAAGGCGGGCCGGGGCGCATAGCCCCCGTCGTCCTGGGTGTTCCCGAAGTCGGGGTGGGCGGAGAGGACATCGAGCATCTGCTCGGCGTACGGCTCCCAGTCGGTCGCGCAGTGCAGGACCGCGCCCGGCTTCAGCGCTCCCGCGGCCAGGGTCAGGAACTCGGTCTGGATCAGCCGCCGCTTGTGGTGCCGCTTCTTCGGCCAGGGGTCCGGGAAGTAGATCCGCAGTCCGTCCAGCGAGGCGGGCGGCAGCATCTCCCGCAGCAGGATGATCGCGTCGCCGTTGGCCACGCGGACATTGGACAGACCGTTCCGCTCGGCGAGGCCGAGGAGATTGCCCTGGCCCGGGGTGTGGACATCGACGGCGAGGATGCCGGTGCCGGGGTCGGCGGCGGCCATCTGCGCCGTGGCCTCGCCCATGCCGAAGCCGATCTCCAGCACGACGGGCAGCCCGTCGAAGAGCCGCGGCAGATCGAGACCGTCCCGGCCGTCGATCTCGATGCCCCAGAGGGGCCAGAGCCGCTGGAGGGCGTCGCCCTGGCCGGTGGTCACCCGGCTGCGCCGGGGCTGGAAGCTCCGGATGCGCCGCTCGTGGTGGGAGCCCGCAGGGTCGGCGACGGGGCCGCCGGGAAAGCGCGGCAGGCTCCGGTCGCGGGCGGGCGCGGCGACGGAGGGTGCGGGGGTGTTGTTCTTCAGCTCGGACACAGTGCCTCCGATTCTACGGGGGCGGGCGAGCGAGCCGTCATGATCATGCGGCAGGCCCGGCAGGCCCGGCAGGCCCGGCAGGCCCGGCAGGCCCGGCAGGCCCGGCAGGCCCGGCAGGCCTCGTGCCTTGTCCCGGTGCCTTGCATCCGGTGCCTTGTGGGTGGGTGCCGGTGCCGCCGGTCGGTGCCGCTGGTCGTCCGGAGCGGCCCCGCAGGTCAGAGCTGTCGCAGCACCCGGGCCGCCACCTCCCGGCCGATCGGGAGCGAGGCGGTCGCCGCCGGGGACGGGGCGTTCAGCACATGGACGGTACGGGGGGCCTCCTGGATCAGGAAGTCGTCGGCGAGGCTCCCGTCCCGCAGCACGGCCTGGGCCCGTACCCCCGAGGGGGCCGGCCGCAGATCGGGCTCGGTCACCGAGGGCAGCAGCCGCCGCACCGCCTGGGTGAAGGCGGTCTTCGACAGCGAGCGGTGCAGCTCGCCCGCTCCGTACCGCCAGTGCCGGGACGCCATCCGCCAGGTGCCGGGCCAGCCGAGGGTCCGGGCCAGCTCCCGGGGGCGCACGGTGGTTCGGTGGTATCCCTCCCGGGCGGCCGCGGGGACCGCGTTCGGCCCGACATGGACGCCGCCGTCGATCCCATGGGTCAGATGGACCCCGAGGAAGGGGAAGGCCGGGTCCGGCACGGGATAGACCAGCCCGCGCACCCGGGTGGGGTCGCTCAGTTCGTAGTACTCCCCCCGGAAGGGGATGATCCGCATCTCCGGGTCGTCCCCGGCCAGCCGGGCCACCCGGTCGCAGTGCAGCCCCGCGCAGTTCACCAGGGCGCGGGCGCGGACCACCCGGCCGGTGGAGGTCCGCACGGCGACCCCCCAGGGTCTTCGGTCGATCGCGGTGACCTCCTCGCCGCAGTGGATCAGCGCCCCGTCCTCCATGAGCAGCCGGGCCAGCTCGGCCGCGACGGCGCCGTAGTCGCACACACCGGTGGTCCCGACCTGGATCGCGGCCAGCCCGACGACCTCCGGCTCGTACTCGGCGATCTGGGCGGGGCCCAGCTCCCGCACCGGGATGCCGTTCTCCCGGCCGCGCTGGACGAGGGCGTGCAGCCGGGGCAGCTCCTCGCGGTCGGTGGCGACGATGAGCTTGCCGGTGACCTTGTGCGGGATGTCGTGCTCCGCGCAGAACGCGACCATCTCCGCGGCGCCCCGCACCGCGAACCGGGCCTTCAGCGATCCGGGGCGGTAGTAGATGCCGCTGTGGATCACCCCGCTGTTCCGCCCGGTCTGGTGGCGGGCGGGGGCGGGCTCCTTCTCCAGCACGGTCACCCGGGTCCCGGGGGCCGCCCGGGTGAGGGCATGGGCGGTGGAGAGCCCGACGATCCCCCCGCCGATCACCAGGACATCGCAGTCGAAGCCGCCTCCGGAGCCCGCCACCGGGCGGGCCGTCGCGGAGCGCGCCGCTTCCGCCGCCCCGGCCGCCGTGTCCGCCCCCGGTGTCGCCCTGCTGCCCGGCTCCGCCGTCGCTGTCGCCGTCACCCGTGCCACCTCCCACCCCCGATACTGCACCCGCCCACTGACAACGCCCCCCGGAGCCGTCCACCGGACCGCTCCGCCCGGCACCGCACGGGGGCCGCCGCGACCGCGCCCGGACCGCCCGCCCGTCCGTACCCGGGCCCTCCCGTACGGTCCCCCCTGCCGGAGCGGCCCATGCGGGAGGGCCCGCGCCGCTCCGGCGGCACGGGCCCAGGGAGCCGTACACACAAGTTCCGCCGCTATCCCTGCCCCGCCCGTGCCCCGCCCACGCCGCCCGGGGGAACACCGTCGTTCGGACGACCCGGACCGACCTGGACCGACCCCGGACCGACCTGGACCGACCCGGATCGGATCACCCCGTACCCAGGAAGGCCGGATCAGATCACCTCGTAGACCCCAAGAAGGCCGAATCGGATCCCCGGAAGGCCGGAGCGCACCGGTTCGTACCCGGGAGGACCGGCTTCGTACCCGGGGAGGCCCGGCTTCACACCCGGCATCTCCGGGGCGCCCCGGGGCCGGGGGTGCCGGCTACGCGGGCGCCATCAGCAGTGGCCGGGCCCGCTCCCGCAGCTCCGCCACCCGGGGCTCGTCCCCATAGGGCTCCAGGCGGTTCAGCAGATCGCGCACGTACTCGGTGGTCCGCGCCGAGGAGATCCGCCCCGCGACCTCCACCGCCCGGGTGCCCGCCGCGCACGCCGCGTCCAGATTCCCGGACTCCAGCTCGGCGACCGCGCTGACCACCAGCCGCAGCCCGTGCGAGCGGACGAACTCCTCCGTGGGCCGGGACAGCGCCTGCTCGGTGAAGCGCCGCACCTGCCGGGGGGCCTTCAGATCGCGGTAGCACTCGGCCGCGTCCGCGCAGAACCGGTCGTACCCATAGAAACCCAGCCAGGTCGGGTCGGAGTCGCCCGCACGGGAGCGCTCCAGCCAGGCCTCCGCCGCCCGCAGCGCCGCGCCCGCCGCCACGGCGTCGTTCGCCTTGGCATGGGCCCGCGCCTCCACCAGCCGGAAGAAACTCATGGTGCGCGCGGTGGCGAGGCCGCGATTGCGCTCGATGGCGGCCTGGGCGAGATCCACGCCCTCGTCCGCGAAGCCCCGGTAGATCGCCTGGAGCGACATCGACGCCAGCACATAGCCGCCGAGGGGGACATCGGCCGCCGCCCGTGCCAGCCGCAGCGCCTGGATGTAGTACCGCTGCGCCGCCTCCTGCTGCCCGGTGTCGAAGGCCATCCAGCCGGCCAGCCGGGTCAGTTCGGCGGTGGCGCCGAAGAGCGCCCGGCCCACCTCGTCGGAGTACGAGCCGAGCAGCAGCGGGGCGGCGTCCACCCGCAGGCACTCGGGCACCATGGACGAACGCCAGTCCCCGCCGCCGTACTTGGAGTCCCAGCGGCGCGCGTCCTCGGCCGCCTCCCGCAGCTTGGCGACATCGCTGTGGCCCACCCGGGTGTGCGTCTCGTCCGGAGCGGTCTCACCGGGCCCCGGAGGACCCGGCTCCGGTATCCGCTCCACGGAGGAGTCGGCGGGTGTTATCAACCACCGCGACGCGGGGGTGGCATAGGCGCTCACGGAGAACGACCCGGCCAGCGACTGCCAGATCCCGCCGCCGCCCGCCCGCCGTCCGGCCAGGTCGAGGCGGTACAGCTCGGTCGCCGACTTGACCGCCGCGCCCACATCGCGCGGAAAGGCCAGGCCCACCTCGGGGGCGGGGTCGGCGTCGGCGAGACCGATCTCGTGCAGCGGCACGGGGCGGCCCAGCTTGGCGCCGATCGCGGCGGCGATGAGATGGGGGGCGGCGCCCTGCGGCACCATCCCCTTCGACACCCACCGGGCCACGGAGGTCTTGTCGTAGCGGAGGGTCAGCCCGCGCTGTGCCCCGAGGTCGTTGACCCGGCGGGCGAGTCCGGCGTTGCTGATCCCCGCGAGGGCGAGAACCGTGCCGAGCTTCTCATTCGGCCCGCGCTGCTCCCTGGACATGGCCCACCCCTCGACACACGGACGGCCGCCGCGTCCCGGTCCGGCGCGCGGCATGCGTACGGAGGACTGCCCCGCCGGGTGGCTCCCGTCCCCCGGTCCGCGGTCCCGGTTGCAAAAGCGCTTGGCCGAGCCCTCCGGAATATGCCCGTCGGTGCAGAACATCAGTAAACACAGCGTAGTTCGCCGCATCCCGACCGTTAAGAGGCGGTGTTCCGTATGGCGAGATTGCTGCCTGTCTCCGGAGGCCCCCTCCGGAAATCGGGCACGGGGCGGCGGGGTCACCCGGGTGTGCCGCGCTGTGCCCCGTGTGTGTGGCCGTGCGCCCGCCCGTGCGCTCTGCCGGGTGACCCGCGCAGCGGTTTCCATGGGTGTTGCGTGGGTCGGTCCGCTGTGTACGGGAACCAGTGGGCCGGGGGACGCCGCCGCCTTCGATCCCCGTGGGCGGCGGACCGGTCCGGGAGGCGGGCTGCGCCTCCCGGGCTGTTGGGCGCAGCGCCCGGAGCGTACGGTTCCGCCTGGTCACCAGGGGCCGCGCGCCCCTCTGTGCTGCCCGGCCGACCCCAGAGATTGGCCGAATCCTTACTGTCCGTCTTGCCCCTTAACTCCCCTGCCCCCGGCGTGCGATGACCCGTGATCACCCGGGCCGTCGCGGCCAACTCCGGCAGGTGGGGAGCGCATTCACTTTTCGCACCTGCGACCCTGGAGCGCGTCCGCGCGCCTCCTTCGTGGCAGCATGGTCCCGAACGGCCGGGTGCGCCCTCCCTCGGAGGCTCCCGGAAGGCTCCCGCGACACCCCGCGACCGCACGGCACCCGGCACCGCCGGGCATCGCGCACACCGCGGGGCGGCGACCCGGGAGCCCTCCGCCCGCGCCGGACCCCGGCACGGACCGGGGATCCGGAGCGAGGTTCCCGGGAGGTTCGCGTCGCCCTTGAGGCTCCCGGGCGGCCAGAGTTGTCCACAGCCTGTGGAGGCGGCGATGCGGTGGTTGGTGGGCTGGAGCAGCGGCGCCGCGGTGTTCCCCACGGTCTCCTCCCTCCTCGACGCCGGCCCGGGTCCCGTCGCCGGGAACGTCGGCGACCCCGACGAGGGCCGCACCGTCCAGCCCGTCGGCTCCCAGCCGCTCTGGGGCGACCCCGACCCCCTCTGGGCCGTCGGCGACTGGCGCCCCGACGAGGTACGCCTCCTCGCCCTCGACCCCGCGCCGCCCCCGCCCGGCCAGACCCCCGGCGCCCCCCACACCACCCCCGGCGCCCACACCCGGATGGCCGTCCTCGGCTGCTGCGCCGCCACCGACGACGAACTCCGCGCCGCCCTCGTCACCGCCCGCGGCGGCGCCCTGCGCCACCTCACCTCCTGGCCCGGCAGCTACACCGTCGTCGTCCAGACCGGCCGGCGCGTCACCGTCATCGGCGACCTCGCGGGCGCCCGCCCCGTCTTCCACACCCCCTGGGCCGGCGGCACCGCCTACGCCACCGCCGCCCTCCCCCTCGCCGACCTCATCGAGGCCCAGCTCGACATCGGCCACCTCGCCGCGCTGCTCGCCTGCCCCGAGACCCCCGAGGCCCTCGGCGACTCCACCCCGTACGAGGGCGTCCGCCGCATACCGCCCGGCCACGCCCTCATCCTCCGCGAGGGCGCACGGGAGATCGCCGGCTATGAACCCGTCGCCTCGCTCGCCGTCGCGGGCCCCCAGGTCGAGGCCGAACGGGCCGTCGAAGGGGTACGGGACGCCCTCATCGACGCGGTACGCGCCCGGCTGACCGCGCCCCGGCACGCCCCCGGCCATCCGTCGCCCGACCCCGGACCCGTCCCCGGCATGGGCCCCGCCGACCGGCGCGCCCGGCGCGGCGCCCCCGCCCCCGGCATCGGCGCCGACCTCTCCGGCGGCAGCGCCTCCGGAACCCTCGCCCTGCTCGCCGCCGGGCTCCCCGGCCGCCCCGGCACCCTCAAGGGCCATGGCACCGGCGCCGCCGGCGAACGCCTCCTCGCCGTCACCTACAACGACCTCACCGAGGACGGCCGGGAGGCCGAACTCGAACGCGCCCGCGCCCTCGCCGACGACCCCCGCCTCCACCATGTCGTCGTCGCTGCGGCCGAGGAGGGCCTGCCCTACGCCGCGCTGGAGAGCGGCCCGCTCACCGACGAACCCGCCCCCGCCCTCGTCCTCGCCGAACGCCACCGGGGCAGACTCGCGGCGGGCAGCGCCGACCACTTCACCGGCGCGGGCGCCCGCCAGGTCCTCGACGCCCACCCGGCCCGCCTCGCCGACCTCCTCCTCGACCGCAGACGCCGCCATCTGCTGCGGCCCGTCGCCGCCCTGACCCGCGCCGAGGGCGCCACCGCCCAGTCGGTCCTGGTGCCGCTCACCGTCTACCGGGCCGCCCGCCGACTCGCCCGTACCCCCTACCGCACCGGCCTCGAAGCCGCCGCCGGAGTCCTCACCGAGGCCAACCGGCCCACCGGCCGCGCCCCCTCCAACGGCCCCCTCGACGCCTCCCTCGCCGCCCTGACCTGGTCCCGGCCCGGCCCCGCCGCCCGCTGGCTCACCGGCGAGGCCCTGGCCGAGGTCGCCGTCCGGCTCGCCGAGGCCGCCACCCGGCCCGTCGTCATGCAGCGCCCCGGCGAGGCCCGCGCCCGCGCCGCCCTCCAGCGCCACGCCGCCGACCAGCGGATCCTGGAACAGGCCGCCGAGGTCCGGGGCCAGCGGGTGCACACCCCCTTCCTCGACAACCAGGTCGTCCGCGCCGGCCGCGACCTGCCGGAGTCCCTGCGGGTCCGGCCCGGCGCCCGCGCCGAGATCCTCCGTACCGTCCTGACCGGAGCGGGGGTACGGTCCGTGCCGCCCGGCTGGGGGCTGCCCACCCAGGCCTCCCCGGCCGAGACCGCCCGCAAGGGACTGCGCGCCTCACTGCCCCAGCTGATGGCCCTCTTCGACGTACCCCTGCTCGCCGACGCCGGACTCGTCGAGGCCCGGGTCGTCCGCAAGGCCCTGCGCGCCGCCTCCGAGGGGGAACCCCTGCCCCTCGACGGCCTCGCCGACCTGGTCGCCACCGAACTCTGGCTGCGCAGGCTGCTCTCCCGGCGGGGCACCTGCTGGACCGGTACGGCGGCACCGCGCAGCCGCGCCGTCGCGGGCGGTGTCCCCTCCCGCCCCTCGCTCCGCTCCTGACCCACCCGTGTGACCTCCCGGGGGTCAGGCGCAGCTGATCGCCGAGTCCGCCCAGTCCGCCAGGACCGCCGAGTCCAGCGCGGTGTGCGGGGTCACCACCAGCCGGATCGAGGTCCGCCCGGTGAGCGGCACATGGAGCGGGACCGCCGGGTCACCGGCGCGTACCACCGGCGACCGCCACAGCCGCTGCCCGTCCCCGTACACCGCGAACCGCGCCGCGCCCCAGCCCGCCATCAGATCGTCGATCCCGACCACGGCGTCATAGCTGGAGCAGCGGCGGTTGAGATCGATGGTCACCGACGACGAGGCGTGCACCGTCGCACCGTGCGCATAGCGCTTGCCGCCGACCGAGAGCCCGTACCGCTGCCAGAGCCAGCCGCTCTCACCCGTACGCACCTCCGGGCCGCTGCCGTCGCCGAGATGGCTGTAGCGCAACCGGCTGAGCCGGTAGACCGTCGGCGCGGGGGGCGGGCTCGGCGACACCGACGGGGACGGCGGGGGTGTCGGCGCCGGCTTCGGCGGGGGCGGCTTCGGGCTGGGCGCCGGCCGGGGGGAGGCCGAGGGCGAAGGTTTCGCCGGAGCCGGCTTCGGGGGTACGGGCCGCTCGGCGGCCGGGGGCGCGGGCGGCCGGGGAGCGGGCTTCGGTGGCGGCGGCGGAGGCTTCGGCGGTGACGGCTTCGGCGGGGCGGGCTCCGGCGGTACGACGGGCTGCGCGGCGGGCGGTTTCGCCGAGGGCTCCGCCGGCTCGGCCGAGTCCCCCGCGAAGGCCCAGGCCAGCCCCACGGCGGCGGCGACCGCGAGCACCGCGGCGACCCCCGCCTTGGCG
>NZ_JBEPCY010000043.1:0-62711 GCF_040299965.1 Streptomyces sp. NPDC000594 | reverse complement strand
ATCCCGCTCCGCGGGATATGCCCCGGCAAGCCGGGGCATAGAGCGCGAATTGCGCAAGCGCAATTCGAATTCCCCCGCAAGCGGGGGAATGGAATTCCGCGAGCGGAATTCCGGACGGAATGCAATTCGCGCAAGCGCGAATTGGAGGCGACCGCGCAAGCGCGATCACCCGGGCTGGCTACGAGGGGAGGTGCATCACGCGCGGGCTGTGTAGGGCCTGGGGTTCCTGCCCACCACCCCCGCAACGAGAGTGACGGACCGTCGGCTCGATCGGGTGCCGGCCTCACCGCAGTGACGGGCTCCGCTGCGCTCCACCCTAACCACTCCCGCACCCTCGAAACCGGCCGCTGACGTTCACCAAGACCCCGCCAGCATACATGCCAAGCCGCTGCTGTGTGACGGATTTCGGGCATGTATCACCCGCGAGGGGGAACGCACACCCCGCGTGATGCATCACCGGTGCTGAGTGTGTAGCGTTTGGGTTCCAAACGCGCCACCCCTGGCCCCGTCCATAAGCTCACCTGCTGAATTTGATTCATGCGGACCGGAATGCCTCAGCCGTAGAACGGAAGCCCGATATGCGAATGCCGGAATTCGGCGTACGGAGGTACATAAGCCGTGCGGCCGCCAGGCCGTACGGCGGAGCCCACCACCAACACCGCCACTCCTCCGGGCTTTTGAGCGTCACGGTCGGCACCACCCGAGACTCAGAGCCGCTGGTGCCGCCTACGGTCCGCACCTGGTCCACGGAGCCGCACGCGAAGCCGCCTCAGCCCCGCCCGGGGGCCGACGGGCAGCAACTGGTCAGCCGCCGCTGGCGGATGGATCCGCGGCTTCCCGCGCCCGGTCGTCAGCTTCGCCGCTGCATGGATCGACTGGAGGGCGCAGCGCGGGTCGTCGGGGGCGCGCCTCTAAAGATCAGATAGGCGCAAGCCTCTGACCTGCGGAAACGCGGGAGATGTATGCAGCCTGGGTGAATGGATCACGCCCGAGGGGGGGCTAGTTGTATGCACGTAGGTGACTAGATCGTTTCTGTCCAGGGACACGCCCGCAGCGTGCATAGATCTCCTGCATAACATCGCAGATCTGCTATGTTATGCAGCCTCAACGATCATGGAGGAGAGCCCGTGGCCCAGCCCTTGAGGCGCAGCGCGGAGGCGCCGACGACCACGCCGCGGCTGGCCTCTGCCCCGCTGCCCGCCGATGGCGTCAACGGCATGCAGACGGCGACGCAGCTGGTGAGCAGCCTGGAGAGGCTGGCCAAGCGGGGCGGGACCTTCACGACGAGGGACCCGGTCAAGCCGTATGTCTTCTACGGCAAGGGGCACCTGAGCATGTCCCAGGTGATCGAGGACAACCTGTGGAAGTTCGATCTGAGCGCGATGTCGCGCAACGTCCTGGACCACCTCAAGACGCATCACGACCAGCAGGGCCTGGTGGAGATGACCCAGAGCGGCCTGGCCAAGAAGTACGGCTGCTCGCAGTCGAAGATCTCCCGCGCCGTCAGCCAGCTGTGCCACCACAACTTCACGTGGAGGGAGCAGCGCGGGGTGTACCGCCTGAACCCGCTCTACGCTTACCGGTGGGGCAGCGACAAGCAGCTGCGCCTGGTGAAGTCGCTGAAGAAGACCCTGGTCGATCACGAGATCACCATTCCGACTGTGAGGAACGAGGCCACGCGATGAGCTCCGCTTCCATCCCTGGTTTCCACAACCCGGAGATCTTCGAGGTCCTGCCGAACGCCTGCCTGTCCCCCACCGCCCGCGACGTCTTCGACGTGCTCACCTCCCGCCAGGAGCCGGGCGGCCTGGTCAAGATCCGCCAGCAGGAGCTCGCCGAGCGCCTCGGGCTGACCCAGTCGGTTGTCTCCCGGGCCATCAGCCAGCTGCGGGACAAGGGCATCATCAGCGAGCGGCAGCGCCGCGGCGAGGTCCTCATCCACCCCCTGCTGGCCGGCTACGAGTCGCTGAGCCACATGGTCAACCACCTCAAGGCCCCCGACACGTTCGTGTGGCCGCTGAACTTCCCGACCGGGGACATCCGCCCGCCGCGCGCCCGCGACGCCCGCATCGGGACAGGGTTCGACCCGGACCCCGACGGCGGCGAGGACGCCCCGCTGCCCGACGCACCGCCCTCCCTGCGCCTGGCCGGATGACCCGCGACACCTACCCGCCACCCCCACGGCGCCCACCCCACCGGGAGGGCGCCGTCGCCGTTCCCGGCCGCCGCGCCGCAGCACGGTGACCGGCCCGCCCGCCGTCCGACAGCGCGCTGCACCGCGTCGTGCTGCATGCAGCCGCTGCATAGATCTTTTGGCCTGCTGCACGAGCAGCACCCTTGTCCCGCCCGGCCCATGTAAATGCTGCGCTGCACCCCGAGCATGGCCGTGCTGCACCCGACCATCACCACCAGCAGCACGGAGCAGCAGCACCAGGAGCACGAGCAGCAGCCGGGCAGCAGCACTAGGAGCAGCGGCTACAGCACCGTCCCTGCCAAGGCCCGGCGGTCCCCGGTCAGGGCGTAGCGGCGGGCGGCGAGTCCGTGGTCGAGTTCGATGCCGATGTCGTCGCAGAAGTGGTCGATGCGGTCGGCGGCTTCGGTGTCGGTGAGGTAGCCGGGGGCGAGTTCGAGCATCAGTTCGCCGATGGCGTGGGTACTGGCGGCGAGGTCGTCGACGACGGCGCGCAGCGAGGCGACGGCCGGGTCCGCGGGTGGTTCGGCGGGTGCCGGAGGCGGTGCGGTGCGGACGTCGCGGACGGCCTGGCGGACCACCGCGTGCACCGTGGTCTCGTCGAGGGCCTGGAGGCCGCTGTGGGCGAGCGCGGCGAGTCGGCGGGTGATGATCTCCGCGACGGCGTCCGTACGGCTGGAGACGGCGATCAGGGCCCGCTGGGACAGCCCGTAGTCGAGCGCGGCCGCGGCGCCCGGGCCGGTGTCTCGCGTGCGGGACAGGTCGGGGCCGGCGGTGACGGCGTCGTGGATCGCGGCGAGGGCGCGGGCGACGTCGAGGAGCCGGTAGGCCTGGGCCCGGCTGATGCCGAACTCCGCCCGGCAGTACGACTCCCAGCTGCTGTACCCCAGAGGGAGCCAGACGCGGGCGGCGTGCGCGTCGCGGACCCGGGCGGCGAGGACCGCCACGGAGCGCAGGACGTCGTCTATCGCGTCGCGCAGCCCGGCCGTCATCGCCCGGGCCCGGTCCGCGGTGAGCGCCGTCCGCGCCGGTTCGGCGCCGTGCTCCTGGTCCTCGCGCTGCTTGCCCACCCCTCCATCGTCCTCCGGCCCGGCGGGCGCCACCAGGGCGTGCGGGAGCACAGCTGCGGACGTCGGCTGGTGCCCGGTGCGGCACGCGGGCCGGTGCTTGGTCGTTGGGCCCGGTATGGAGCTGCCGGAGCGGGTCGAGGGGCTGTCGGACGCGGCGTGCGAGGTGTGGGAGGCCGTGACCGAGGGCGGGTGGTCGCCGTCGGCGGCGTCGGACACGCTGGCCACCGTGGACGTCCTGGTCGACGCGCTCGCCCGGCTCGGGCCGCAGTTCGCGGAAGCACTGACGCCCGCGCTCGCCGCGACCGGATCGGCCCGCGCCCTCCTGGCGAACTCGGAGGACAGCCGCCAGGTCCCCGGCCTCCGGGGCGCACCCCAGGCGGCGACGGGCCCGGCGTTCGCAGGGCGGCACACCGTTCCAGAATTCTGGATCAGCCGGAACATGATGGTGGCCGAGCAGCTGTGGTGGGGCGAGCAGGAAGGCCGGGGCGGACCGGTCGCGGACATGTTCGCCGCCCTGCCGCCCCGCGCCATGGAGGAGGCGGTCCTCCGGCGCCGGAACGGCGAGGTCTGGAACGAGGTGCTGGAGGACCTGACTCGCCGCCACTCGGGCTGATCGCGCCCGCCTCACAGGCTCACAGCCTCATAGGCCACCGCGTCTACCTGGGAAAACGGCCTGTGAGCCTCCTAGCCTCACAGCATGACACCGGGCACGGGGCGGGTCTGTCACGACCTGCCCGGCGCGACGGCGGGCGCGGGCCGGCCGCACGAGCCGACGGGAGCCAGGAGGCGGGAAGGAGCGGGAGCTGGCGCACGGACGGCGGAGGGTTGCGTGGCCCCGGCAGGCCCGGGTCGTTGAGCACCCGGCCGCCGACCGTGCCGCGGTCGCTGACCGTCGAGGGAACGAGAACCGATGCCGAACAGGCCGCCGTACGACCCGACCTACGGCTTCGACCACGCGACCCGGACGGTGCGCGTCCATCACCACGACCTGGCCCGGCTGCTGCTGATGTTCCGCTCGCTGATGCGCGAGTCGCAGAAGCCGGGCTCGTGGGAGCACATGCACGACTACGACCTGTCCTTCGAGCGCCTCGCGGACGCGGCCGACGCCGCTGCGGAGATCATCCACGGCAAGAAGTGGAAGGGTCCTGACCTGCGGATGCGCTGCACCACGACCGAGCCGGTGTACGAGTGGCCCGAGGGCGGCCCGTACGACGGGGAGGCGACGTTCACCTGGAGGGTGCCGGGCTACGGCTCGCACGCCTCCGAGGACGACCAGGTCGAGCTGTACTCGAACACGGCGCTGTGCGGGTTCAGCTGGGCGAAGGACGACCGTCCGCGCCGGGTGGAGGGCCTGCCGGAGTGCCCGGAGTGCCGGCGCGAGGTGCAGCTCGGTGCCGACCGGCCCCGCGGCGCCTGGTGACAACCGCCGTTGCCACCAGGCGGCAACGGATGGATACGGCGGTGGCTACGATGCGCAGCGGCCCGGCCCCGGCAGTTGCGATGCCGGGGCCGGGCCGTTGTCACGGGGTGCTATCCGAGCCAGACGATGTTCAGGACCGTCAGGCTGTGCCGGGGCCGGTTGATCCAGAAGGTGACGGAGAGCTGGCCGACGGCCGCGTAGCGGACGTCCTCGCCTTCGTCGTCGCTGGTGTCGAACTGCCGGAAGCCCCATGGATCGGCGGCGGCCGCGGTGAGGATGTCCCACACGGTGTCCGCCGCGTACTCGGGCAGGGCGTCGAGGGCCTTGGCGGCCGGGGCGGAGACGCGGACCGCGTACGGCGGCGGGCTCACCGGCGCTGTCGGCGGAGCTCCGCCAGGTCGACGGCGTCGCTGTCGTCGTAGCCGGAGGCGACGAACGCGTCGACGGCCGGGGCGTGCGCGATGCGGCCCTGCCAGTCCTGGACGACTTCATAGAGCCCGGCCAGGGAGAACGTGCGGCGGGATTCCTCGAGGGCGGCCGCCCACTCCCGCTCGAAGGCCGGCACCCAGCGGTCCGCGCGCTTGTCGGCGCGGAGCTGGGCAAGGAGTTCGGCCGGCGCCCCGGGCGCGGGGGCGAACGGCGGGATGGGGGCGTGGTCGGGCTGCGCGCTCATCTTGTCCTCCCGGCGGGTCCTCCCCTCACCGTACGCGCGCCGGGTGGCCGTGGATGCGGGCATGGGCGGATTCCCTTCTACCGGCGCAGGGTGCGGGCGACGGCTCGGGCGTGCCGGCGCATCGAGGGTTCCTGGCGGTCCCAGGTGGCGGCGAGGTGGTTGAGGAGCTCGGCCGTCGCCCGTTCTGAGTCGCTCGGGTCGCTGGCCAGCAGCCGGTCGGCGGCGTAGGCGATGTCGGCGGCCCCAGACGTCGGCGGGGAGGCTGGCTCCTTCCCGTGGCCGGGGCGCGGGGCGACGGTCAGCTTCAGGGTGTACTCGTTGCCGGTGCGCGTTTGCGCGGTGATGGTGTCGAGGTTGAGCGGCCCGAACGACTCCTGGCCGAGTGCGGCGTGGACGAAGTGCGGGTGGTTGCCGATCGCGGCGGCGACGGCGTCCCAGGCGTAGGCCACGCTCTCAGCGTCGGGGACCGGCTCTGGGGTGGTCAGGGTCAGTTCGAAGCCGGTGCCGTCGGCGTCGCGGAACCAGACGGTCTCGTCGCCGGGTTCGACCGGGGCGACGAAGGTGATGTGCGGGCTGCCCAGCAGGGCGTCGGCGATGCGGACGGTGTCGAGGAACGGGGCCTTGTCCTGGTTGGTGCCGGTGTCCATGGGCGGTCCTTGGGGAGTGTGGGTGGTTGTCGTGCTGGCCTGATCGTGCTTGCGTGAAGGGGCTGGGTCCCCGGCAGTTGCGATGCCGGGGACCCAGCCCCACTTTTTCGGTGCGCGGCGCTGGCCCGGTGTCAGGCGGCCGGGGTGAGGGCCAGGGTGTAGTGGCGGCCGGTGGCGAGGTGGACTGTGAGGAGGTCGCCGTCGGCGGTGGTGGCCCGGTAGGCGGGGTGGGCCAGGAGCGCGGGGACGACCACGTCGCGCAGTACCTCGTGCGCGGGCCCTTCCACCGCGGCCGGGGCCGGGGCGCCGGTCGGGTTCTGGAACACCTCGCCGTCGGGGCCGGTCCGGAGGTCGAGCGCCCAGGTGCCCGCGGCCGTGGTGAAGACGATGTCGCCCTCTGGGCCGGAGTCGGTGACGCCGCTGGTGCCGGGGTGGGCGTCCAGGACGTCGGCCAGGCGCACGGCCTCCTCGTCCACCGCGCCCAGCGGGCTTTTGTCCAGGTCGATGAGCGAGATGTCGGATTGGGTCATAGTCCAGCCTTTCTTCTCGGTAATTCCTTATGGGGTTAAACGATGGCCTCGGTTAGAAGGACACGTCCAGGTAGTCGATGTCGTTGATTTCGACGTCTGAGAGTCCCATGGCGCGGGCTCCGCCGTCCTGGAAATAGACTTCTTTGAATCCCTCGGCGACGATTTCGCGCATCGTCTGGTCGCTGGCCCCGTCCTGGCGGGCGTCGAAGAGGCGCTGTGCGTAGTGGGCGGGGAGGCGGACGGTGAGGCGGCGGAAGCGGCCGTCGTCGGTGGATCCGGCGGAGGACGTGTAGCCGAACCGGGCCCGGGTCTCGACCGTGATCCCGGTGGCGGCGGCCTGCTTGTGCCGACGCTTGCGCACGCCGGGCTGCCAGCGGGACCGCACCGCGTCGTCGATCTTCGCGGCGACGTCGGCGCGGGCGTGCTTGCGGGCCCCGCGCCGGTAGCGGTTCACGGAGTCCGCGGTGACCCCGATCTCCGCCGCCACCGCCTTCGCGGATCCGTACTGCTTGAGCAGGTAGCCGATCTGGCCCTTCAACGTCTTGGGCGGCTCCTTGGTGAACGCCTCCCGGTCGGCACGCTCGATGGCGTCGTCGATCTCTCCGGCCACGGGTCACTCTCCTTCGTCGAGGACGGCGTCGCCGCCCTTGATGTGGCGGGCCGGGTTCAGCCCCTGCTCCATGAGGTCGACCGCCCAGGACATCTCCTGGACGCCTTCCAGCTTCGCCAGGCCCGGGGTCGGGCCGAGGCGGAACCCGCCCGGCTGCGGCTTCCCGGAGGCGGCGTAGGGGAGGAAGTCCAGCGGACTGGCGCCCGGGGAGGGGTAGACGACGCAGTCCGAGAGCACGGCGAGTGGGAACAGCCCGGTCATCCGGGACATGTTCAGCAGCTTGCGGTGCATGTTGACCCGGGCCTTGGAGATCACGGCGGCGCGGATGTCCGGGCGCCAGGTCGGCCGCATCATGGCCGGCCACGGCTCGCCCTCCTTGTAGTGCTTGCCCTGCGGGTTTTCGAACAGTTTTCCGATGCCGCCCTTGACCGTGCTCTTGATCGCGGTGAGGACGGCGGCCATCGCCGGGTCGACCTGCTTGTGCCGCTCCATCGCGGCGAGGAACTCGGTGTCGGTGAGGTCCTTGGTGACGCCGAGGTCGGCGAGGGTGTCGACGTAGGCGTTCTTGAGGCGGTCGTGCCACGGGTCGAGGTACGCGCCGGTCTCGCGGCGCAGGTACGCCTCGATCGGGGCGACGTTGTGGCCGAGCTCCTGGGCGTAGGCGACGGTGTGCGTCTGGTACCAGGCCGGGCCCGTCGGCCGGGTGCCGTCCGGGGTGAACGGCGAGGGCAGTCGCGGATCCAGCTCGATGTGGGACAGGTCCACCAGCCACGAGCCCGGGATCTTCGGATTGAACTTCGGGCCGACGAAGTGGTCCGGGGCCGACAGGCCGACCGTCAGCCTCGCGGCGGCCGCGAGGAACGCGGTGTTCAGGTCCAAGCCCACCGCGAAGGGCAGTAGGCACTCCTCATCGGTGAGCGTGTCCACCGACCTCACCCACTGGTACGCCTCCTCGCGGAGGAAGCCGCCCTTCCACCCGGAGTGGTAGATCGCGGGGTGCTCGGGCTGGCCCTCCGGCGGCGCCGGGTCCATCGGCTCCGTCCCCAAGCTGCCGGGGTTCGGCCCGCTCACCCAGTTCCCGGTCTCCTCATCGCGCACGGGCCGGGTCGGCGGGCGCAGCGCGGTCATCAGTTCCAGGCCGGAGACGGCGGTGGAGCCGCGGGGGGTGATGACGCGCTGGGCGTAGACGCCGAGGACGCGGGCGATGTCGGCCGGCTCCATCTGCGTGACGCCGGGCCAGGAGCGGGAGTCGAGAGCGTCCCAAGACAGGACCGCCAGCTGCACGCACTGCCGCTCGCGGCCCTGGGCCTTGCGGTAGATCCGCGCCCAGGGGCCGAATCCGCGCTGGGTGAGCTGCCAGCGCGCCTTCAACACCTGCTTGACGACCGGGTGGTCCTCTTCCAGACGCAGACCCCGCCGGTCCTCCAGGCGCTCGGGCAGCCCCAGCTTCACCGCGGCCGCCGCGGTGAGGACGATGAGAGGGTCGGAGTCCTTGCCGTACCGGTGCAGCTTCGGCGCGCCGAGGCCGGCCTCGCGCAGCGTCCACTCCACCAGCTCCACCACCGTGGTCGCCGGGCAGTCCAGCACCAGGCCGTCGACGCCGTACGCGGAGCCGTCGCCGTCAAGGACGGCGAGCGGACCGTGAGGGAACCGCGGATCGGCGGCCGGGCGCGCGGTGGCCTTCTTCGCCGGGCGCCGGGACGACGTCGCCGGACGGGCGGGACGCTCGGGCGCCGGCTTCACCGCAACACCGATGTCGGGCTCGGTCTCGTCCTCCTCAACGGTGGGCACGCGGGTGAACGTCTGCGGCACCTCGGGCCGCAGAGGCAGCGAGTCCAGGGCCGCTACGCGCTCCGGCGACATCCGCGCGGGCCCCTCCTCCGTCTGGGCGCTCTGCTTCTGGTCCCGGGCCCACCGGCCCAGCGGAACGTCCGGCCCGGGGGCCGGGTACTTCGCCGCCCACCCCTTCAGCAGTCGCTGGTACGCCTCCAGGCGCGGCGACTTCGGCTCGCTCCTGCCGTTCTCGTAGTTCTTCACCGTCTGCACGGTCGACTTCAGCGCGGTCGCGAGGCGGGCCTGGGTGATCCCGGCCGCCTCACGGAGGCGGGCGCGCTCCGCCGGGGGCGGGAGCTGCGGCTCCTCCTCCAGCAGCGCGTCGATGTTCGCGAACAGCTCTTCCTCGGATGCCATGTGCGGTCTCCTCTCGCGCTTCACCCTAGCACGATTTACCCTATCTTTTAGCTTGTTTTTTAACCCGCCCGGACTCTCTCGGGGGGTGGGGGTGGACATGCAAGAAGGCCGCCCGGCGGATGCCGGACGGCCTTCAGAGGCGTCTCAACCCTGGGTGTGTGGCCTGCCCCTTCCGGGAGCTACCAGGGACGAATCCAGGGTCTTCGTCGCCCAGTGTACCCATCTGGACACTGTCCCGCCGAGAGTCGCCGCTCACAGCTCACAGGAGCCAGCCGAAGCGCTTCCACCTGCGGAAACGCCGTGTGAGGCTCCTAGGTGCAGCCAGTCGTCACAGGCTGCTGCGGGACGCCGCGCGGCACACGGTCGTTGCTCCGAGCTGCCCGATTCGGCTCTCGCATTGGCCGAGATGTCTGTGCTGCGGGTTGTCAGCCGCGGGGTGGAAGGGCTCGCATGAGTGCGAGTCCGTCGATGAGTCTGCCGTCCTGGCTCATCAAGGGGGCCGTCTGGTCGCCACGCTCCCACTCCGCCTGGACTGCCTCGAGTTGCTGAGGGGAGATCGCCGCGCCAGGCGTCGGAGTGGTGATGACCGCGTACGGGATGCGGGTGCGGCGCCCTGGGGCGGCCTGCACTACCACCACGATTCCCCTCTGATTCGCGGCGAGGGGCTCGGAGCCGAACGCACGGTGATCAAGCTCGCCAGGCAGGGCCTCGCGTACGCGAACCGAGGCGCCTGGGTGCCGGTCGAACCACACCCGATCGGCTTCGGCTGCCCGATGTCCCACCGCGATGTTCCTGCGCGACGGGCCACCGGCCGCGGCTGCTTCCTCCCCCAAGCCGTAGACGCTGCGGCCCTCCCACACAGGGGTGGCCCGATTCTGGTTCTTCTTCTTTTTCCTCGTACGGCTGACTGCCACGTCACCACTTCCCTTCCCCGGACCCGCGCCAGGCCCGTCCAGCTGCTCAACGAGACGGGCGGGGTGTGTGCGGTGGGCCAAGCGGGGGAAGCAACCCGCCTCACCTCGTGGCCGAGCGCGCGGAAGCCCCGGACGAGGGCGTCGGACTTGGCGAGGTAGTCCCCGCGCCCCAGCACCGCCAGCCCGGCGGCCGTGTGCGCGCCGTCCGTCGCGACGGAACCACTCGCCCGAACAGCCGCACACGGGCGCGCCGTGTGTCCTCGTCGTCCATGGTCAGGGCCAGCCGAGGAGCCAGACCACCCGGACCTCGACCTGAGCGTTGATGACGCGGTATCCGATCGTGACCCCGGCGGAGGCCACGGCGAGTTTCCGCAGGGCGTCCGGTTGGGTGCCCTCCGGTGTGCCCACCGCGAGCGGGTTCGTGGACAGCTTCCCGCGCATCGCCTCGTGGACCGCGCGGCGCCGCTCCGGGACGAGGCCGGCCAGGGCGCGCTGGGCCTGGGGGGCCAGGACGACCTTGTATGTCATGCCGCCGCTCCCCCGTTCCGGCGTTCGTAGGTGTCGGGGTCGTAGTCGGCCATGACGACGTCGAGCGGGACGGCGTTGTCGATCCCGGCCTCGTCGTCGGCCACGGCCTGGACGATGTCGGGGTGGACCTTCGCCATCCACTCGACCCGGTAGGCGCTGATCACGTTCCGAACCGCGCGCAGCGGCTCGGCACCGTCCTGGTGGAACGGCGCGGCGTCCAGCTCGGCGACGAAGGCGGCCAGCACGTCGGGCCAGGGTGCAAGGGCGGTCTTCAGCTCACCCAGGCTCTGCGGGCCCTCGTCCGGGGCAAGCTCGTACGGTGAGCGGGTCGGATTGCTCATCTCGTTTCCTTCCGGGTCAGCAGTGGGCATCCGCTCAGTGTCGCCCTCGGACCACCGGGGACTGGCGTCCGTCACCCCATCGGATGACGGGCGGTCACCCCGGTTGCGGTTCCGCAGTCGCAGCGGCCGGACCTCGTCCTCGGCGAGGCCGGAGCGTCCCGGCGGCCGGGGCGCGGGCGCGGGCGCGGGCGCGGGCAAGCCGATGGGGGCGGCCCCGGTACCGGGGCCGCCCCCATCGGGTTCGCCGGTTCACCGGGTGCGTGGTGGCGTCATCCGGGCGTGGAGCAGGGTGCTGCGGGGGAGTTCGGTGCCCTGCTGGTGGTCCTCGTTGAACAGCGCGACCAGGCCCTTGGGCGCGTTCCAGTGCTCGCGCAGGTCGGGGGCGGCGCCGAGGTCGTCCAGGAGCAGGTTGATGACGGTGGCGGCCTCGCTGGGTCGGTCGCCGTATCCGTTGCCCCACCACAGGTGCTCGGACGGTGTGCAGGGGGCGGGGTGGAGGTGGCCGTCGCTGGTGGTGACCCACACGGTGTGGTGCAGGACGACCGAGGCGAGTTCGGCGTCGCCGGCCGGGAGGGACAGCGGGGCGTAGAACCGCCAGAGCTGCTTGCCGTCGTGGTCGGCGGTGCGCAGGACGGGCATGTCGGTGAGCGGGTCGATGAAGAACGCGTCCGCCTTCTTGCCCTGGGCGAGGACGGCGTGGGCGGCGGTCGGGTCGCACAGGGTGAGCCGGCGGGCCCACCGCTCGCTGACTGTGCCGGGGCGCACCGGCACCTCGGTGAGCGCGCCGAAGGGGAGCAGGGCCGGTTGGCGGCCGACGGCGACCTCGACCGCCGCGACGGCGTCGGGGTGGGTGCTGAGGGCGAGCTGGTGCCAGCCGGCCTCGAGGACCTGGCGGTCGCCGTCGGAGCGCAGGGGGTGGTGGCCGGTGTCGGGGACGGCCGCGATGACGACAGGGTTGCGCCGCTCGCCGTGACCTTCCCTTCCGAAGATCTCGTTGTCGTGCAGGGCGGCGTCGACCCGGTCGTTGCGGATGTCGTTGGCCATGTCCGTCGCGGCCAGGTGCGAGGTGACGTCGAAGGCGTCGTTGCCCACGACGCGCCGCAGGATCTTCTCCCTGTCGCTGGCCGGCACCTCCACGACGGCCGCGGGGGCGCCGGGCTCCCAGTTCCGGATCAGGTGCGGCAGGCGCAGCAGGTCGGGCCACCAGGGCAGGTCGTGCCCGGCCAGGGTCGCGACGTTGCCCCAGTCGGCCTCGTACTCGATGCCCGGGTGTGCGGTGTCGGCCGCGACCAGCGCCGGTCCGCGGAAGCTCATGTCCCCGTACAGGGCGCAGACGGTGACCACGTTGTCCGGGTTGGTGCCGTCGGCGATCTCGGTGGCGACGTCGGTTGCGGCCCTGCGGTCGTCGCAGTGCACGACCCTGATCGTTCCCAGGGCGGTGTGCCAGTCCTGCGCCGGGCCGCGCACCGTGTCCTTGTACCCGGACCACCGGCCGGACGGCAGTTCCTCGGGGAGCGGGCGCAGCAGCACGGCGCCGCGGCGGGCGAACTCCGGCGTCTGAGCCGCCCACCGGTAGACCTGGAACCCGTCCCAGACCTCCTCGGGCTCCTTCCTGCCGCCGAACCCGGCGAACGGATCGTGCGGCGGCTCGGTCGGCTGCGGGAAGTCGTCGTACTTCCGCACCAGCCGCCACAGCCCGAAGGAATTGACGCCCAGCAGCCGCTGGACCTCCGCCCCGGACAGATAGCTGTCGCTCACACCCATACCGCTGCTCCTCACGTCCTGGGGCCGCTTCGGCCCCAGGACAGATCATGGGACGCACCGGGAGGCGACGGTCGGAAAGCGGCTTTCCTGCCTGATTCCCCCCTCTCCATTGGCCGGGAAAGCACCCTCGCACCTCCCCTTCACGCGGGCCCGCCCGGCGATACCCCCGCGCGGCCGGGACCGCGGCCGCCGTCCCGGCCTCCCGCACCGCCCGGGGCGAAGGCGCCGTCAGCGGCGCTCGGGGACGGCGTAGAACAAGGGCTCCAGACCACTGGTCCTGGCCTTCACCTGACCGGCCGCGACGAGATCCCACATGCCGCGCCGTACCTCTTCCTCGCTCACTTCCATCCCCTGGTCGACAAGCCACTGGGCGATCCGTTCGGCGGTCTTCGCCCGGGTCTCCTTGCCCTGGAGGTAGGCGAGAGCCGGCTTGTGCCAGTCCGGGAAGCCACGTCCTCGCGGCGAACCGGGGCCCGCCGGGCCGAAGGTGTCGGCCAGGTGGAGCAGGGCGGCGATGATGCCCCGGGTGTCGCTGCTGCGCGTTGTCTCGAAGACCTCGATCGCCTCGCTGCGGAAATCAGCCATGTCCCCGTTTTCTCTGCGTAGTTGCTCGGTCACGGCAGGCTAGAGCCTGCGGACGGTGTGCGCCAGGGCCCCGCATCCCATCGCAACAGCAGGCCGGGGAGCACAACCTCTGGGCGGGAGCCGAGCACTCCGGGCCGTGATCACGGGCCGTGCTGCTGGGCGGGGTTGGGGGTGACGCGGAGCAGGAGGAGGTCGAATTCGGGGCCGTGGGGGGTGTTGCGGTAGGGGCCCGCGTAGGCGTAGCCGAGGCGGGTGTAGAGGTCGTGGCCGCGCTGGTTGGAGGGGAGGGCGAGGAGGGAGGACCAGGCGGGGGCGATGGCGGTGAGGAGTGCGGTGTGGAGGCGGGTGCCGATGCCGCGGGACTGCCAGGGGCGCCGGACGGCGAGTTCGCACAGTCCCATGAGGCGTTCGGTGCGGGCGCCTTCGGGGACCTGGTCGAGGAGGCCGGGGCCGAACCAGTACGCGGCGGTGCAGGGGAAGGCGTAGCCGAAGCCGACCGGGGTGCCGTCCGCAGAGGCGGTGGCGAGGGTGAAGCCGGGGTGTTTGAGGTGGCCGGTGATCTGGCGGTGGAGGGCGGGGACGGAGAGGTCCGCGGTGGCGGCGTCGGGGTTGTCGAGGAGTTCGGGGTGGGCGTCGGCCCAGATGTCGGCGAGGGTGTCGAGCAGGGGCGGGACCTGGCCCGGGCCGTAGGTGCGGATCATCACGTCGGTGGGGTGGGGCGGGGTGGTCACCGTCTTCTCCTCATCTGGCGCCGGCAGTGGTGCGGTATTCCTCCAGCCAGTCGGCGACCGCCGGGACGGCGGCGTGCCGCTGGAGGGCGCTCTCGACGTTGCGCAGCTGCTGGAGCAGCCGGTCGGAGCGCACCTCGGGGAGGTAGGTGAGGAGTCGTCCGGCTGCCTCGGCCGCGGCTTCGGGTTCGGGCCTGTTTCTCACGGCATGTTGGACGGCGATGTCGGCGGTGTACAGGGCGCGGTTGCGGGCGAAGGCGGTTCCGTGGAGGAGGACGGCCTGTTCGGCTCCGGCGGCGGCGCGTTCGTGCTGGCCGAGGTCGGCGCGGGCGAGGGCTTCGAGTCCGGCGAGTTCGGCGGGGGTGAAGAACTCCAGCCATCCCGGGTCGGCGTCGGCCGGGCCCTGGGCGTAGAGGCGGTGCGCAGTCACGACGGCCTGGTCCGTGGCCGGGGCGTCGCCGAGGAGGGCCCATCCGCCGGCCTCGCGCAGGGTGAACAGGGCTCGCATCCGCGGGGAGCCGTGGGTGCGGACGGCGTGCTGGGCGGCCTGGGCGGCCGTGACGGCTTCCCGGGGGCGGCCGGAGGCGCGGGCGAGGAGGGAGAGGCAGCCGAAGGCGTGTCCTTCCAGGGCCCGGTCGTCGGCGAGCCGGGCGGCGGCCAGGGCCTCGGCGTACAGGGTGCGGGCGTCGGCGGGGCGGCCGGAGTCGTAGGAGAGCCATCCGGCGGCGATGGCAAGGTGACCGGTGGCCGAACGCAGCCGCCGTCCGGTCTTGTCGGTGAGGGCGCCGTCCTTAAGCCACTGGTAGGCGGTGTGCAGGGCGCGGGCCGCGTCGCGGCGCAGGGCGGCGGAGCCGTGGTCGTGATCGTGGGCGTAGATCGTGGTGACCGCGTGGTCGAGGGCCCGTGCCTCGACCGTCCCGATCCGCCCCGGGGCTCCCCTCCGGGGAAGGAGATCGAGGGCGGGACCGTCCTCGGCGGCCGGGCCATCGTCCCGGTGGTCTGCGGTGTCCTTCGGTTCGCGGACGGCCGGCGGGGCGCCAGTGCAGGGTCGCCGGAAGCCGAGGGCTTCCGGGGCCCGGCCGCCGGTCAGCCGGGTGAGGATGCGGCGGTAGACCGCCCGGGGGAGCTGAACCTCGCCGTCCTCCCAGGCCGCCACCAGCCGGGAGGTGCAGCCGACGGTCTCGCCCATCTCCGCGCCGGTGGTGACGATGAGGCGGGCGAACTCCTGGCGGGACATCTGGAACTCCCTCTCGCGCACAGCGCGCAGCTGAGGGTTGGGGACGCGAGGGCGGTCGGCCATGTCCGGCTCCGTACGGCATCCGCGAGAGGACGGGAAGAGGGGGCGACCGTATCGCTCCCGCCCCTTGGCTGTGCCCGGTCTTGGCCGTACTTCACCCTGTCCGGGGCAGACTTGCATCGTTCTCGCATCGGCGGGACATCGCACTCGCCACCGCGCTGCTGGTTGCGTAGGAGCGGCATGTCCACCGATCCGGAGATCACCATGGCGAATGGTTCCGCCTCGTCCCGGCCGCCCGGCATCACGGCCTGGCACCGGCTCGCCGACCCCACCCCGCAGCGACTCGCGCTGTGGGCGCGGGGGGAGGACCGCACACGGTGGGAGGCGTGCGGCCGGGACTGGGACGCCGTCGCCGTCCACCCGATGGCGAACGGGCTCGACGTCCTGGACGCCATGGGACTCCACCTGGACGACGGCTACCCGGTGCTCGGGGACCGCATCGGCGACGTGCTCTACGTCCTGGTCCCGCCCGGCACTGCGCACACGGCCGCCGGCCTCCCCGGCGTACGGGTACTCGGCGCGGGCCACCAACTGCTGATGCCCACCACCGGCCACGGCACCGCGGCCGCGCACTGGATCAGCCCACCGCCCGAGGCCCAGCCGGACTTCGTTCCGTCCGGCCGGTTCACCGCCCGTCTCCGTGCCGCGTTCGCCCCCGACCACGAGAAAGCCGCCACCTCATGACGTACACCGTCCTGCACGACCCCGACGGCCTGATCGAAGCGACACTGCCGCTCGACCGCGCGCCCTACGAATGCCTGGTGACCGCAGTCCTGGCCTGGCCGGACACCGGCGCTCTCCTCGAACGGGACGCCGAGCAGATTGCCCTCCAGCTCACCGGGCACGCCCACGCGGTCGCCGCCGACGTCAAACGCCGCGCCGCCGCCCTGCCCCGGGACGACGGGCGAGGGGCCCTCGCCGACGTCGTCCTCGCCGCAGCCCGCGAAAGCCTGGCCACGCCGCCGGACGGCACGGTACGCGACGTCCAGGACCGGGCCCGGACCGTACGGGAGCTGTACGGCCGCCTCGACCGGCTGCTCGACGCCCACCCGGCAGACATCCGATAGAGCGATGTTCGGACCTTGAGCGTGGAGAACAGGGTGGCCCCTGTCCGCATGGCCCTTCTGGGCGATCGGCGGACCGGGCGGTGTGCGGCCGGTACGGTGCCGGGTGAGACGTCGACGGCAGGGGGAGAGTGTGGCGAAGGTTCGAGACCGTGGCGAGGTGCTGGGCTTCGGGGTGCCGGCCGCGCTCTTCCTGGCCGGGGTCGCCTATCTCGGGATCACCAACGGCCACCGGTTCATCGCCAACGACTTCTTCGCGCTCATGTACTGCCTGGCCGGCGTCGGCTTCGCGGCGGTCCCGCTGCTGTCGTGGCGCCGGGGCGGAGGCCGGTACGCCGACCCGGGCTTCGTACGCTCGGCGTGGTTCCCGTGGCTGTTCACGACCATGCAGGGCGTCGCCTACAGCTCCCCACGCAGCGACGCGAACGTCTTCCTGCTGGTCTTCGGCTGGGGCATGTTCATCTACGCCGGGATGGTCGCCCTGTACTTCCTCGCCCGCGCGCTCTGGGGCACCGACGACGACGAGACCGGCGAGCCCGTGCCCGACGAGGCAGCCCGGCCGGATCTCCGCGAGCCGAAGGCCGGCGCCTGAGCTCTGCTCAGTCCGCCGCCCGGCGTTCGTCGTCCAGGTGGGCCATGGCGTAGCCGTGTTCGTCGGGATGACGGGCCAGGCGGGCCATCACCCACGCGGTCCGGGCATCCATCCCCTCGCCGAACTCGGCGGCCAGGCGCCGCGCCTGCCATGTCGTGCGCGGGGCGAGCACCCACCGCGTGAGCGGGAACCGGACCCGGCCAACGCCACGTCTCGTCCGGCCTGCCCCGTCAGGGGAGTCCTCGTCAGGGAAGTCGGGAGTGATCGGGTCGGGCACGATCGCGAGTGTGGCGACGGCCACCGCGATCGAAGCGGCGATCAGGCCCGAGATCACCGAAACGGACGGCACCGCAGGACCTCGGTTGACGACCCTTCGCGCAACCGTACCGCCCGCCACAAGCCACTGACCACCGGCGTTCCAGCGCCTGGTCCGGCCGGTACGTGTGAGAAGCCCAGACCCTGCCGATGGGGTCGGCGGGGTCCGGGCTTCAGGGGATGTGGGTCAGTGGCTGTTGAAGAACCGTTGTCTGGGCGGCGGCCTCCGTGAACGCCTCCTCCGGCTCGCGACGACGGACGAGAGCCCGGTTCTGGCGTTCCGCGGCGGCTCGGATGCGCAGGTCCATGTCGTTGTCGCGGACGCGCCGGTGCTCGTGGTGCGCGGCGAGCGCGCGGTGGTAGCCGGCCGACGCGGTCTCGCGGGTACGCGGCGGCCCAGTGGGTGCTGGGGCCCGGACCGGTGCCGGTTCGGCGGCCGGTGCCGGGTCGGTGGTGACCGGGCCGGGGGCGAGCACGCGGACCGTGCGCACCGCCTGCTTGCCCGCCGCCCGGTTGGCGGTGGCAATGATCCGGGCCGTCTCCATGCGGGCCTTCGTCGCCCAGGCCGCGGAGTCCGGGCGCAGCGTCAGCTCGCCGGTGTCCGGCTCGTACCCGACCGCCGCGACGTGCCCGACGAGGTCGGGGGCGATGACCGCCCACCGCTCCCGCAGCGCGCCGCCAGCGGCCGGGAGCGCCCAGGCCCGCTCGGTGACCAGTGCGCCGATCGCCGCCCCGAGGCCCATCGGCTCGCGCCCGTCGCGCCGCACCGCTGTACCGGTCCGCGGCTTCCTCTTCGCCTTCGGGCCGCTGCCGTTCTTCCGGGCCTGCTCCATCGCGGCCCGCAGCGCGACCCGGGCCAGGTCGACCCCGGACACCTCCCCGCTCACGCCTGCCCCCAGGTGGTGTGGAGGGCCAGGTGCCGGGTGCCCGAAAGGCGCTGCGCTTCGTCGACCAACCGGTTGCTGAACAGGCGCCTTGCCGACGGTTCGCCGTACTGGTCGATGTGGTCGAAGACGACGGTGTGGTCCTTCATCGCGCGCACCCGCCAGTCGCGGACCTGCTCGCGGGTCAGGTCCTCGAGGACGAGCTCCTGGTCCTGGTCGACGTCGTCGACGTCCGGGGTGGGCGCGGCGGCCGGACGGGGCGCGGGCAGGACGACGACCGGGGCCGCCGGCGCGGCCGGGACGACGTCCTCGGGTTGCGCGGCCGCCGCGGCTTCGGCGCGGGCCTGAGCTGCGGCGGCCTTCCGGGCGCGGTGCTGCTCCCACTCGTATGCCTTCGCCCACGCCCTGGCCGTCACGTCCTGGTGCAGCTGCTGCTCGGTCGCGGCCCGCCGCTCCGTCTCGGAGGCGCCGGGCATCGCGGCGTCGACGGCGGCCGCGACCGCACGGCGCTGGTCGCGGCGGTCGGCCTGCTTCTCCGCGCAGCGCGGGCAGTCCTGGCCGGAGTCGAGCAGCACGCGGTCGTCGCACCGCACGTCGCCGCACTGCTGACGCTGGGGCAGGGCCAGGCCGATCAGCCAGCCCGCCGGGTCCGAGATCGGCTTGCCCAACCGCATCTGGGTCTCCAGGTGCCGGGCGAGCCGGTCGGCGAGGACCTGCGGAGCGTCCGTACGGCCGGCGAACCCGACCACCCGCTCCAGCTCGCTACGGACGGCGGCTTCCACCAGGCGGCGGGCGGCGGGACGCTCCAGGCGCGCCCAGACCAGGTCGACCGGAGCCAGGACGGCCCGCAGATCGAGCGGCGGCAGAGCCACCCTCCCTCGCTGCTGCCCGCGCTGACCTCCGCCGTCCACGACCCGCACCGGAGCACCGGCCACAGGCCCGCGGCCGCCGTTCCCGACCTTGCCGACCGGGGACTTCTCCTGCTGTTCCCCGCGCAGCGGGCCGCCGTCCTCGCGCACGCACGCACGGTCCGGCAGATCACCGGACCCACCACGGCCTTCGCCGGAAAAGCCACCAGAGAGAGCGGGGGGAGAGACGGGAGTAACCAGGTGAGGGTGGTCAGTGTGAAGGGCTGCCGCAACGTCGGGGTCTGCAACATCCGCAACATCCGTCACCGGCACGCCGTTGACCTGCGACTCTTCGGGCAGCTCGGGCGCCTCACCAGCCCCTGCCGCAATGTCGGGGTCTGAAAATTCGGGCTCCGGGGTCTGCGCGAGGTCCTCCTGGACGTCGTCGGCGACCGTACGGCCGTGCGCGGCGGCGACCGCCGGGACCATCAGCCGCGACCGGTTCCGCAGGCCCGAGCCCGTCTTCAGACGCACCCGCAGCACCAGCTCCTGGTCCTCCAGGCGCTCCAGCACCCGCTCGCCCGCCGACGCGGTGCACCCGAGCAGCCGGGCCACCGTCGCCGCCGCGCGGCCGCGCTTGGTGTCCACGGTCCCGCCGCACTGCCGCACCCGCCCGTTCTCCCGGGCCTCCAGCACCAGCAGCAGCAGCGCGAGGCGGTCGGTTGCCGCGCCGCGGCCGGTACGCGTACCGATCAGCCCGGCCGGAGTGACCCGGCCGTCCCGGTGCGTCCAGCCCGGACCCATCACGGCCTCCAACAGCCGCCACAGCGTCGCGAACTCCTTCTTCTCCAGCGCCAGCGGATGCCCGACCACGTCCTGCGCCGCCCACAGCGGCAGCACCCGGCACTCCAGACCGTCGTCCTGACCGAACTCGCCCTCCGCCGTCTCCACCGAGACCACGCCCGAGCGGCGCAGCACCGGCAGCACCTCGGAGGCCGTGTACGACGCGGACGCCCCGATCCACCGGCCCAGCTCGGAGGTACGGATCTCCACCACACCGGTCTCCGACGGCGTCCGCGACGCCAGCACCAGCACCGCCAGGCGCACCGCGTCCGACGCCCCGGCCAGGCCGGCCGTGTCCAGCAGCATCCGCACCGCGCCACCCAGACGGGCGCGCGCGTCCGACCCGAGCGACAGCGGATGACCCGCCGCCCGCTCCGGGACCGGCCCGGCCGGCACGGACCGCAGCCGACGCCGCGAGCTCCCGCCCGGCGGGACGCCGACGGAGTTGTCGACGACGTCCCAGAAGTCGTGGTCCACCGCGGCGGCCAACGCCGCGCCCGCGCTCACAGGGACATCCCCGAGGTCAGGCGGTCAGCCGACCGAGCGTAAACGGTGTGACAGTTGGGGGGTGTGATGTATGTCACATTCCCGCCAGGGGGGACACCACAACCTGCGGTAATCACCCCAGAGGGGGTACTGACCTGGTCGTGGTCGACCTGACAAGACCTGCGGTGCTCGTGCACTATGGCGATACCAGCCTTCATATGGATCAACGCGGACGGCCCCCTGGCAGGGGCTCGACTCGATGGCTCGTGTGATGGGCGAAGGCCAGCGGCGGATCTCCTTCCTCTCGGTGGTTTTCGAACTGGTGTTTCGAAGCCCTTGGCGGGGCCTCGGAACGGTCAAGCCACTTCGGTGGTGAAGCGGCACTTCGGTGTTGCGGCGGTACTTCGGTACTGCGACCGCGAAGCCCCTTGGCGGGGGCCCGCGGGCACTGCTGGACCTGGAAGGCCCTTGTGGTCCTGGCTAGGGACCGGTTTTGCAAATGGCCCTGATAAGGGGCCGGGACAAAATGAGCGGCTTGATAAGCCGCGGCTCAGGACCGGCTGGAACCGGGATCTGAGCGGACCGCTCTGGTGGCTAGAGCCAGGCGGTAGACGGGCCGCGCGGGGCCGAAGGGGATGGCTAGTCCACTTCTTCTTGGCGCGCGCGGCCGATGGCCGGCTAGGTCATCCCAACCCCCTGAATCCGGAGGCTGGCGTCAGCATGCCCAGGCGCGTACCTGATGGCGTGATCGCGATAAAGGAACGGCGTAGCTGCGCGTGGAGTTCCGCAGACGCGGGTACTCTTCATCTCGCGATCACCTCCTTTCCAGGTGTCGCCCAACGAGGCGTTGCCCCGTTCGAGGCCCCGTGGACCATGCCCGGTCCCGGGGTTCTCGTCGTTGTGGATCACGTCTGAGATCACCCTAACCCCCTGTGATGACACAGACGGGGGTCGAAAACGCATCCAGCCCGAGAAGTCGCGAATGCCCGAGGAATCGCGCGCCTTTGCCGGAGAACTCGTTGCCGGGGTGGGTTACCCAGTGGGTAGGTCGCTGAGTTCGCATCAGGTCAACCCGTCCAGGTGCGCGTTGACCTGCTTCGCGGCCGCCGCCAGTTCGTGCAGCTCCACGACCACGACCCCTGCCTCCATCAGCTGCTCGTAGCCGACGCAGTCGTCGACGAACAGCGACGGCTCCCGCCACGCGATGACCACCCGCGGAATCCCCGCGCCCAAGATGCGCTGCGCGCACGGCGTACGCGGCGAGTGCCGCTGGGAGCAGGGCTCCAGCGTGCTGTAGATCGTCGCCCCGGCAAGGCGCGGGTCCCCCGCGGACAGTTTCCCGAGCGCGGCCTCTTCCGCGTGCTCGTGCGGATCGGCCTCCCGGGAGTAACCGGCCGCGATCTCGACGCCGTCCGCGTCGATGATGAGCGCGCCGACCGAGTAGGCACCCGCGGCTGGCGGGCACATCTCCGCAAGGCGGATCGCGCGCCGCATCCACTGCATGTCCTGCCACCGGTCGGGCGCGTACATCAGGCGCGCCCCTTCGGGGCGTAGCGGACGAGGACGACGTCCTCGATCGCGCGGACCTCGAGGACCTGCATCCGCGCGGTCGACCCGCCCGGGTAGTCGGCGGCCCCGAGGAACCTGGCGGCCTCCGGTTGACCGACCAGCAGCGGCGCGATGGCGAGATGGACTTCGTCGGCGAGGTCCTGAGCCATGAGCTGGGTGTGGATCGTGCCGCCACCCTCCACCATCAGCTGCCGGACACCGCGGCGCCCGAGCTCATCGAGGACCAGGCCCCAGTCGAGGTCCTGCCCGACGCTGACGACGTCGGCGAGGTCCCCGAGCGTCGCGCGGACCTTCTCCACCGCGCTGTCCACGGTGATCACGAGCTTCTGGCCGCCGTGGTGCCAGAATTTCAGGTCGGCGGAGAGGTCACCGCTCGCGGTGACGGTGACCTTGAGGGGGTACTCCGACTTGCAGTCGGCGATGCGCTGAGCACGGCGTTCGTCGCTGTTGACCAGCAGGCGCGGGTTGTCCCGGCGCATGGTGTTCGCGCCGATCAGGATCGCGTCGGACTCCGCGCGGACCTGGTCGACGCGGTCGAAGTCCGGGGCGTTGGACAGGCGCAGCCGCTCGGGGCTGGTGTCGTCCAGGTAGCCGTCGACCGACATGGCGGCGGACAGCACGACGTACGGGCGGGCAGTCATCTGCTCAGGCTTCCGTTTCTGTCTCGTGGGCGAGGGTGGAGTCGAAGGCGCCGCGGAACTCGGCCACGGGGGCCTCGCGCTGCCAGGGGATCAGGGCCGTGTCGAGCCGGGCGAGCTCGTTGGTGATCCGGCCGGAGCCGGTGTCGGCCGCGACGGTCAGCGCGTGCATGCCCACCGTCGCGGCCCGCTCCGGATCGCGGGCGCCGGCCAGGGCCACGGCCTGCCGCGCCATGTAGACGCCGCGGTCGCGGTGGTAGTCGCCGGGCATCAGCCGGATGGCGTCGGCGAAGGCATCGGCCGCCTCGCCGTGCTTGCCGAGGGCCTCCAGGCCCTGCGCGCGGTGCACCTCCACGTACGAGGCGTTCAGCCACACGCCCCACGGGGTGGGATCGGAGCCGATGCCGTCCAAGGCGTTACGCACGGAGTCGATGGCCCGCTCGCTGCCGTCGGCGTCACCGCGAAGAGCGTGTCCGTACGCCTCGTAGGTGCGGGCGACGGCGGCGAGCCGGCTGCGGGGCCGGGCCATGCGCTGGGCGGCCTCCGCCAGGTCGACGACTTCGACCAAGTCGGCTGTATCACCGGCCAGTTGAGCCTTGCGGGCCATGACGTAGGTGGTCAGGTCGGTGTCGCCGACCGTGTACGACCACTGCATGGCCCTGTCGAGCCAGTACGACGCGGCGTCCGGGTTGCCCAGGTCCTGGTGGAGCCAGGACAGGAACTCCCCGTACTGCGTCTGGAGCTCCATCAGGTCGCGCCGGTCGGCGCCCTTCGCCTCCCGGCGCAGCTCCTGGATGACGTCGATGTAGTCGCGCGTCGCCTTGAGGGCGTGGCGCGGCCCGAGCAGGTTGTCGCCGTCGATCAGCAGACGGCGGGTGCGCCGCAGGTGCTCCACCGGTGTCGAGCCGTACGCCGACGCGGCCCGCGCCCTGCGGACCAGGCTCGGCACGCCGTCCGAATCCGCGGCCGCCGGCGAACCGGCGCCGACCGCCGCAGCGGCTCCCAACCCCACGCCCGCGCGCAGCAGTGCACGCCGTTCCAGAGCCACCCAGACCACCGACCCATCACGTAGACGACACGGGACCGAGATCCCCTCACCGTCCGACGCTGCCTGGTCCGCTGCGGCCAACGCCAGGTCCACCGCCGACTTGGCCACATGAACGGGCGGATTGGCCACATGGCCACGCTCGTCACCGATCCGCTCCCACAGGCGCAGCAGCATCCCGCTGGCACCCAGGGCACCGTCCAGGAGTGCCGCCTGGTTACGGTCGGCCATGCGCTCCGCTCGCTCGAATCGCCCCAGGTGAGCGTGGTCGATGCGGGCCCGCTTCGCGAGCTCCCGGAGGCTGAGGCCCCGCGAATTCCGCAGCTCGCGCAGCTGGTAACCCCAGTTATGCAAGGGCGACACCCAGGGCGTCAGCTCCCTTGGCTTCTGCGCCATCCCCGCCCCAATCCTGTGGCTGATGTGGCCAGCTGATCCGGCCACATGTCAGATGTGGAACTGATCGGTCCCGGGGGCTAGAACCGAAGCAACGGTTTCGAGCCCAGCCAAGGGGGTGTTGCTCAGTGAGTGCTGTCGGGCAGTTCGGTCTTCAGTTCAGGGCCTGTTCCGCGGCTGTAGTTGGCGGCACGCTGGAACAGGGCGCCGCTGCTGCGCTCTGCGGCGTCAACGGTTCTGACGTGCACGAATCCACGGTCGCTGTAGTACCGCTGAAGGTCGTCGTTGGTGCGCCACGCGTCCAGGCGCAGCAGCTGCTTGCCCTGCCGGAGCGCTTCCTTTCCCGCCCAGTCGAGCATGGCCGAGCCAAGGTCCATGCCCGCGACGTCGCGACGCACGACCATGCGGTGCACGTAGAGGGCAGGGTCGCCGGCCTCGGCGGCGGACCAGAAGTCGGGGTCGGCGTGCTCATCGACGGTGATGGTCGCGACTGGCGCCCCGTCCGCTTCGACGATCCAGCACTCGCCGGCCGCGATGTTGGCTTCGATGCGTTCCTTGCGGGGCGGGTACTGCCACTGGTCGATGCCTCGTCCGTTGAGCCACGTGGCGGCGTGTTCCCACAGGTCGATGACCGTGCGCAGGTCTGTGCCGACGGCGGGACGGATCGTCATGGCCTCCTCCACCTTGGGCCGACTGCGCTCGTAGGTGATGACGTGCCGGTCGCCGGGCAGGACGTTGAGCACCACGCGGACGGGCTTTCCGTCCTGCGTGAAGCCGGTGCACAGGTGGACCGCGACGGGTGTTCCGGGACCGAGCTGCAGCCGGTCGGCCTCTTCGGGTGTCGGCATGCGGACGTGCAGCTCGTCGAGGGCGCGCACCTGCTCGTGCCCGAGCTCCGTCAGAACGACGTTCGCGCCGCGCGCGATGTCGTCCGGGTTCATGATCTCGCTGTTCTGAACCAGGGAGAGAGGGAAGTGGCTGTCGTTCGTGTTGTACGGGATGCCGTCCACGAAGCGGACGCGCCGCCGGACAACGACCAGCTCGCCCTCGCGCATCTGAAGGCGCTCGCGGACATGCCGCGACGGGGTCTCCACCTTGACCTCGATGTGCTGGCTGGCCTCCCGGCCTTCCTCGGACATCTGGGTCAGGAACTGGTCCATCTCCGGCGACAGTGGACGCTTGCGGAACTCGCCCTGCGGCCGGTACACCATCGGCCGCCGACTGCGGACGAAGTACCCGCGAGGGCGGTCGCTGATGATGAGACCTTCGTTGACCAGGACTTTCAGACCCTGTACGGCGGTCGAGCGGGTGGTGTCCCACTCGGAAGCGATGTCTGCTTCGGTCGGCAGTCGGTCACCCGGGCCCAAGGTCCCGTCGGTGATCTGAGCGCGGAGTTTGTCCGCGATGCGTTGGTAGAGGGCCCGTGCCCTGCCGCTGACTGCCATAGGAGATGTCTACATGCCCGCGAATGACTAGTCAATGTAGGCATCGGGCTTGACCTGGCGTCGCGCACCGTGCATGCTTCATTGCGTCGGGCATTGAGTAGTCAATCTAAGTCGACTACCTGAAGCCCGTTTGACCAGCACTACCGCAGTGGTCGCCACCTCGGTGGCCCCGGAGTTTCAGAGGCAGTTCTAACTCCTCCGGGTCCGTGACTTCTGCGTGCACGTCGCAGCGCAGATGCGCTGTCTGTCAGTCAGGACGCCGGTTCGCTGAGCGTCCTGACGGGCGGAGAGAGCACCCGCGACGCATCCCTGTCACTCCGTACGTGAGGAGTTCCCCATGCCCACAGCACTCCGCGAAGTCGAGACCACCGCTCGCGAGCGGCGCCGCCGGACCCGCACTCGGGCCGTCAGCAGCCTCGATACCCTGTCCGTCTCCAGCCTCAAGCCGCACGAGTACGACCTCCGCCCCACCTGCCTGTCGCTGGTCTGTCCGAGCTGCCGGACCTGGGTTCCGATCCACGTGGCCGCGACCTCGAAGGCGAAGGCGAAGCTGGTTGCGCACCACATGGACAAGGCCGGCACCGAGAACCCGCGACGCTGCCTCGGCAGCCACCGCACGGTCGTCCTGGACGTGAAGGTCGCCCGTTGGGCACAGACCTTGGAGGAAGGGGTCTCCGAGACCAACGGCGTCCGATCGAACCGCGTCACGCGCAAGCCGAAGACCGCGGTCACCCCGGCCGTCGGCCAGCTCGCCGCGCAGAAGCGTGCCGGGATGCCGGAGGACGAGTCGGGCGACGGCCGGCCGTTGTGGCTGCTGCGCGAGATGAAGTGGATCTCGACCGAGCCGTCGGTCCGCGACACCGACACCCGCCGCGCTGAGCAGCCTGCCGGTGACGCGCCGCTGAGTGCGCCGCCGGTCCCGCTCCGGACGCTCCGCCCCGAGCGCCGCGCGAGCTGACCAACCCTCCGTACCGCACCACGGCCCCCGGGAGATCGCTCCCGGGGGCTGCTTCCGCATGCCCTGTTACCCGAGGAGATCCTGATGCGTACCACTCTGACCAGCCTCTACTCCCGCTACTCCGCCCGGCTCGCCGCCGCCGCGGCCGAGCAGCTCGCCGAGATGGCCGCCGACCCGGTACGCGACGCGGACGACGTCACCCAGGACGTGTGGCTGGCCGCCGCGCAGCTGCGGGTGCTGCCCGAGCCGGAGTTCGCGTGGCCGGTCCTCACCAGGCTGCTCGACCAGGCGCTCGGACACCTGGAGACCTCCCGGGGCCGGGAACTCCCCTCCGGGATGGAGCCGTCCGCGGTTCGGGGTCTCCCGCCCGCTCCGCTGGAGCCGCTCCCGTCGGCGGCGGTGTGGGCGTCGACCGCGACGGCGGCCTGAGCTGCTCGGTGACGATCGACCACGGCCGCCCCCACTCCGATCTCCCGGGGTGGGGACGGCCGTGGCTGCTCGTACGGCAGTCGGCTCGAATCCGCAGAACACAAGGAAGAGGAGGAGCGCCGTGCGCTTCATCTACTTGCTCGGCATGGCCACCCCGCTCATCGTGATCGCCGCGCTGCTGGTCCGCTGACCCGTCCGAGTGCCCATCACCCGTTCGCCGTCCAGGAGGAACACGATGACTGACCAGCCCTCTGACCTGCCCACCATGACCGGCCCCGAGGCGTACTCCCGCGCGGTCGAGCACGCCAACCGTGCAGCCGCGTACGCGGAGGGCGGCTCGTCTGCCTCCGCCCAGACCCACGCTGCCGTGGCGCAGGCGTACGCCGCGATCGCCAAGGCCGAGGCCGCCGCCCGCGCCGGTGCTCCCGGCCGGGCCGTGATCCCCGCGGGCGGCTGGGCCGCCCACACCCACCCGGACAGCCACTGACCCGGACGATCGACCACGGCCGCCCCCACCCCGCGACACCGGGTGGGGGCGGCCGTGGCTGCTCGTACGGCAGTCAGAACACAAGGAGACGGCCCCGGGGATTAGGGCCCCGGGGCCGTCGAGGACCTGAAGTGGAGGCCCTGTTGAACACCTTCAGCATCGCACGTCTGGCCGCCGACGGAGACTCCGACCCGATCATGGACGAGGCGCTGCGCCGCGTCCGGCAGGGCGGAAAGCCGTGAGCGCCTGCCCGCCGTGCGGCGGGAAGGGCGGGAAGACCGAGGACACCAGCTCCGGCGGGGTGTTCCGCAAGTCCTGGAAGCGCTGCGACTCCTGCAACGGAACGGGGTCCCGGTGAACACGATCGCGATCACCCTGGGCCTGACCGACGCGGAGCGCGCGGCGCTGTCGAAGAAGCTCGCCGAGCAGAACAAGCGTTCCGAACAGAACCGCCGATGAGCAACAGCAGCAGCGTGTACGAGCGGTACATGGCCGCCGCCCGCGTGCACCGTGAGCACGCCGCCACCTGCGCCGTCTGCACCGGTGACCGCCGGTGCCCGGCCGGGGAGCGGCTGTTCCGGCTGTTCAGCGGGCTGCAGGACCAGTACCTCCACCGCCGCCGAGGCTGACGCGGCGGGCGCGCTGGAAGGTCAGCCCGCCGACCGGGAAACCCGGTCGGCGGGCCGGTGATCACCAGCCCTCCCCCGTCTCCCCTTCTTCTGCCGCCTGCGCGCGGCCCCCATCCCATCTCTCCCGGACGAGAGGACCACGCCATGGACTGGCGTCACAACGCGGTCTGCCGCGAAGAGGACCCCGAGCTGTTCTTCCCCATCGGCACCACCGGCCCGGCGATCTTGCAGATTGAAGAGGCTCGTGCAGTCTGCAACAGGTGCCCGTCGAGGGACGCCTGCCTCCAGTGGGCGCTGGAGTCGGGACAGACCGACGGCGTCTGGGGCGGCATGAGCGAGGACGAGCGCCGCGCGATGAAGCGCCGCGCCGCCCGCCAGCGCGCCCGGAACGCGGCCTGACGGTCTGCCGGCTGCCTCCTGCGCCCATCCCCCACCCCGGTACCCCCGGGGCTGGGGGATGGGCGCGGTCGCGGGGAGCCGGACAGCCCGGACCACCCACGAAGGGATCCACCATGGCCACTTTGGACAGCTTCTCCCGCGACCTCGGCAACGTCATCGGCGAGGCCACCGAGCACGCGGTCGCCAAGACCCAGGCCAACGCCCTGGTCCAGGCCGCCGCCACCGGCGGTGCCGACGCCGTCGCGGCCGTCGCCCAGACCATGTCGACCGAGGAGCTCCAGCGCGCCCAGGCGTACCTGCAGCGCTGACGGCCTGACGGTTGCCTCCCCCGCCCGTACCGGCACCGCCGGGGACGGGCGGGGTGCGGGGAGCCGGACAGCCCGGATCCGCAACAGGAAGGTAGGGCCGTTCATGTTCCGTCGGCTGCGCGACACCGTCACCGAGGTCCAGGGCCACCGCCGGCTCACCCGAGGCATCAACGAGGCCATCGAGTCCGGCGACCAAGAGGCGCGGGCCGCCTTCACCTCCGGCACCGGGACCCTGGCCGCCGCGCTGACCCGCCGCGGCCGCGAGACCCGCGGCGCCGAGATCTACGACTACGGCACCCAGGTCGCCGCCGCCGGCGGCGGGCCCGAGCGGGTCCACCGCCTGGCCCGCGACTGACCCGGCCCGCCCGCACGGCGGGAGCGGATCACCGATTCCTGTCCGCCCCCCTGCACCACGGGACGACCGGCCGCCCGCACGACGGGCAGCTGGCCTTCTTCATGCTCCGGCCCGGGGAAGAGTGCCCAGGGCCCGGCCCTCCCAGAAGAGAGGACGACCGCATGTCCCGCACCATCGCGCTGACCCACGCGCTCGACGAATCCGGCCTCACGCCGAGCCCGGACCGTTCCGCCCCGGCCGGGCCGGACGCCCCCGCGCCCGCCGCCGACATCAGCCAGTACCACCACCCGCACTTCCTGCGGGCCGAACCCGGCCCCCGCGACACCACGGTCTACTCCTTCACCGCGTTCACCGGCCGGGAGTGCGAACCGCGGACCCCGCTCGCCATGTACGAGGACCGGGCGCTTGACCGCGGGCAGCTGGAGGCGATTCGCACTCAGTACGAGGTGGCCCGGATCCTGTGGTCCAAGGCCCGGCTCCGGGACCGCGCGGTGCCCGTCCTGCGCACCGCGGCGCCGCTGTGGGCGGCATGGGAGACCGCGCACACGGCGCTGACCAACACCTTCGGCGCGTTCTGGGAGACGCCGGACGGTATGTGGCGCGCGCAGCTGCTGCGCCTGGGCGACGCCGAGACCGCTGCCCTCGACGCGGCCCGCGCGTGGGACGCGGTCGCCGGGAAGCTCGCCGTCCTGGCCGAGGACCAGGCCGCCGTCGCCGGGTACGACCACGAACTGGCCCTGACCACGGTCGCCTCGGAGATCGGCATCGACGCGAGCGCCTGGCTCATCGAGTCGGTGAACGAGTACGGCGACGGCGTCTGGAGCGTCGACACCCCCCTCGTCCACCAGGCCCGCACGGAGATCGCCGTGCAGCGCGGCCGTCTCCTCGACGTTGCCGCCCTCGCCGGGGACCGCGAGCCGGTCTGACAGCTGCCTCCCCCGCCCGTCCGGCACCACGCCGGGACGGACGGGGCGCGGGGAGCCGGACAGCCCGGACCGCCAACCACCCCGGAGGAAACATGACCGAGACCGCGCCGGAGACGATCTTCTACACCGCCGACGTGGTGTGCGTCCGCGGCGACGACGTGTTGCTGATCGAGCGTGGCTGGCCGCCCCATCAGGGCAAGCTCGCTTTGCCGGGTGGGCACGTCGACGAGGGCGAGACGTCCCGGGAAGCTGCCGTCCGCGAGCTGCTGGAGGAGACCGGGGTGAAGGTCCCGGTGGACGACCTGGTCCTGGTCGGCGTCTACGACGCGCCCGGCCGGGATCCCCGCGGTCGCTATGTCAGCGTCGCTTACCTGGCCCGCGTCCCCGCCGACACCATCGCCCGCGCCGGCACCGACGCCACCGCCGTGCGCTGGGCGCCGCTGAACGACCCCGGCGACGACCTCGCGTTCGACCACGGCCTGATCCTCCGGGACGCCGGACGGCAGCTGGGTGACCGGGACCGGGTCCTGGAGCAGCTCCTCGCCGAGGTGCGGGAGCTGCGACCTGAGCCGTGGCCCGAGGGCGTCTTCGCCCGCTACACCACCCTGGCTGGCGCGCCAGTCGACCTGTTCCGGGCCGCCGACGGCTGGGCGCAGTGGCGGTGCGCCGCCTGCCCGGCCACGAGCGTCGGCGCCTACACCGGCCCCTTCAACGACCCGTTCGGTGACACCGAGATCCACCGCCAGGCCCAGGACCACGCGGCCCGGTGCCGCGCTCTCCCCAAGCCCTGACACCCGCCCCGCCCCGCTGTTCGAAGGAGTTCATTCCATGGCCGGGATATTCGCCCGCCTGACCAGCCCGCTGCGCCACATCGACGCCGACCCGGACCAGCTGGTCCGGGAGGCGTACCAGCTGTTGAAGGACGCCGAGAGCAACCAGGGCCTGTGGCCCGCGATGTCGGCGTACAGCGATATGGCGAGCGTGAAGATCCAGCTCGCCCAGTACCTCAAGCAGCACCACGGGCGCTGACCACGCCGCGGCCCCGCCGGACCCGTTCCGGCGGGGCCGGCGGTTCTCCCGCCCCGTCACCACCTGTGTGGTCGTGACGGAGCCGGAGAGCCGGAGATGGCTCGGCAAAGAAAAGAGGCCCCGGCTAGGGGGCCTCTCCTCAATCTTTGTTCCCGCGACCGCTGACAAGGAGCGAATCGCATGCTCAACGCTACCAGCGGGGGTGCCCCGTGAGCACCGCCGCCACCACCCTCGATCTCGACAAGTCCGCCGCCGAGGCGTACGCGGAGCGCAGCCCGCTGCCCGCCCTGATGGCCACGGTCATCGCGCTGGCCGCCGCCGTCCTGGCGCTGCTGGACCTGTTCGCCAACGGCCTGTGGCCCACCGTCCTGCACCTGACGGTCGCCCTCGCCGTGTTCGGCGTGGTCCGGCTGTGCGTCGGACTGGCCCTGGATCCCCTCTTCCTGACCGAATCGCACGACGACCCGGAGAGCAGCCCATGAGCGCCCCCGTCGACATCCGCAAGCCCGACCCGGCCCCGGCCGCCGACGAGCCGCGCCCCTGGTTCGCCGACCCCGGCCCGGCCGGCCACCCCCACCCGGACCATGGCGACCCTGTGCCGGAGTCCGGCTCCGAGCCGGACACCCCGGAGCCCGCGCCCGCCCCGCAGGACGAGGACGAGGCCGGGGACGACCCGCGCACGATGAGGGCACTCGCCGTCATCGCCGGGGTCGGCGGCCTGGTGCTCGCCGGGATTGGGTTCACCGGCTCCTACACCACGCTGAAGAACCTCGCGATGGGCAAGGGGTTCGGTGACTTCTCGTACGCGTTCCCGATCGGGATCGACGCCGGGATCCTGGTGCTCCTGGCGCTTGACCTCTACATGATGCGCAAGCGGATGCCGCTGCCGATCCTGCGCTGGACGGCCCACGCCCTGACCGCGGCCACCGTGGCGTTCAACGCCGCCGCCCCGCCCGGCCCGGTGATGGACGACCCGCTCGCCGCCTCGATGCACGGCGTGATCCCGGTCCTGTTCATCGTCGCCGTGGAGGCCGCCCGCCACTACATCGGCCGGATGGCCGACCTCCTGGCCGGCGAGACGCCGCTCGGATCGGTGCCGCTCGCCCGCTGGCTGCTCGCCCCGCTGTCCACCGCCGGCCTCTCCCGCCGGATGCGGCTCTACCACCTCCCCTATACGGAGGCCGTTTCCCAGCACCAGCAGATCAGGATCTATCGGGAGGGTCTGCGCCAGAAGTACGGCACGAAGGAGTGGCGTTCAAAGGCGACGGCGAACGAACTGCTGCCGTTCAAGCTGGCCCCGTTCGGGTTCAGCGTGGAGCGCTCCCTGGGAGTGCCCCTGCTGGAGGAGACCAAGAGGCTGAAGCGGGACGCGGACGCGGCCGTTCAAAGGGCGGAGGCCGAGATTCAGAAGGTCGCCGCCGGTGTTCAGATCGGGACCGCGAAGATTCAGGCGGAGGTCGACAAGATCCGCGCCGAGGGCCAGCTGAAGATCGCCAAAGCCGAAGCGGAACGCGAGGCTCAGGCCGAGATTCAACGGGCCGAGGCCGATGCTCAACTCCGCGAGTCCGAGCGGGTCCACGCGCTCAAGCTCAAGGAGGACGAGGCCGCGGCCCGCGTCCAGGACCTCGCGGACGAGGCCGAGAAGCGCCGTATCCTGGCCCGGATCGAGCGGGAGAAGGCGCAGTCCGCCTGGGGACTGGAGCAGCAGCAGATGACCGCTCAGGCCACCGAGGCCGAGCGCCGTATCGCCGCCGACGCCTCCGCCCGCGCCCGCCGCGACGAGATCGCCCGCCAGGCCGGTCTCGTCGAGGAGGAGCAGCGCCTGGCCGCCGCCGAAGCCGCGGCGAACAAGGCCCTGGCCGAGGCCGCCGACCACGAGCGGATCACGGCCGAGCACCGCGCCCGGGAGGCGGAAGCCGACAGGCTGGCGCAGCTGGACCGCGAGGAGACCGCCGCCTCGCTCGCCCGGGAGGAGAAGGCGAAGGAGGAGGCCGCCGGGCACCAGGCACGTATCAAGGAGTTCGAGGCCCGGGCAGTCCAGGCCGCGGCCCTGGCCCGCATGAATCAGACCGACTGGGACACCCAGCGGGTCGTCGCCATGATCCGGGCCCGGGGTGAGAGCGCGGTCACCGTCCGCGTCATCGCCGACGAGCTGGGCACCTCCACCGGCACCGCCCAGGACCGCAAGAACCGCGCCGTCGAGCTTCTTGGGAAGGAGGGCGGCGACGGTTCGGTCCCGGAGCAGTCCGCCGCCTGAAACGGAATCGCCCGTCCCCTTCGCTGGAGCACTGCTCCTGGCCCTCACGGTCGCCCCCGCGCCCCCCTGCCCCGGCATCACACCCCGGGACACAGGTGGTGCGGGGCCGGCCGTGGCCGCCAGGCCCCCGGCACGACCCGTACCCGACCGGCAATCGCCGCTCCCTGCCCTCAATTCCCCCTGACCGCCCCCCTTGATTCAGCTACGGACTGTAGCGGCGAGGCGAGGCGAGGCCAGGCGAGGCGAGCCGGAACACCCCCAACCCCCGCCTCGGACGGCTCCGACACGGGTGGAAGGGGGGTCTGGTGCTCGCCTGGCCTCGCCTCGCCTCGCCTCGCCGCTACGGTCAGTGAGGAGAGCCGTCGTGGCAGACACCGCGACCCTTGACCCCCAGCAGACCCCCGGCACCCCTGCGGCCGACACCTCGGCCGCTGGCACCACCGTGGTCCAGGCCGCCCCGGACCCGGCCCCCGCGCCCGTTCCGGAGCCCCCGGCGCCGCGCCGCGGCCGGACCCGCGCGGTTCCGCTCCTTGTCCACGGAACGAACGCAACCGGAACGACCCTGGGCGCGGCCTACACCGCCGCCGGGGTTCCCGGCCTCGCCGCCGCCGCGGGCGTCGGGGCGGCGGTCGGGCTCGCCGCGCTGGCCGGCCGGAGGAAGAAGAACGCTGCCGCCGCCCGCAGGGCGGCCCGGGACGCCGCCCGCAACCGGTCCGGCTCCGCCACCGGCGGCGGCACGGGGCAGTCCGGGCGGTCCGGCCGGGGCGGCGGCCTCCTCGGCACCGGACGCGTCAGCGGATCATCCGGGCGCGGCAGTCGCGGCGGCGCCGGATCATCCGGTGGCAGCTCGGGAGGCCGGATGAACAACCGCTCCGGCGGGTTGAACGGCCGGGCCGGAGGGTTGAACGGCCGCTCTCCCGGAGCGTCCGGGACGGGCCGGGGAGCCTCCGGCAGGGGCGGAATCGCGCCCGGCTCCCCGGGCTCGCCGGGTGGTCCGCGTGGCGGTCTGAACAAGAACGGCGGCAGGTTGAACACCCCGGGCGGCAGGCTGAACAAGAACAGCGGCGGCATGAACGGCACCGGTCCGGGCCGCCCCGGAGGCTCCCGTGGCGGGCGGAACGGGGGCGGGTCGCCGAACGGCGGCCGTCACCGCAAGAACGGAACCGGTGGAACCAACGGGAGTGGCGGGGCCTGGCAGGGCGTCAAGAGCGCGCTCGGCAAGCTCCGCCGCCGCGACTTGAACAACGGCGGCGGCACGGCGAACACCACCGCCCCGAAGACGCCCGGCCCCGCCACAACCCAGAAGACCTCGAAGACGCCGAAGACGCCGAAGACGGGCGGCCGCTCGCGGGTCTCCCGCATCTTGAACACCGCGCGGTCCTGGATGAACAGGCTGCGCCGCACCAAGAAGGCGAAGGCGGCGGCGAAGGGCGGCTCCGGATCCGGCACTGCGGCCGGGAAGGTGCCGGGCCGGGTCTACCGGTGGCGGCGGCTGGTGCTCCGCAAGACCGGGCACTGGGCCCGCTGCGCCGGCGCCGGGCTCCTCGCCGGGCTCGCCGGGCTGGCCACCCTCCCCCTCGGCATCCTCTGGGGGACCTGGAGGCTGGTCACCAAGCACCGGGACCCCTTGCACGGCTTCCTCTTCCCCGTCCGGATCGCCGGGCGGATCTGGCGCCGTTTCTTCCGCCGCTCCCGGGCCCGGCACGACGCCGACGCTCGCGCCGAGCAGCTCAACCTCACCGTCAACGACCCCCGGAAGGACACCGACACATCCATGGGTTCCAGCCTCGACACCAGCAGCGCCGTCCTCGACGGCAAGAACAGCAAGTTCGCCCTCGCCATGTCCGCGAGCCACGCCTCCTACGCCGGATACCGGCCCCTTTCGATGATGGAGGTCGCGGCCGAGTACGCCGGCCTGCCCAACGCCCTGCGCTCGGCCGCCGCCACCGTCCGGGACATGGCCGTCGCCTCGGACCGCAGGTACCCGTGCAGCAAGCGGGCCCTGGTGAAGCTGGCCGAGGCCGCGCAGCGCACCGCGAACGCCGCCGTCCGCGCCGACGACATGGTCGTCCTCTTCCGTACGGCCCACGCGTTCGACATCGAGCGGATCCTCCACCCGCGGACGGGCGAGTGGATGTGGAACGTCACCCCGAACGGCGCCGCCGTCCCGGAGGGGGCGATGTTCATGCCGGGCCGGATCGAGTCCGGATGCGTCCTGATGTCCGCGCTGTACCGGACGTTCGAGCCGGTCCACATGATGCAGGTCGGCGCCGAGTACGAGGGCATGAGCCTGGGGCTGGCGTCGCTGGCCGACTCGGTGTCCCTCCTGCACACCCGCACCCGCGACGTCTACCCCGTCGACGACCGGGTGACCGACGAGCTCGGCACGATCACCGCCACGCTCCGCGCGGCGGCCGACGACGCGGCGATGGCCGCGAAGCTCTTCGCCCACGACCACCGCCGCGAGATCAGCCACAACGTGAACCCGCGCAAGGGACGGTCGTCCGAGGAGATGTGGAACACCCCCCGCTGACCCCGCTCCCCCTTGCACCACCTGGTGGCCGCCCGTGGAACACGGGCGGCCACCGCCCTTTTCTCTCCCGCTCTGCCTTCCTCATCACCCCCTATTTCTATGGATGGAGTTCGTCATGTCGCGTCAGTGGGACTGGTCGCCGCCCACCGGTCACCCCGCCTTTCTCGGATACGCCGGTGAGACCGCAGCGACCGCGGTGATGCTGGCCCCGCTGACCGGGATGCCCTGGCAGGCCGCCGCCGTCACCCTCGCCGGAGCCGCCACCGCCGGAGCCGCCTGGGACATCAGGCAGTCCACCACCACCGGCACCCTCACCACCCGGGCCCTGACCTGGCTCACCGCCGGGGCCTGGACCTCCTGGGCACTCGCCGCAGCTCCCCTGACCATGACCGGCTGGGCGTCCGGCCTCGGCGTCGCCGCCGTCGGCCTCGCCCTCAACGCCAGTGTCAACCGCACCGAGGAGACCCGCTCCGAGCGCAAGGCCCTGATGCTGCTGCGCCGGGAGTCGGTCGGAATCCTCAAGGACTGGGAGGACCGGCTGGAGCGGGTCGCCCGGATCGAGGGCTGCCACGGCAAGGACGTGCGGCACTGGCCCGGGAAGGTCGGCTACACCGTCGAGATGGACCTCCCGCCGGGCGGCACCACCGCCGACGACCTGGCCGGGTACGGGCCCAAGTGCGCGGCGGACATGCGCCTCCCGGACGGATGCGGCGTCGAGATCGCCCCGGGCGCCAACCGGGGCACCATTCTGATCGACGTCACCCTCGAAGACGTCGTCTCCCAGGACCTCCCCTACCCGGACGACTACAGCGACCTCACCCTGACCGAGCGGTTCCCGTTCGGACTGCACCGCGACGGCCAGCCCGCCCTGGGGTCGCTGTGCAACGACTGCGGTGTCCTCGTCGGCGAGACCGACGCCGGGAAGACCAACACGCTGCGCGTCGTCACCGCCCAGCTCGCCCGGATGCCGGACGCGCTGATCTGGGCGATCGACATCACCGGCGGCGGCGTCGCACTCCCCTGGATCACCCCCTGGGCCACCGAGGGAATCGCCACGGCGCCGGTGGTGGACTGGATCGCCCACGACCTCGCCGAGGCCAAGCTGATGCTGACGATGGCCGGGGAGATCATCGCCGCCCGCAAGGCCGGCTACCAGAAGCTCATGCGGGAGAAGAAGTCCGACAACAAGCTCCCCATCACCGGCGACATCCCCGGCATCGTCATCATCTGCGACGAGACCGCCTCCCTCCCCCACGACGTCAAGGAACTCCTCGACAAGGTCATCAACGAGGGCCGCGCGATGCGGGTCCGCACCCTGACCTGCGGGCTGCGCGGCACCCAGGACGTCATCACCGCCGCGATGAAGCTCCAGGCGAAGTGGCGGGTCGGCATGACCGTGAGCGACGCGGAAGAACTCGCCTACCTCTTCCCCGGGTACATCAAGCTCGACCCGAAGGACGCGCCGGTCGCCGGGTCCGGCTGGACCCTGCACACCCGCCTCGGACCGAAGAAGCCGGCCGCCTTCAAGGCGTGGTACATCACGGACGAGATCACCGACAAGGTGTGCGCCGCGACCTCCGCCCGCCGCCCCGCCCTCGACCCCCTCTCCGCCAACGTCCAGTCCGGCGCGCTGTATCCGCAGCGCTGGGCCCGCGCCCTGCCCGTCCTCTACCAGGGCCAGACCCTCACCGAGTCCGCGCAGCACGCCGTCGACAACGCCGGAGAGCTGATCGACACCACCACCGCCATCACCCCCGCACCCGCCTCCACTTCCTTCCCGGACGAGGGCTCGGTGCCGTCCGGGTACGAGGGGTTCGGCAGCTCTGCGGCCGAGCTGTTCGCCGCCGTCGACGCCGCCCTCGCCGGAGCGGACACCGGACCGGGCGCGGTCCCCGCCGACCCGGACCCGGCGGACCCGGACCCGGAGCCTGTGCGGGCCGTTCCGCAGAACGTCGTTCCGCTCCAGCCCCGTCCCACCGACCCGCGTGAGACAGGACTGGAGCTCCTGACCGCCGCGGGCACAACCGGCTGCACCCCGAAGGAACTCCACACCGCGCTGCGCAAAGCGCTCGGCGACGACGGTGTCCCCGCGGAGCGGACCGTTCGCGGCTGGATGGCGAAGTGGGCCGAGGAAGGCAAGGTCGTCGCGGACACCAGCGGCCAGTACACCCGCTACATCTCCCGCACCGCCGCCCAGCAGGCCACATCACCGGCCCCACCTGCGGCACAGGTTCCGGACACGGCGGCATCAGACCCGGCGGCACCGGCCGGCCCGGACGGCCCCGTGCCGGACGCCCAGCCGCGTCCCGGCCTGCCGGAGGGAGAGGACGGACTCCTCGTCCTCCAGGCCGCCGAACTCGTCATCGCCACGCAGTTCGCCACCGCGCCGATGCTCCAGCGCAAGCTCCGCATCGGCTGGGCACTGGCTGGGCAGGTCCTCGACGTCCTGCACCAGCTCGCCATCGTCGGCCCCGCCCACGGCAGCCAGGCACGAGACGTCCTCGTCCTGCCCGGCCACCAGGTCGACGCCCTCGCCCGGCTCGCACGCGAACTGGGCATCAGCCACGCCGACATGACCGCGGCCGGACTCACGTCCCACGCCACCGACCCGAAGGAGTAGCGCCCCGTGGAAACACCGGACGAGGAGATCGCTCGCCTGGAGGCCGAGCGGCACTCCTACAGCGAGACCTTCCGGAACACGGCCGAGACCGACACGGTCACCCGGACCCACCTCCAGGAGGAGATGGACGCCCGCACCGCCCGCATCCGCGAGCTGCAGAACTACGAGCCCTTCGGGTTCTTCGCCCGCTGGGCTCTGCGCACACTCGCCCTCGCAGCCGGGTGGGGCGCCGTGGAAGTCGACTGGCTGTGGGCCCGGATCGCCCTCGGCATCCTCGCCGCCGCCCTCGCCCTCTACAGCCTCGCCTGACCAACCACCACACCCCCCGCCCCCCAGGGCCCGTCCGGCACACGCCGGACGGGCCCTTCCGCATCCCCACCGAGGAGCCCCCTGTGAACACCACCACCCACCCCGCCCCGGAGCCCGCCACCCTCACCGTGCCGCTCACCTCCCCCGGCCCGCCCGCTTCCACCGCCCACCTCGCGGGTCTCCCGGAAGAGGACTTGCGCCGGATCTGGGCCTTGTTCCCCGGCTCTCACCCTCACGCCACCACAACGGCGCAGCAGCCCGCCCACGACACGGCCCTGCTCCTCGCCGACGACGCCTACCTCGCCCGCGTCCACGACCTGGTCCGCCGCGAGCAAGTTCTCGCGCCTGCCGGGGCGCAGCGCGAGCAGCTCCTCACCCCGATCCCTGTCCCGGTGTCGGCGCCCGTCCGGCTGCTCCCCGCTGCGGTCTCTGATCCGGTCATGCCGCAGCAGCGGGTGCCGGCCTTCGTGTGGAAGTACAGCGCGCTGGCGCTGTCCACCGGCGGAGGCGTCGCGCTCGCCGGGATCGGAGTCGGCGCCGCCGCCCCGGGGCTCGTCGCTCTCGAAGGCGTTCTCGCCGCCGCCGGACAGGCCGTGATGAGCGTCGCCGCCCTGATCCTCCTCATCGGCCTGGCCCTCGCCGGTCGCGGCACCACCCGCGGCGGCGGCGCGGCCGGGACGACGGTGAACATCCGCCGCGCTGTCTTCCGCCGCAACCGATTCCACGGCTGATCCGGACCGCCCGCCTCGCCCCCGAACCGCACCCGTGGCGGTCGGGGGCGGGACAGGCCGCCCGGCCCCACCCCGAACCCGCGAAGGAGCAGCCACACCTTGGCAACCAACGACCTCGACCTCGACCTCAACACGACCACCGACCCAACCCCCGCCCGGAAGCAGACGGAGACCCGGTTCGCCGAGGCGCGCGCCTGGTGGAAGGCGGCATGGAACACCGGCGGGGTCCTCCACGGCCTGTGGGAGGACCTGCGCCTGGCCCCGCAGCTCGGATGGCACTCTGTCGCCCCCTGGATCAAGGCACTGATCCTGGTGGTCGGCTTCTCGTTCGTCACCGTGCTGTTCGCCGATGCCACCGGGGTTCTGCTTGACGGGCTGGACCGGCTCCTCACCACGTCCTCGGGCCCGGCGGCCGACCGTGCCACCACGGGAATCTGGGCGGCCATCGACACCCCCGTCCGCTCCTACCTCACGGCCCACACCCAGGGCCTGCCGGTCGACGCCTCCACCGCGTACGCCCTCTGGCAGATCACGGGCCTGGTCGGCCTGGTCGGCGGGTTCCTCCGCATCACCGCCGCCCGCACCCTCTGGGTCACCTGGGCCGCGGCCAGTATCGCCATGATCTGGCAGGCCGCGCCGGACACCGGCCGCACCGTCGCCACCGGCATCGCCGTCCTCGCCTGGATCCTCGCCAGCGCCATCGCCCTGCGCGGCCTCACCCTGCGCCCCGTCACCCGCCGAGGCCGGCCCGCCCACCGGCCGGCCCCGGTGGCCGACACCGGCGTACAGGCGCACCACACCCGCTGACCCGCCGATCTGCCTGGTCCTCGCCCCCGGAACTCCCCGGGAGCGAGGACCGGGCAGGCCGACCGGCCACCCAAGCGAAGGGACAACCCGTGAAGATCCGACTGCCCTGGACGTCTCGCGCGCCCCGGTCCCGCTGGACCAAGGCCCGCACCCTCACCGATCTCGGCAACCTCACCGCGGCCTGGCTGGAGGGCGAGATCGTCCACCACCCCGGCTACCAGGGCGGCGGCCCCGACCCGGAGACCACCCCGCTCGTCCCGGTTCTCGCCCACCTCAACCGGCTGGGCTTCGTCACCGCGAACTCCCAGCCCGGCCACGCCCCGACCACCGGCTGGGACGGTGCCACCTACGTCCAGCGCGCCGCCGTCGACGGCTGGACCGACGACCCCGAAATCCGCACCGCGTTCATCCAGCTCGCCCGCGGCCACGACCTCCACGTCGTGCTCCACGACCCCGGCCCCCGGACCGATCGCATGCGCATCCCGGCCACCCTCCGCAACGGCGAACCGGTCACCTGGTTCGGGCACCCCTACCGGCCCGAGGACATCAACCACGCCTGGCCCGGCACCCACCCCGCCGCACGAAGCGCCCTCACCCGCGCCTCCCACATCACCCTCACCGACACCACCTGGGGCCCCTCCCCCCGCCTCTGGGACGCCCTCCGAAACGCCCTCGACGACACTGTCGCCAACTGGCTCCACGGCACCCGGAGCAGGTGATGAACGGCCAGGACGAGGACTTGGTCGATGTCGACCCGTACGACCCCGGTGGCGACGGTGCCCTCCCGGTCTTCCGGTGGAAGCAGGCCGGCCATGCGAATCTGGCGACCCGCCGCCAGCTGCGGGACCTTGGCCTGCGCCCCGGCGGTCAGGAGCCCGTCGCGCGCATCGAATGCCGCAGCGGCCGGCGCTTCGCGTGGCTGTACCGGCTCGACCTGGCGAAGCCGAAGTTCCCGATGACGCTCGCGAAGGAAGCCGCGCTCGACAGGGCGATGGCCGCGCGGCAGACCTGCCCCGGCCCCTGCGGGCGGCGCTATTTCCACTGCCTCCCCCTCAAGACCCTGGGGTCCTGCGCGGAGTGCTTCGACGGCACGCCCGCCGACCCCGCCTCCTACACCACCGCTCCACCTGCACCACCACAACCACCCGGCTCGCTCAGAGGACATCGTCATGCTCCGGATTATCAGCACCACCCGGCTCGCTGAGCTGAACAACCTCGCCTCCGCGTTCCCCACGGTCCAGAGCAAGTCCGACCGCCTGGAGAAGGAACTGGAGACGGCGCAGCGCCGCACCACGGAGCTCACCGCGAACGCGGAGCAGGCCGACGCCCGCTTCCGCCAGGAGCTCGCCGACCTCACCCAGCGGGCCGATGCCCGCGTCGCCGAAGCCAGGGCCTCGGCCCAACGCGCCGAGCAGCAGGCCGCCGCCCTGATCGGCGGGGCCGCGAAGCGGGCGGACGACATCGAGCGCCGGGCCGACCAGAAAGTGCGGGAGCTGAACGCACAGATCGAGCAGCTCAAGGCCAAGCTGCCCCACCCGGTGCCCAACCCGGAAGGCGTTGTCGCCCGGTACCAGAACCTGGTCGGCGCGTTCATCGACCTGACCATGTCCGCGACCGAGGACACCACCACGACCTCCGACTACGACTACTACTCCTCCAAGTGCGTCGACCTGAAGCTGGACCTCCTCTGCTCCGGCTGCGGTTACCGCGAGGAGGGAACCCGCGAGCAGGTCTATGACTCCCCCGAGGCCCGCACCAGCTTCCTGGACGGCCTCTACGACGGTGCCAAGCTCAAGCGCTGGGCGCAGGAGCACGCGGAGACGTGCCGGGCCGTCGCCCTCCCCTCCAGCCCTGCCACGCCGTCCCGCTGACGTGGCCATCCGCTGCCTGCGCTCCGCCTTGCTGCTCGCCGCCGTCGTCGCCGTCCCGCTCACCGCGGCGGCGGTCGCGGTCGCGGTGCTGAGGGCGAGCCACCTCAAGGTCTGTGTTGACCGGCACCGCATCGAGATCACCGCCCGGCCCCGCCGCTCCTGCCCCGACTGCCGGGGCGCGGGCGGCCGGTGGACCGACGGCCCGTTCCCGGAGATGGAGGCGTGCGACTGCTGGGCCGACCGGCACGAGCTCCACGTCCGGCTCCTGCCCGTCCCGCCCTGGGACGAGCCCCCGTTCTGAAGCAGTCCCGCCCCGGCCACAGGCCGGAGCGGGACTGCCGGGTGACCGCAGCATCGGCAAGAGGCCGGCCACCCACTCCCCTTCACCCTTTCGAGATCAGGAGAAGACCAGCATGCCCCGAAACCCGCTGACCATCGAACGCCTGGCCCTCTTCGGCACCCTGCTGACCCTCTTCGGCGAACTCCACCCCGCCTGCGACCACTGGGTCCAGGGCAGCAAGACCGCCTCCCGGAAGCGGTTGTACGGCGACGACCTGGTCCACGCCGACGGCTCCCCCGCCACCGAGGACTCCACCCGCCCGACCATGACCACCACCACCCTCGGCAGGCGCGCGGTCGCCTGCCACGTCGCCTCCTACACCGCCGTCCAGCTCGCCGCGACCGTCGCGATCACCCGCGCCTTCGGCTACCGCGTCACCCCGGCCGCGCTGCTCGCCGGCGCGGCCATCAACGCCTCGACGCACGCCGCGATCGACCGCGGAGCCGTTCTGCTGTGGCTGGCGAAGAAGACCGGCAAGACCGGCTACATCGAGCACTGCAAGACGGTCCGCCTCGACGACGACGGCAACGCCACCGCCGAGCTCACCGGACCGGGCAGCGCATGGATGGAGCTGGACGCCGCCCTCCACCGAGCTGTCGGCATCGGCGCCGCCGCCGTCACCACCTGGCTCACCACCCGCCCCGGCCGCCGGTGACCCGCACCCGCCTGGAACGCGTCCGCGCGGCGGCCGGCATGCACACCTCGACCAGAACCCGGTTATCCAGCGGCTCCGGCCGCCCCCACCCCTTCATGGAGGACCGCATGGCCCGCAGGCCCGTCACCTGGTACATCGCCACCCCCGCCGACGGCATCATCGAGGTGTCCCGCGCGGCGGGGACCCCGGTGAACCTCGCCGCCAGCGTCGGCCAGGTCGTCGACCACCCCCAGCCCTGCACCAACCTGTGGTTCGACGAGAGCCCCTTCTCCTACTTCCGCATGGTCAAGCGCGTCGGGGAGGCGCTGGAGGACACGGGCATCTGGCCCATCACCTGGCCCGTGCGGCTGTGGACCGTGGAGCCGATCGGGGAGACCGGCAACTGGGGCGGGCGCTACTACCCCTACCGGCTGCTCTCCCACCAGATCCGTGTCATCGAGGAGACCGACGCCCACCCCGCACTCGGCCCCGCCGGCCGTGAGGTCCTGTGCGTCGTCCAGCAGGAGATCCCCGAGCGGGCCGCGCGCTGGGCCGCGGACTGGGACGCCGACCCCGAGGGCATGCGCGACCGGAAGTGGGACTGGGAGCAGTGCGGCGGCCCCACCTGCGGCAGCGGCCGGTGGGCGGACTCCGTCGCCATGGCGACCTCGCACGCCCGCCGCGAGTCGGCCGCCCAGACCTGGATCGAGCACCTCGCGCGCAACGCCGTCGACCAGGCCCTCGCCAACACCGGTGCCAGCATGATGGCGCACTGCTACGCCTACAGCCGCGCCACCGGCCACGCGGTCGCCGCCCAGCACCAGACCCGCTTCGAGCCGTACGTCCTGGAGGCGCTGCGCGGCACCGGCCTCGACTCCCCCGCCGCCGTGGCTGTCTGACGGGCTCTCCGTGCCGCCCCGGCCCCCGTGTTCGACGGGGGCCGGGGCGGTTGCGGTGGCCCCTCAGTAACCGCCCGCCGACACCACCTGGAGAACGATGAGCCCGCACACCGCCACCACCGCCGCTCTCGCCCGGCACCGCCTGCCCCAGCCGGGCCTCTACGTCACCGTCGGCGCGGCCGGCAGCGGCAAGTCCTCGATCGCCGCCGCCTTCCCCCGCGCGTGGAGGCTCTCGCTCGACGACTGCCGCGAACGGGTCTGCGGCGACGCCGGGGACCAGAGCTCGACCCCGGACGCGCTCCGAATCTTCGACGCGATCCTCAACGGAAGGCTCGCCCGCCGGTTGCCGACCATCGTCGACAACACGAACGTCCACACCACCCACCGGATCAGCCTCATCGACCGCGCCCACGCCCACAAGCTTCCCATCGTCGCCATCGTCGCCCGCACCCCGCTCGCCCAATGCCTGGCCCGCCAGGCACCACGGCCCGCCTCCCGCCAGGTGCCCGCCGACGTCATCACCCGACAGCACCAGGACACCCCCAGCCGCGAGACGCTGCTGAGCGAGGGCTTCGACCAGGTCCGCGACGCCGACCAGCTCGACCTCCTGCGCATGGCGCTGGAACGCGCTGCCACCGCCGCTCCCGACCCGTACGACACGGTCCGCGCCACCTTCGGCTCCGAGCTTGCCGACCTCTTCACCTTCACCACCGCCGACTACTCCGCCGGAGTCCTCGCCGTCGCCGGACGAGAACTCGTCATCCGACGCTCCGACGACGGAGACCCGTTCGACCACCACTGGCAGGCCCGGCTCGACATGTGCCCGGACGGCTGCGGCGGTACCCGCTGGGTCAAGGTCAACGACCCCACCGACCTCCTCGACGTCCACCAGGGCGGCGAACCGGACGAAGCCGTCTGCGACCTCTGCGACGCCGTCGTCATGACCGGCAGCCCCTGGTGAACCGCCGCCGCTCCCCCGGTCCCACACACGCCATTCCCGCCTGAGGAGACTCATGTCCGAGATCCGCATCGCGACCGCGACCCGCAAGGGAACCGACCGCAACAACGCCGACCGCTGGGCCACGTTCACCAGCTCTACCGGCCGGACCGCCGTGTGCGTCGTCGACATGATCGGCCACGCCAAGACCGCGCCGAAGACCGGCGAGCTGATGGCCGAGACCGCGGTCCGGATCGGCGTCCAGCGCGGCGCGCTCGCCGGACTCCTCGCCGCCGGAGCCCTCGTCGCCGACGACGGGGCCGGCCCCAAGCCCGTGCCCGACGGCGTCGCCGTCCTGGCCGTCATCCACCCCGGCCGCGACACCCGCCTGACCTGGGTCGGCGACTGCGACGCCATGGAATGGAACGGCCGCCGACTGCGCACCCTGACCGACCCGCACACCATGGGCGCGTTCCTGCGGCGCAACGGCGACAAGACCCGCGCCCGACTCCACAACAACTGGGTCCGCACGTCGCTGGCGCTCGCGACACCGACCTCGGTCGCCCAAGGCGAGACCACGGCCCCGGGCGGCACACGGGTCCTCCTGCTGATGTCCGACGGCATCACCGACCAGGTCAAGCGCCGCACGATCAAGCACCTGACGAAGCGGTACGTCACCCGCCCGAAGAAGCTCGCGAAGGCGCTCGTGGCCGCCGCCGAGAACCGCCCCTCCGGACGCCGCGACGACGCCACCGTCATCGTCGTCACCGGCACCAGCGACTGACCAGCCGCACCGAACCCGCCCCGCGCCCTCCCGCCGGCCAGTGAGCGCCGGCACCAAGCGACACGCAAAGAGGCGCACCCACCGCCTGCAGAGCTCCGGGTGCGCCTCTTCTCAATCCCCGCCCCCAAAGGGGCGAGAACGGAGACCATCATGCCCGCCCCCGCCGCCTTACGGCAGTCCCCCGCCGCCCTGGTGACCGCCGCCGTCGTCCCGCTCGCCCTGGCCGTCGCCGACGGCATCCGGCTGCGCCGCCGCCTGGCCGCCGCCGGCCGGGACCGGCTCACCGGCGCCCTGCGCCGCGAGAGCTGGACCCCCCGGGCACAGAGGCTCCTCGACCGCCACCCCGACCAGGCCCTCCTCCTGATCTGCGACCTCGACCACTTCAAGCAGATCAACGACACCTGTGGCCACGGAGTCGGCGACCAAGTTCTCGCCGAGACCACCGCCCGCCTCACCGACTGGGCAGGCGCCCGCGGACTCGTCGGCCGTCTCGGCGGAGACGAGTTCGTCGCCATCACCCTCATCGAACCCCGCCACCGCCAGCTCCGCCTCGACCACCTGATCCGGCTCCTCGCCGAACCGGTCACCACCGACACCGGACCGGTCGACGTCGCCGCCTCTATCGGCGCCGCCTCCGCTGCCACGACCGAAACGACGGGCCTCTCCGAGCTTCAAAGGGCCGCCGACGCCGCGCTTTACGACGGCAAGCACAGCGGCAACGCGGTCCTCGCCGGACCGCGGCACGCCACGATGCCGTCCATCAACGGCCGTCGGATCGGACGGCCGGGTACCGGCATCCGGGGGCGGGCCGCGTGAACCAGGCCGCCTATACCGACCCGGACAGCTGGATCCGGGGCATCACGGTCCGCCAGCCCTGGGCCAGCTGCATCCTCGCCGGGAAGAACCCCGAGAACAGGCCCGCCAACTGGCCCTGGAGGGGCTGGGTACTCCTCCACGCGGGGAAGCAACTGGACCGCCCTGCCCTGCGCGACCCGCTGGTGGCCACCGCGATCCGCGGCCGCGAACTCCACCTCGGCGCGGTCATCGGCATCGCCCGGCTCACCGACTGCCACCCCGACCGGGGCCCCGAGCACTGCACCAGCCCGTGGGCGCAGCGCGACGTCCACCACCTGGTCCTCGCCGACGTCCACGAACTGCCGCTGCCCGTCCCCGCGACGGGTGCGCTCTCGGCCTGGAAACCGACGCAGGACCTCGTGGACCAAGTCCTCCAACAACTGCCCGGCCTGCGGCCGTGAACCCGCCGTGCAGCAGGAAGCCGCTGTGACCACCCCTGACCTCGCCACCCGGAGGCTCCCTTGAGCAGTACCCCGCACCACGACGTCGGCCAGGCCCTCGCCTACCCCGAACCGTCGGCCGCGCCGCTCTGGGTCGGCACCTACCACGGCTCCCACGATGGGGAACGCGCCGTCGTCACCACCACCCGGGACGGCACACAGTCGACCACCTACGGCCTGGAGTGCACCTGCGGCTTCTCCCAGCGCCACAGCGACCCCGTCACCCTGGACCGTGCCGCCTGGCGGCACACCCACCCCACCCTCTGGGACCGCTGGAAGCGGAAGGCCCGTGGGTTGCGCCGCTCCGCCCGAGCCCAACGCACGACCGTCGCCTGAGACCCGACCAACAAGAAGGCCCGTACCCCCCCGCGAACGCGGGGGGGTACGGGCCTTCTTGCGTTTGGGGGTGCCTACACGTCCGGGAAGTTCTCAGCCGCGCGCGCCATGTGGTCGCGCAACTGGCCGGCCAGCTTCTCTGCCTTCGCCTGATCGACCTTTGCGGCTTTCTGGTAGGCGGCGGCCATGCCCTTGGTCTTCCGGGCGAAGACCCGGGCCGCGTCCACGTACTCGCGGAACGCCTGGAGTGGATCGGTGGCGGCCTCCTTCGCCGCCTCCTCCTTCTCCTTCTGCTCCTTGGCCAGCGCGCGAACCCGTTCGGTCAGCTCCTCCTCCGTCAGCTCCTCCTCAGCCTTGCGAGGGAGCTGGTGGACGATGCCGCTGATGGTCTTCTGGCTGACCTGGTCCTTACCGGTCACTTCAGCCACCGCCCGGTACGCGTCGGCTGCTGCGCTAGCGCCGTAGTCCTCCCGCACATAGGTGAGCGCCTCTGCTGCGCGCTGGCTGATCACGAGAGGCTTCGGGCCCTCCGGGGCGTCATTGGAGTCCCGCACTTCCGCCGAGTCCCGCATGCGGGACTGATCGTTCGATTCCAGTTCGATTCGCGGGGGAGAGGCCAGCAGAGCGGCCACTTCTGCACCCGAGATCTGACGGTAGGCGTTCGAGGTGGACATGCGCGCGACATCGCCGATGAACGCCTCCGCCGTCTCGTAGTCGCGGCGCCACAACCGCCCGCGAAGCGCGATGTTCAGGGCCTTGGCCGCCACCCACCACGCCTGCTGGTATTGAAGGAAGCTGCGCTGGCACAGCTCCCATCGCTCCTCTTCGTCCTCGCTCAGAGGCCCAGTCGCTTCCGGCGTGTCGACCACGTCGGGAAGTTCTTCAAGGCGGAGCATCGGCTGAGGCCGGCCCTGCGCGATGACCAGTTCCTCCTGAGGGGTCGGCGCACCTGATGCCCCTGCGTCTCCTGACCCCTCGGCCGGGCTGTCCGTCACGACCGGACCGCCACCCTCTGCTGCCCGCCGGGCCTTGCGCTGCCGACGCAGCTCTGCCGGATCTACCGTCTTGCTCACTTCTTGATCAGCCCCCGCTGCTCCATCTCCGTCACCAGTTCATCGAAGTGCGAGCCGGACGCCTTGATCGGAACGCCCTCGCCGGTGCTGGCGTACTTCTGGATCGCGGGGATCTCCGTCGTGAAGACCTTCCAGCCGTCCTCGGTCAGAGTCTTCCGGATCCCCCTTGGCGCGACCGTGCTCCCCGGCTGGACTCGGCACAGCAGCACCCAGGTCTCCGGCGGCTTCTTGTCCGCCCGCTTCGGAGCGATCTGGTTGATGTACATGTCCATCGGCATCTCGTCCATCCGTTCGAGGTCGCTGTTCGTCGCAGCGCACGCCACGATGGCGAGGTCGGCGACCCGCAGAACACTCCAGCCAATGCCGGAGTGGTTCTCAAGATGTCCGCAGTCCACCGCCGCCACAGTGCCTTCGGGGGTCTTCTCCGGGGCACGTTCGTGGAAGCGGCTGGACGCCTCCTTGTGGACCTCGAAGGGATAGCTCCCCTCTGGGCGTGCATCCCACCAGCGATAGAGCTGCTCGGATTCGTCGGCATCGAACCCCGCAACGGGATAGCCGCGCTCATGGAGGGCATGCAGCAACCACGCTGTGATGGTGGTCTTCCCCGTCGACCGGGGCGAGATGGTGGCGATGAACATGCTCGGCACCCTACTGGGCGGACCATGGTCGTTTTCGCCGCTCCAGCGCGTGCGTACCCGAGCAGATCCGCTCTAGGGGCCGACTGCTCCGCCGATAAGATCCCCAACTGCTGCGCAGCGCAATTGCGATCAAGTTGTGGCGACCGGACGACAGCATCACTTTCACGCGTGAAAGTGATGGCGAGCGCTTCATTGGAAGCGCTCTTGTACGAGTCACAGTCGGACGCTCGCGCGCCAACCGGTACGTGCACCAGAGGGTCAGGGGCCGGTGAGGATGCTGTGGGTGCCGATGCGTCGCCAGATCACGTGGGGTGTGCCCTGACGGACCGGTTCCCCGTACTGCCAGGTGGCGCGCCCGGCGGGTCCGGTGCCCGCGGACCAGGTGAGCTCGTAGATGCCGGGGAACCCGCTGACCTGCTTGACGCGGAGGCCGGGACGGAAGTGCCCGTCGGCGCGCAGGTCGTGGACGAAGGCGGTCACGGCCCTGCGGAAGCGGCGGCGCTGGTCGGGGGTGAGGCGGTCCAGGTCGTTGTTGAAGCGGGTCATCGTCTCGTACGTGGGCACCCTGGTCTCCTTCGGGTAGCACGACGAAGCCCCCGGCGGGCTGCCGGGGGCTGAGGGGTCGGTGACGTGGTTCAGGGGATGCGGCTTCTCTGGCCGTCGGTGGGGGAACGGCTCCTTGATGTGCGCTCGGTGACCGGTGGAGTCGTCAGCTGTCCGTTTTCGTGGCGCGTGAGGCGTGTGGGGTGTGTGCGCCTGGGTGGCTGCGCAGCATTTACATGGCCCGGCCGGCAGGTGCGGGGGAGTCGTCGGCTCCCGCCCCGCGGGATCGACGGTGAAGTTCCGGTGAACCCTCCCGCCCCACGGGATCGGGCTTTTTCGCAGGTCAGGGCCGGTGTGTGCTGGGGTGATGCTGAGTGTCGCGAAGGTTCAGAGGCGTAACGCCTGGCGCTACTACATACGCGGGGTGGCGTTCGGGGACGGCCGCCGTCCGGTCGGCCAGTCGTTGATGGACGCGCAGGAGATGGCCGGGCTCCCGCCGGGACGGTGGTGGGGGCGCGGTCTGGCCGCGCTCGGGCTGAGCGAGGGCGGCCAGGTGTCGGAGCGGCAGCTGGAGCTCGTCTTCGGAGAAGCCCGGCACCCGGACGCCGACCGGATCGAGCAGCGCCTCCTGGACGACGGCGCCGACGCGGCCACCGCGCGACGGGCGACCGTGCTGGGGCAGCCGGTCGAGGAGATCGAGGCCCGCAAGCAAATGCCGCTGCTCGCTCTGGACTTCACCTTCCGGCCGCAGGCGTCCCTGATCGTGTTGTGGGTGCTGGGCGACGCCCATACGCGCCGGGTCATCGAGCGGGCGCACGAGCAGGCCGTCGCCGCGGCGCTGCACTGGATCGAGGACGAAGTAGCCGAGACCCGGTGGTCCTCCGGCCGCGGCCGCGCGAAGAGACCCGCGTTGGTGGTCGCCGCGTTCCGGCACTACGACAACCGCGACGGCTTCCCGCTCCTTCACACCCACTGCCTGGTCCTCAACCGCGTCCAGCGCCCAGGCGCCGACGGTGAACCGGTCTGGGGCGCTCTGGACACCTACCGCCTCTACCAGAACGTGGTGGCCGCCGGGACGCTCTACACCCTCACCATGACCACGGAGGTCTGCGAGGAGCTCGGCCTGGCGACCGTGCCGAGGGAGGTGACACCCGGGCTGCGCTCCGTCATGGAGATCGCCGGTGTCGACGCCGAGATCATCGACTGGTCCTCCACCCGCCGTCAGCGGATCGAGGACGCCCTGGAGGTGCTCACCGACCAGTACGTGAAGGACCACGGGCGGCTGCCCGGGGAGAAGGCCCGGCACGGCCTCGGCTGGCAGGCAGCCCAGGACACCCGCCCCCAGAAGAAGACCCCGCGCCCCTTGAAGCAGCTCCTCGCGTGGTGGAAGGCGTCCGCGCTCCTCCGCTTCGGCAAGCAGATGGTCGACGGGCTCCTTGAGCGCTGCCGGGCTGCGGGTGCGGCGATCCGGGCCCGGGTGGACCCCGCCGTGGACATGGCGCTCGCCGCCGTCGACGTCGCTGCGGTCGTCTTCACCGTGCGCGAGAAGTTCTCCCGGCGCCACGTCCTGGCCGAAGCCCGCCGGCACCTGCTGGAGACACTGCGCGGCCGGGCGTTCCCGCCGGGTCTGGACGACTCCATCGCCGACCGGGCCCTGCTCCGCTACTCCCGCCGTCACACAGTCACCAAGCCCGGCCGCGAAGCGCCGGCGGCGGACCGGATGACCTACACCGCCGACTTCCCGGTACCCGACCGGTGGTGGATCGCCGACGCCGAAGGCACACCGCCGCGGGAATCGTCCCGATACGAACGCGCCCGCCTCGCCAGCCTCGCCGTACAGGGCGCGATCCGCGACGCCCGTATCCGGGCCGACACCGCCACCGAGGCGACGACCACGACCTTGGCCTCCTCCGCACCCGCCGACTCCCGAGACCTCGACGAGGGCGAGCACGACCAGGCCCCGCCGCACGCCGTCGACCACCCCGGCCGGGACGCCGCGCTCACTGCGGCGCAGCGGTCCGCCGCCGTCCACGCCCACCTCCAGGCCGCGATGCCGCAGGAATACGTAGAGGGCCGGACGACCGATCCGGAGACCTGGACGACCTCCCCGGAACGCCTCGCCGCCCTCGCCAAGCTGACCGCCACCACCGAGGCCCGCAACCGCGCTCTCGCCGAAGCGGACGCCCACCACCGCGCACCGGCCGACGGGGAACTCCCTGGCCCGGCCGCCGACCCGGCCACTCCGAGCGGCCAGCGCCGCCAGGAGCACGAGCAGCAGCGCCAGCAGCCCGACCCCGGCCAGGGTCAGGGCCTCCGGCCGTGACGCGCCGTGCGGCCCGCACGGCGGGACGGACGGTGAAGTCGCGGTGCCGGGCGCCGGGACGCGACCGGCCGCCCACCCCGACGTCACCCGGGAGCGGGGGAGAGTGCCGGGAACCGCCCCCCTCGATCACGGAGGCCCTGATGGTTGCCCCGACCCCACCCCCGTCGCGTCTTTCGCCGGAACAGCGCGAGCGCCTGGAGCAGCTCGCCGACGCCATCCGGCTGCGCGCGGCGCTGTACCAGGCGCCGAAGTCGGCACCCGCCCGGCGCCGCTCCCGCGGCGCACGGCAGTACCCCGGTGGCCGGCCGAACCCGTGGCGTGCCGGGCGGGGCCGCCGCCGGGGGTGAGTGGACACGATGGACTCCACCGCCCGCCCGTACGGAGTGGAGACCACCGTGACGGTCCACTCGGTGGACTCCACCCGGTGGGGGAGCGCGGAACAGCCCGGCATCCGGTGCGCTCGGTGCGGTTGACCAGGCGCACCGGCACATGCGACGGCAGTGCCGCGCACGCCACCCACCGCACCGCCGCGCCGCATCCTGCGCGGGAGAGTGGACGCCACTCCCGTCCGCTCCACCCGGTGCGCGTACAGAGGGTGACGGCGCATCGGATGGAGCGCACTCGATGCACCCCCCTTGACCAGGTGCGCCGCCGGATTTCACTCAGTCCATCGAGTGGAAATCAACCCTTGACCACCCACGCCATTCCGCACAGTCTTCGACGTTCTCCCTTGACAGAGTCCTCCGGCACTCTGGAGGCGACCCGTACCGGGCCTCTGGTGCGCGGTGGCGGGAGGGGAGATCTCTCCCTCCCGCCACCGCGCACCGTCACCGTCCGTAGGGGCGGTGCGGGGTACGGACGATGCCGCGCATCGCCGCACCGCGGTGCGTTCCACCGGGTGGAACCGTGCGGCGACGTCCGCACCGAGTGGAGAGTGGAGGCCACCGCGAAGCGCACCAGGTGTGGGTGGAGTCCACTCGGTGCGCTCCACGGGTGGGGGAGTGCGTTCCATCGTCCGCACCTCGGCGCACCGTGCGCGCCCCGGTCCGCACCCGCGCGCCATCGCCCCCGGGACGGCCGGTGCGCGTGGCGCGGGCCGTCTGCCGACGTCGGCTTCTACGATCCCGGGCGTGGGACAGACCCCGGCACAGAAGGCCGCCAAGGCGGCACGCGGGCAGCAGCCGAAGAAGCGGCCCGGCAAGGCGCAGCGCGAGGCGATCAAACGGGCGCAGGCGGCGAAGAAGGCGGGCGGCGGGAAGCCGGCCGCGAAGAAAACGGCCGCGAAGAAGGCGGTGCCGTTGCCGCGCGGGTTGCTGCGGGCCGCGTACGGCGGTACCTGCCCGGCCTGCTTCAAGGACTACGGCAAGGGCGAGGTCATCACGAAGGTGACCGGAGGCTGGGGACACCCCGGCTGCGCGCCTCGGAAGTTGTCGGCGGCGGAGCGGGAGTTCGCCCGGAACAAGGCCCGGATCGAGGCCGGCGAGACGTTCCGGGGCCAGAAGCCGTCGGACTGGCGGCTCGGTTCTTCGCCGTCCAGCACCCGCCCTGCCCGCTGAACCAGGCGGCGTGGGGCGGTGTGGAGCTGGTCACGGACGAACCCTGCGGTCAAGGGGTGGTCAAGGGGTAAAACGGACACTGCGGGCCGGGTGAGGGGAGCGCGGACAAGGGGTGATCGAGCAGGGTGGCCGTCGGCACCGCGCGGGACGGACGTGCGCGGTGCGGATGAACACTGCTGCTCTGTCCCGGCCCGGCCGGGAGGAACGAGGACCCCGTGCCCACACCCGACCCCGACCCCGCCCGGACTCCCGCCCTCACCCGGACTCTCTCTCCTGTCCTCAAGCCTGTGCGTGTGGCTGTGTCCGGTCCGGGCCCGGCCGCTCCTTCCCACTGCTGTGGCCGCCGGGCACGACGGAGCCCCGCCGATCGCGAACCCGCCGACCGTGCACCCGGTGTCCGGTCCGGGGTGTCGGTGCCCGGCCCGCGGCGGGCGGCGGCATGTCCTGGTGGGCTCCTGGCGCCGCCGCTCGCGTTCCCACTGCCGAAGCCACTTCCGTGCCCGGCGCCCACCCGTCCGGTATTTCCCCTTGTCAGCGCCGGTTTCCGGGCCGCCCCCGGTTTGTCACAACCCTCTTCTCTCCCCTCTGACCTGAGTTGGTTGTCGGTGGGGAGGGAGATCATCGGGTGCGGGGGCCCGGTCCCGTCCGCGGCCGGGGCCCGGCGCCCGGCCGGTAGCCGGCCGGGTGGTGCGCCTGGTGGGGCGCGCGTACGGGGAGGGTGGGTCTGATGGCGGGCAGGCGCAAGGCGAACGAGGCGGGGTCGTCGAACGGTCTGCGGGGCGATGTGCTGTCCGTGCTCGGGGTGCTCAAGGTCGCGACCGCCGACCAGATACAGCGTCTCGCCGCGCCGCATCTGACCTACCGGCACACGGACAAGCCGACCCCGGCGAAGCGGAAGGAAGCCCGGACCGCCTCCCACCGGGGCGCGGCGAACGATCTGCGGCGTCACGGCCTGGCCGTCGACGGCGGCCGGACCCGCGGCAACGAGGAGGTCCGCATCCTCACCGTGGCCGGGCTGGCCGCCGCCGCGATCGACCTGGACCGTGAGCCGGAGGAGATGGGTGGCATACCCAAGGGCGCGGGCCGCTCCGGGGCCTCGCACCCGATGACGGTGAACGAGACGGTCATCGCCCTGATACGCCCGAAGCCCGACCTCGACCTGGTCGCCGGGGAGCCGGCCGAAGCGGTCGCCGCCGCGCGGGCCGCCGTCGACGCCCCGGACGGGATCGGCACCCTCACCTCCTACGCCACCGAGGTCGCCCTCCCGGTGAAGGGCACCTGGAAGAACCCCGCCATCGGCAGCGCCCGCGCTGACATCGTCCTCGTCGCACCGGACGACGATGTGCCGCTGCTGTTCATCGAGGCCGACAACTGCACCGAGGAAGCGGCCCTCATCGCCGCGAAGTTCGACAAGTACCTGCGGTTCTTCCACCGGCAGGAGAAGGACACCGACGACACTGTGAAGCCGATGTGGCGCACCCGCTGGTCCGCACCCCCGTGGGACGAGTACGAGCGGGTGCACCCGCCGGTCCTGCTCGTCTTCCACCAGGTCGGCAAGCGCTCCGCGAAGAATCAGATGGAAAGGGTCGCAGACCTGACCCGCTCCCACTGGCAGGGCTGCTGGTACGAGGAGCGCGGCTACCACTCCTACGACGGCTGTATCCCGATCGTGGCGACCACCCTGGAGCGGCTGCGTGAGCATGGGCCGGCAGGGCCCGCGTTCTGGCGCTACGGCCGCGACCGCCTGGAGCCGCTGCTGGACGCGATCGGCAACCCGCGCCGGGACGCCTACCTCGCCCGCCGCCGCCAGGCCGCCCGCGAGGAGGGGGAGCGCCGTGCCGAGCGCGAGGCGGCGGAGCGGGAGGCGCTGCGGCCGGTGTGCACCACCTGCGGAGCGAAGTTCACCGACGACCGCTGGCAGTCGGTCCGGTCGTCCTGGCGGAGCGAGACGGACGGGCTGTGCGGACCGTGCGAGACCGAGCACTTCGCCCGGCTCGAAGCCGAACGCGTCGCACGGCGCGAGGCGGAGGAAGCCGCGGCGCGGGAGGCGGCCGAAGCGGAGGCGAGGAAGAACCGCCGCAGGTTCCGCCGGCCGGGGAAATAGACGACGGACCGTCTCGGGCCACCGATCTCGGCCGGTGGCCCGGCCCGGAAGGCGACGTGGGGAACCGGGGCGGGATGGGCGCGAAGGCGGCGATCAATTCCGCTGCGATCGTCGTTGAGCCGGGTATGGGACTGAACGAGCAGGCGGCGCCCGGGGTTGAGCAGCGGGCCGAGTCGGTGGTGGTGAGCGCCTGTCATCTCGCCGACGTCGTCGCGCCCACGGCCTGGAACGCTGCGGCGGCCGAGGACGCGCTCGACGCGATCGACGTCCTGGCCGCCGCGCTGTCCCAGATCAGCCCGGAGACCGCCGGCGCGCTCGCCGCGGTGGCGGCGGCCACTGAGGACGCGCGCCGCCGGCTCGGCCTCCCCACCGACGCCGACGCCGCTGCGCCCGGCGAGGCGGCCGTGCCCGCCGCCGCGGCTGGTACCGGGCAACAGGCCGCGCCCGGGAAGCCGGCCCGGCCCCGGGTGCGGCGGCGGCGCGGGCTCGGGCCCGGATTCCAGGGCATCCTCCCCCCGCCCTGAACCGCTCCCCCCCCCGTTGTCCTAGAGGGCGCTGAGTTCGTCGACGATGGCCCGCAGCACTCCGTCCCCGGCCTGCGCGGTGGTGGGGTTCACGGGCACCACGACGCCGACGACCAGGTGCTGCGGGGCGCCGGCCCCGGTGAGGAGGGCGGGGGCGGGCTCGGCGGTGACGATCCGCAGCATGTCGTGGTCGGGGGAGCCTTCGACGCGGTAGCCGTCGGGGAGGCGGGACAGCCAGGCGTGGTCGACCGCGACCGGCTGCCCGCCGACCGCGCCGATCCGCACACCGCCCGTGGACCAGTTCGACCACGCCACCGGCTCCCAGCCCGGCCCCGGGGCGGGGAGCACGTCGGTGAGGTCGGGGTGATCGTCACCGAGATGCACCGGGAAGGTGTGCTTGCGGATCCGCCACCGCCCGTCCTTGTGCACCACGTCCGGGTCGAGGCCGTCGATCAGCCGCATGTCCAGAGCGACACGGCCGTCCGTGATCCGGTCCCCGTGGACCCACACCGCGTCCTTGTCGACCACCCAGTCACACAGCCGCTCCCGCGCCACCGAACCCATACGTTCTCCCTGCTCAAACCCAACGATTCCCCTCACCGTAACCGCCGTCGTCCCGCTCGCTCCGACTGGCTTTTTTATCCACAAGTGCCCCGTTAATCGACAGAATCTATGCACAGGTCCGCTGTTTTACGGTCGTGTCCGCTTCTGGGTGTTGGGTGCCCGGAACACCCAGCACGGCTGAGAGGGCACGACGACTATGGGGCAGAGCAAGTTCGACCGGCAGGTGGAGGAGACCGCCGAAGCGCTGGCGTTCGGGATCGGCCGGTTCCTGTCCGGCCGCCCCATGGACGGGGTACGGAAGACCAACGCGACGTTCTGGCGCCCGGGTACCCGGGTCCTGCCGAAGGCCGAGGCCCCGGTGCGCCGCTCCGCCTACCGGCCCGGCTGGCAACGCGCCGCCCTCCGCCTCTCCGGACTGGCTGCGACGGGGTCGGCCGGGTACTGGGCCCTGGGAGAGGAGGAGAGGCGGGATACCACCCTCACCACCGTCCGGGGCCTCATCGACGACCCGGCGCCGCTCGCCGCCGCCGTCCAGACGGGCGGTATCACCGCGGTCTCCGCCGCTGCCGTCGGCGGGGCCGTCTACGGGCTGGCCACCCGCAGGCGCCGGGAGTTCACCCGCGAGTGGCTGATCCCCCTGCACGAGGCGATCTCCGTACCGCTCGGGATATCGGAGCTGACCGACCCCCGCCGCTACCTCCACGTCCCCAGGAACTTCTCCGACGACGACGCCGAGATACGCATCGACGTCCCCACCCACATGCGGTTCAACGAGGACCTGGTCGCCGACCTCGTCAAGAAGAAGCTCGCCCTGGAGAACGTCTCCTTCACCTGGCGCCGCGCCGGGGCGGACACTCACCTCACCGTGAAGAAGCGCCAGGCCCCGCCCAAGATGCTGCGGCTGTCGGACCCGGGGGTGCGGGAGATCCTGGCGAAGATGCCCGAGTCCGCCCCGCTCATCGGTCTCGGATCCGGTCGCAGGAAGGTCTCCGTCGATCTGGACGCCGACTCCCCGCACGTCCTGATCTCCGCGGGCACCGGCGGCGGCAAGTCGACCATCCTGCGCACCATCTGCTGCCAGTTCATCCACAACGGCGCGCACGCCTACGTCCTGGACTTCAAGCGGATCTCCCACACCTGGGCGCGCGGCGTGCCCGGCGTCACCTACTGCCGCGACATCGCCGACATCCACGACGCCCTGATCCGGCTCGCGCAGGAAGGCCGGCGCCGCCTCGCCCTCGCGGAGCAGTTCGAGGACGACGTCCTGGAGCGCGAGCCGTGGCGGGTCGGCCCGAGGCTGGTGATCCTCCTCGAAGAGGTCAACGCCACCATGACGCAGCTCAAGTGGTACTGGGCGAAGATCCGGGAGTCCGGCGACCCGAAGACGTCCCCGGCCATCGACGCGCTCGGCCAGATCCTCTTCATGGGGCGCCAGGTCCGCCTCCACGTCCTCCTGGTCGCGCAGTCCGCTACCGCCCGCGCCATCGGCGGCCCCGAGATGCGCGAGAACTTCGCCACCCGCATCCTCGTCCGCTACACCCTCAACGCCTGGCGCATGCTCGTCCCCGAAGTCAGCCCCATCCCCATGCCGAGCGACCACAAAGGCCGCGTCCAGGTCGTCACCCGCGGCCGGGCCCAGGAGACGCAGGTGCTGAACCTGTCTAACGCGGAGGCCCGCGAGTGGGCGATGTCCGGCACCCGCACCGAGAGGACGACCGGCAGCCTGGCCCCGCGCCCGCCGCACACCCCGGCGCCCACGACCGCCGGTCCCCTCGCCGACGACCCGAGCACACTCCCGGCCGCGCCCGCACCGCTCACCCCGGCCGCTGTGCCCGGCCCCGTTGCAGTCGACACCTCTTCGGGGGCGCCGACGGCGAAGCCGGCCCCGCCCGCGCCCCCCGGCGTGGAACCGGGTGATGTCGCGGTCGGACTGCGTACCGCTCAGCAGAACCATCTGCCCGGGATCACGCTCGCGGCCCTGCGCTGGGCCCGCGCCAACGACCCCGACTTCCCACCTACGGTCGGCAAGCGGGGAGCCGAGTTCCTCTACCACCCCGGCGATCTCAAGAAGTGGGCCCGCAACCGACCCCGCGGCACGGCTGACACCGATGAACTCGGCTGATCCTGGCAGGGGCCGTTGAGCGAGCCTTCGGGGTGCGTGCGAAGACCCGCTCGGCACCCGCCCGGAACACGACGCGAACCCCCTTCGACGGCACCGTAGTTCGCACAAGGGGGACCCGGCCCAAGATCCCAGTGTCTACACGGACACCCGCGCGATACCAGGTCTCCGACCTGGGGAATCGCGCACATGTTCGTGTAGACACTGGGGTGCCCGGTCGCTGACCCCGGGTAACGGAAGACCCCGGAACGGCCAACGCGCCCCGGGGTCCTGCGAGTCCAGCATCACGGCGCCGCCAGCGCCCCTACGACAGCACCGCGCAGGGGCCGTCACGCCGCCTGCTCCTGCACCGCCCACACCAGTCCGGAAGCACCGGATCGTGCTCTCTCACCAGTCGTCGGGCGCGCTGCCCACCCACGCGATCGGCCGGCCCTCGCTGGTGCGGCCCCAGTGCGGTTCTTCCATCGAGGTCTCGTGGCCGTCGGGCAGGACGCAGATCCGCCCCCAGTGGCCGTGCTTGCCCCCGCAGAGCCCGGCGAGCCCGTCCGCGTCGCCCGCCGCGACGGCCTGGTCGTAGCGGTCCTGGAACGGCTGCAGACGGGTCTGAAGCTCCATGCCGAACTCCGCCTCCGCCGCCTCCACCCGCTCCCGTGCCGCCTGCACCTCCGGGTCGGACATCACCGCCGAGATGAAGTCCTCCGCCTCCGCGAAGGCCCTGGTGCGCGCGTGCCGCCGCACGGCGTCCCGCACCCGCTGCTCCCCGGCCTCCTGGTCGCTCGCGCTCATCACGCTGCTCCTTCCGCGGCCGCCCATTCCAGCCCGAGACCGGCGAGCGCGGCGAGTTTGTCGGCGGTGAGCTTGGCCCGGCGGCTCTTGCTGTTGGAGAGGAACACCCCGAGCTTCACCGCCGTCCCGTCCTCCAGCACCTCTGTGTGGCCCCTGGGGACCTTCACAGACCCTTCCCGGGCCTTGTACTGGGCCAGGGCCGCAATGCCCCTCTCGAAGGCGCTCACGGGCGTCGTGGACGGCCCGGCGGGCAACTCCGGCTCCGGCTCCGCCGCCGCTGCGGGCGCGGGAGGCGTGACGCCGATGGCCTCCAGGCGCTCACGCTGCCCCTCCTTCAAGGCCGCCCACACCTCGGGCTTCCGCTGCCGGTCCAGCCACTTCCCCACGTCCATCCCATGGACGGTGAACCCGGGCATCACCTCCGCCCCCTCCTCCTCGCGCACCAGCTCGCGCAGCGCGGCGAAGTGCCGCTGCCAGTCCGCCGGCCACTCGGGGTTCCAGTCCTCGTCCACGGCCAGCAGCGCGGCCTCCCACTCCGGCCGCCCCTCAAGGGCGCCGGGGCGGCGGAGGTTGGACAGCCACTGCCCCACCGGCCGGTCCAGCACCGTGGCGGCCCGGGGCGCGCACAGCGTCCAGTGCTCCTCGTAGTACACCCGGGCCGCCGCCAGGTTCTCCTGGAACCGCTCATCCGCCACCGACCACACCATGCCGAGCCGCTCCAGCCGCCGGGCGCGCTGGCCGGTCATCTGCCCGGCCGCATAGGCCCGTCGCTGCTCCGCCACCCACTGCCCAAGCGGTGTCGCACCCTCGCGGTGTTCGTACGGAACACGGGCGTGCCCCTCGCGCTCGGCGTACTCCTTGAGCTTCGCCCAGCCGCGCGCCCAGTCCTGCCGCTCGGTGTCGATCACATTGAAGCTGACCCAGTCAGCGACCATCACCGGATCACGAGGAGCCGCAAAACGCAGCAGCAACCGCGTTTCTTCCTCGTTATCACCGGGCGCGGCACCAATGTATTCGGAGGGCTGCACGTCAGCCTTCTGAGGTTCCTGCGGGATCGCCAGCAATTCGACGGCTTCTTCGTCGTGAGCCCGCAAACCCTCAAGGACTTTCACCAACGGCTTGTACGAACCGGAAGTGAACATGTCCTCCGGCTCCTCGTCCGGCTGGAGGAATACCGGCACGATCAAAGAGGCGAGCTTTCCCTCTCCGGGCTTCTGCCGCAGCGCGCGCCCGATCGCCTGCACGATGTCGTGCGGCGCCCCCTTCGGATCCAGCAGGGCCACCGAGTCCACGGCCCGGATGTCCACACCCTCGCCCAGGACACGGCAGTTCGACAGGACCGCACGCCGGGCGGTGGTCCCGAACTTGCCCAGCACCTCCCGCCGGCGCTCCGGGACATGCTCACCCATCAGCCAGTCAGCCCAGATCTCCGACGGGTACTTCTCCGGCTGGTCCGCGTGCAGGCGCTTCGCCACCCGCTGAAGGCCCTCCGCATACGCGGCGGCCTCTATCGTCCGGTGGTGGAACGTGATGCACGTCTGGAGCTGGTGCTGCTCCATGGTGTGCAGCAGCGCGGCCTGGAGCGCCCCGAGGCGCTCCCCGCGGACCTTCTCGGTGTGCCGCTCCTCGCCCATCAGCCGCTCCGGGGTGACGACCGGGTCCTTCAGCTCCAGGACGATGATCTGGTACCGCGCCAGCAGCTTCCGCGACACCGCCGCCGCCAAGCTGAGCTTGTACAGCACCGGCCCGAAGACCTTCTCGTCGTCCATCGAGGCCGCCATCTCCTCCGGCAGCGCGTCCCGCACCCCCTCCGCGACCTCCCAGTGCTCAGGCCGCTCCTGCCAGATCCGCGGCGTCGCGGTGAGGTACAGCCGCCGGTGCGCCGGGATCTTCGTCTGGTCGTGGATATCCGCCCACGCCTTCCCCATCGACCCACTGGTCCGGTGCGCCTCGTCGACCACCGCCAGGTCCACCGGCGCGAGCTTCTGCCCGTAGGCGCCCTCGAACGCCTCCACCAGCACGGGCAGGGAGGAGTAGGTGGCGAAGATGGTCACCGGCCCCTCCTTGTGCCACAGGGCCAGCTGTACGGGGTTGGTGGTGCACCGCACCCCCATGTGCCAGAGCTCGGGGTCGTCCAGGGGCGAGCACACCATGACCGCCGGCGCCTTGGGCCCGGCGCCGTTCCACGCCTTCACGGTCTGCGCCAGGAGATCCAGGGTCGGCACCACGACGAGAACGCGGCCCTTGGGCACAATCTTTTTCGCGGAGGCCGCCGCGATGATGGTCTTCCCCGTTCCGCACGCGGCGTGCACCTGCCCGCGCAACCCATTCCAGGGAATGCCGCCCGGCGGAATATCGAGGCCGCGCACGATAGCGGCTACGGCCTCAATCTGGTGTTCACGCAGTTTCACGGCCATTCCCGTGGTTCTCCTCTTCGCGAAATGCAGCGCGTTATAGGAATAAGAGTCCGGCGCGGTGAGTGGCGGGCCGGTGGGGTGGTGTCTGGTACCAGACTCTACACAGTCAGTACCCCTGATGCATCGCCAGCGCGACAGCTTCCCCCTGCAGGCTGATACTTGGCCGAATCTCGCCCCGCACATACGATCCATAGGGTATGTTGGCGGGGTATCGGTGAACGTGAGCGGCCGGTTTCGAGGGTGGTGAGAGGCCAGGGTGGAGCGGAGCGGAGCCCGTCACTGCGGTGAAGCCGGCACTCGATCGGGCCGACGATCCGTCATCCTCACTGCGGGGGTGGTGGGTAGGAACCCCAAGCCCTACACAGGGCTGCACGCGATGCACCTCCCCTCGTAGCCAGCCTGGGTGATCGCGCTTGCGCGGTCGCCTCCAATTCGCGCTTGCGCGAATTGCATTCCGTCCGGAATTCCGTTCACGGAATTCCATTCCGGCGCTTGCGCCGGAATCCGAATTGCGCTTGCGCAATTCGCGCTCTATGCCCCGGCTTGCCGGGGCATATCCCGCTCCGCGGGCGCATATGGGG